>JBBQRS010000097.1:0-17987 GCA_038214535.1 Anaerolineae bacterium
ACGTTGTTCGCCCAGCGGTTCGAGAGCACCCGGCGCAGGCTCAGCAGGTACTTCACCGTCTCCTCCGCGAAGACGGCCAGCACCACGTACTGGATCGGCAGCTTCAACACCAGCCCCAGCACGATCGCCGTGGGGATGCCCACCAGCCAGGCCGCGCCCACGTCAATCACCGCGGCGAAGCGCGTGTCGCCGCCGCTGCGCAGGATGCCCGCCAGCATCACCAGGTTCGAGGTGCGCTGGATCACTGTGAACGCCATCACCACCATCACCGCGGCCGCCGCGGCCTGCGTCGCCGGGGCGATGTCATAGAACCCCGGCACGACGCGCGACGCCAGCAGCAGCAGCCCGCCCATCAGCGCGCCCACCGCCGTCGTGATCACCAGCGTGCGCCGCGCCCAGGCGGGGGTGCGCGCCTCGTCGCCCGCGCCGATGCTGTTCCCGATCAGGGTCGCCGCGCCCGCGGCCAGCCCGCTGAACGGCACGAACGCGATGTTCTCGATGGTGGCCGAAATGCTCACCGCGGCCACGGCGTCCGTCCCCACCCGCCCGTAGACCCCCTGGTAGACGCTGCCCGCCAGCGCCCACAGGAACTCACTGGCGATCACCGGCGCGGCGATCAGCGCGAAGCGGCGGATCAGCCAGCTCTCGCGCACGTAGCCGGCCATCTCGCGGACGCTCGCGGCCAGCGGCCCGCGCCCGCGGTAGACGCCGATCAGCAGCGCCCCGGTCAGGCCATAGCGCATGATCGCGGTCGCCGTCGCCAGCCCCAGCGCGCCCATCTGCGGCAGCCCGGCGCCCCCGAAGATCAGCAGATAGGCCAGCCCGCTCTTCAGCAACAGGCTTACGATGATCACGGTCACCGGCAGCCGCACCTGCCCCAGACTCCTAAGGAGGAACATATAGGCGTTGCTCACCACGAACGGCAGGAAGCCGAGCCCGATGATCCGCAGATAGCGGCTGCCCAGGGCGATCACCGCGGGGTCGGCGGTGTAGAGGCGCAGCACCGCGGCGGGCGCGAAGATCGCCGTCAGCGAGAAGAGCGCGCCCGCCGTCAGCGCGATGGTCAGCGTCAGCCCCAACACCTGGCGGATCCCCGCGACGTCGCGCTTGCCCCAGAACTGCGCCCCGAACACCGCCCCGCCCGTGCCGAGGCCGAAGATCAGCACGGCCAGCAGGAAGAAGAACTGGTTCGCCAGCGTCGCCGCGGCGAGTTGCGTCTCACCGAGCTGCCCGATCATGAACATGTCGAAGGCGTTGAGCAGCGCGAAGACCAGCTCTTGCAGGGCGATGGGCGCGGCGATCCGCAGCAGGGCAGGCAGGAACGCGGGATCGCTGTCGAGGGCGTGGCGCATGAGAGGAATTATACGCTACGATGTGCCGGATGGTCGTTTCAGACCTGACAGGTTTCCGGAAACCTGTCAGGTCTGGCCGTTCATTTCTACAAGCGGCGCTAACGCGTCACGGGGAGCGACCGGACGCGGACAGCCTGGTCGGTGACGCTAATCAACGCGCCGGCGCTGAGCACGTCGCTGAAGCGAGTCAGTAAATCTTCCAACCGAAGATTGACCTGTTCAGCGCGCATGTTGGAGAGGCGAAACGTCACAACACTGGGCGCTTGCTCGCGACTCAATGCCACAATCCGCGTAAAATCGAGATCATGGGTGAGGATAATGCGGTTTTCAGCCAGCGCTTTCTCGATAATCAGCGCGTCGCTAAGCCGCTGCAGGTTCTGCTCGCGCAGATGCACGGCATCGAACCCCTGGGTGCGCAACCATAAGGCCGAACTCCGGGCAAGGCCCATATCCAGCAAGAATTTCATGCCGCTGCCAGCGGTGCATAGATCGCGTCATCCATCATCCGCGCGGCATATTGGAGCGACTGCTGAATATCCTCCGGTGCGAGGTCGGGATACTCTGCAATAATTTCCTGCACCGTCATTCCATTGGCGACGAGATTCAAGATCAGCGCGACGGAAATGCGCATCCCCCGAATGCACGCTTTGCCGCCCAGCACGTCCGGGTCGGTCGTAATGCGATCGAGTTCTAACACCACAACACACTCCTCAATCCTGTGTTTGCCGCGTGATTGTACCAGACCTGACAGGTTTCCGAAAACCTGTCAGGTCTGGCCGCGCATGTAGAAACCCGGTTTCCAGCTAAGCTGAAGAAACCGGGTTTCTGGGACACCTGTCAACTCTGGCCGGGGCGGACGAGCAGCACCGGCAGCAGGCTGCGCCGCACGACTTCCAGCGCCACGTTGCCCAGCAGCAGCCGCTCGACCCCGCTGCGCCCGTGCGTTGCCATGACGATCAGTTGCGCGCCCGACTCCACCGCCTCGCGCACGATGGCGTCGGCGGGCCACCCTTCTCTGGCCATCGTCTGCACCGTCAGGCCGTCGTCGCGGAGCTTGCCGGCGACCCGGCCCAAGTACGCCTCGGCTTGCTGCCGCTGCTCTTCGAGCGAACCGACGACCATGCTGGTCACGACGAATTCATACGTGGTGACGACTGGCGGCTCGAGCGCGCGCAGCAGCAGCAGCCGGGCATCGAGGGCGCGGGCGAGCGCTTCCGCGTGGGGCAACGTCGCTTCGGCGAAGGGCGATCCATCCAGGGGCACGAGCACCGCCAACGGTTCCGGCCCGGCGGCCAGCGTGGGGATCTCGCCCGTGGGGCGCACCAGCAGGACGGGCGTCGTGCTGTGGTTGACCACCTGTTCGGCCACCGAGCCATAGATCCAGCGCCCCAGGCCCGAGCGGCCATGCGTACACATCACGATCAGGTCGGCGCTCTGCAGTGCGGCCTCCATAAGAATGCCGTCGGCCGCGTCGCCATACGGCGTGGCGATCTCGCAGGCCACACCCCGCCGGAACACCCCGGTTTCCAGCGCCGTCAGGTAAGCTTGCGCCTCGGTCGGGTCTACACCCGATGAGGCCGCGCCGCTGACGACGCGCAGCAGGATCAGCCGCGCGTCCAGGGCGTGCGCCAGCGTCTCGGCCAGCGGCAGCGCCCGTTCGCTGAACGCCGAACCATCCAGGGGTACCAGAATCTTCTTATACATAGTCGCGCCTCCTTTCTGAGTCGCCCGCATCGGGTTACGAAGAATCCATCCGAAAATCGTGCTTCGTCCCCCTTCGTAGTGACGGCTTCAGCCGTTAGGGGCCACACAACGGCTAAAGCCGTCACTACAAAGGAGAGCGCGCGCTATCCGCGCGGCAACTCGGCAAGCGCCGCGCGCAGGGTCTCCACCGCCAACTCTGCGCAATGGTGGCTCTTATGGGGCAGGCCGTCCAGCGCCGCAATCAGCGTTTCCGGGGCGATCGCCGCCGCTTCCTCCGGCGTCTTGCCGCACGCCATCGTCGTCAGCATGTCCGCGCACGCCGTGGTAGATATACAGCCATCCGCCCAGAACGTCGCCTCGGTGATCCGTTCGCCGTCCACCCGCACGTAGATCTCCATCACCTCGCTGCACCAGCCGACGCAGGTGGCGTGGGCGTCCGGGTTCTCCATCCGGCGCAGGTTGGTCGGATGCCGGCCGTGTTGCAGGGTCTTCGCGGAGTAGCTCACCGGCGCGGGTTCATCCGCATGGTGACCCGTGACGTGATCGGGCAGTTCCGCGCCGCTGAGGTCGGTGTAGAGCGAAATATCTTGCTTATCCATCTTTGTCTTTACCTTCTATGCATCTGCGATCATCGCGCACCTATAATGATTATATCCCCATATGTGCATAATATCAATAGCCGCGCGAGACCTGACAGGTTTCCGAAAACCTGTCAGGTCTGGGGTACGAACGAATTTCGTAATCCCAAATTCCTCTCCACCGGCATGTAGAACTGCATCTCCGTCGCCGGGTCGTCCGGCTCGAAGCTCAGCCCGTAATACTCATATTCCGGGCCGCCGGTGTGATGATAGCCCGCCTCCGCCGGCCAACTGTTGTGCATGTAGTCCAGCGCCTGCATGATCCGGTTGAACGGGAAGGTGAGCACCGCGTAGGTCCCCGGCGGCACCTCCCAGCGGGCCATCCCCTCCGGCGTTGCCGTGTCGGGCAGCACCTCGGCTCCGGCCACGTAGTCGAACGCGCCGGTCGCCCTGTCGTAGTTGCCCATCACGCCGTAGTAGACGCCCGTATCGGCGAGGCCGTCAATCTCGCCCAGCCGCGGGAAGAACTCGCCCCACAGCGCCGGGATCTCCTTATGCTCGTTGCGGCCCCGGTACTTCACCCCGATGACCACAAACCCATCGCCCGATGTAATTTCAGCTTCCATGTGAGCACCTCCTGACGGCGATTTTACCACGGAAAACACGGAAAACACGGCCAACACGGATGCTGCGCACGGCTAACACGGATCGCGTCCACCCCAATCCGTGTTAGCTCGATTCGTGTTGGCCCAATCCGTGTTAGCCGTGCGAGCCCATCCGTGTGAGCCCAATCCGTGTTAGCCCGAGACCACCACCGTCTCCGCGGCCACCAGCCCCGCGGCCGTCGCACTTAGTCGAATCTCGCCGGCCTCGCCGGTCGAGGCGACCACCGCGAGGCAGCGGCCCCGGAAGGCGCGACGATGATCGCCCACGTAGAGTTCCTCGCTCACGGGGTTGGCGTTGCCCACGGCGAGCAACACGCCCGGCCCCTCCACCGCGAACGTGATCTCGTGATCCGCCAGCGGGTGCAGCCGCCCCTCGCTATCCACCACCTCGACGGTGACGTAGCTCAGGTCGCCCGCCGCCGCGTTGATGCTCGCGCGGTCGGGGGTCAGCCGGATCGCGGCCGCCTCGCCCACCGTGACCAGCGTCGCCTCTTCGCAGGGGTGAATCCCGATCGTGCCGACGGCGCGCAGCACGCCCGGCGCATACGGAACCTCGAAGGTCGCCGTGTAGCGCTCGGCCTTGCCCGTCCGCTGCGTGCCCAGCGACTTGTCGTTCAGCAGCAGCTCCACCTGCTCGCACGACGAGTAGACGTCCACCTTCAGCGTCTCGCCCTCGCGGCCCGGCCAGTTCCAGCTCGCCTGTGCGTCGGGCCAGCCCCACCGCGTCAGCGCGCTCTTCATCCCCTCTGGCGTGGGCTGATGCACCACGATGTAAACCTGCGCGCCCTCGTTCCAGAGGATGTCGCGGTAGTAGGACTGGGGCCGCTTGAACCCGCACAGGTCCAGGTCGCCGCAGTTGGCCTGATGCCACGGGTACGCGCCCAGGAAGATGTTCGGTTCGCCGCTCTCGGTGAAATCCTCGCGGCCGATGCCCGCCTCGCCCAGGTAGTCGAGCGAAGTCCATACGAAGTCGCCGATCACCCAGGGGTGCGCCTCGACGGCGTTCCAGTTGTCCAACGCCTGAATCGGGAAGGACTCGGTGCCGGCCATCAGCCGCCCCGGATGGCGCGCGTGATCCGCCTCGTAGCGCTCCCACAGGTAGTTGTAGCCGCCCACGTCCAGCGGGGCGAACACGGCGTCGGTATCTTCCCACTTCCGCTTGCCGTCGAACGTGTCGCAGATCGCCGCGGTGATCGGCCGCGTCGGGTCGAGCGCGCGCACCTCGGCGGCCAGCATCTGCGCGATCGCGCCACCCTCCGACCGCCCGTCGCGCTCCACCAGCTCATTGCCGATGCTCCACATCACTACGCTGGGGTGGTTGCGGTCGCGCCGCACCATGCTCGCGATATCGCGTTCCTGCCACGCGTCGAACGTCACGTGATAATCGCCCACGTTCTTGCCCACGCGCCAGCAGTCGAACGCCTCGTCAATCACCAGCATCCCCAGCCGGTCGCACGCGTCGAGGAAGGCCGGCGCGGGCGGGTTGTGCGCGCAGCGGATCGCGTTATAGCCCGACGCCTTGTGAATCTCGACCTTGCGCTCCTCCGCGCGATCATACGAGGCCGCGCCCAGCACGCCGTTGTCGTGATGCACGCAGCCGCCCTTCATCAAGATCGGCGCGCCATTCAGCAGGAAGCCGCGCGCCGGGTCCACCGCCACCGTGCGAATCCCGAAGGGCGTGGTCTCGGCGTCTACCGTCGCGCCGTCCACCAGCAGCTCGCTCTCCAACGTGTAGAGGTTCGGCGCGTCGGGCGACCAGAGTTGCGGCGCGCCGACACTGAGTTCTTGATCCGCGTCCAGCGTCGCGCCCGCCGCCAGGGTGATCTGCGTCGCCGTCTGCGCGGTGAGGCCGCCGTCGGGCGCGAGGATACGCGTCTGCAACGTCATGCCGGCCTCCGCATCCCGCGCGTTGACCACGGTCGTCACGGCCCGCACGGTGGAGACGGTGGCGGTGACGACGGGCGTGGTCACGCGCACGCCCCGGTGCGCGATGTGGGCCGGCTCGGCCACCAGCAGCCACGCGTGCCGGTAGATGCCCGACCCGGAGTACCACCGGCTGTTGAGCTGGTGCGAGTTGTCCACCGTGACGGTGAGCGTTTGCGTCTCGCCATACTTAAGATAGGGCGTGAGGTCTACCGTGAAGCTGGTGTAGCCGTAGGGGTGGCGGCCCAGGAAGTTCTCGTCGAGGGCGATCTCGGCGTTCATGTAGACGCCCTCGAACTCGATCAGCACGCGCTTGCCGCGCCACGCTTCGGGGACCTCAACCGTATGCCGATACCAGCCGCGGCCCATCGGGAAGTACCCGCCCGAGTGGTTGCTCGGTTCGTCGGCCCCGCGCGCCAGCCCGATGCTCCAGTCGTGCGGCAGCGTCACCGCCTGCCACGACGAGTCGTCCACCGGCCGCCAGGCCGCGAAGGGCGGCTCGCCCAGATAAAATCGCCAGCCTGCATCGAAAGGTTGCTTCTGCATGATGTGTCGTTCTCCTTTTCGGTCATGAAATTGAGCCCACACGGATGGGCAGCCAACACGGATGGGTTAGCCAACACGGATGGGTTACCTGGACGTTTGCTAATCCGTGCATGCGTGTGCGCCAATCCGTGTTAGCTCCCATCCGTGTTGGCCGTGTCACTCTTCCACAAACGCCTCGAACACCGCGGCCGCGTTCTCCGTTGGCGTGCCCGGTTGCAGCGCCTTCGCGGGGGAGAGGATGTAGCCGCCGTCGCGCCCCATCTCCGCACGGAGCCGGCGCACCTCGGCGCGGATTTCCTCCGGCGTCCCGAAGGGGATGGTGCTCTGGCTGCCCAGCCCGCCGAAGAAGGTGAGCTTATCACCCCATCGGCGCTTCAACTCGTAGGGGTTCATCCCCGCCGCCTCGGGCTGCACGCTCTCCAGCACGTCCATGCCGATCTCGATGATGTCGGGCATGATGTCGGCCACGGAGCCGCAGGAGTGGTGGATGACGAACATGCCGTGGCGATGCACCGCCGCGTAGATCTTCGCCCAGCGCGGCTTGAGATACTGCCGCCAGCGCTTCGGGCCGATGATGATGCCGCGCTGATCGCCCCAATCGTCGCCGAACCAGATCGCGTCCACGGGCAGCTCGGCGCTATATTCGACAAATTCCAGATAGAGCGCGGTCAGGCGATCCAGCGTCTCCTCGAAGAAGTCGGGCGCGGTCACCACGTCGGTGAGCAAGTTCTCGAACCCGCGCAGGTTCCAACTGCGCTCGAACAGGCCCCAGCCCAGCATGGCGATGTGCAGCGCGTCGGGCGTCTCGACGATGGTGCGCCGCGCGGCCTCCTTCCAGTCGGGCCGGAGGAACCGTTCCGGCGCGGGAAATGTGTAGCCGTCGAAGGATGGCTGAGCCAGCGGCGGGGTCTCCAGGTGCCAGGGCCGCCGGTCGTGCCGCCAGACGCCGCCGTACCCGTCGCGGAAGCGAATATCGTCCACCGGCTCCTTCAGGTCGGTGTCCACCGCGCCGACCTGCACCATATAGGGGATCAGGCGCGCGCGCCAGTCGGGGCCGCCATAGTAGGCGTCCAGTTGTTCCGCGGTGTCGCCCTCGAAGCCGAGGCTGTACGGCGTCTGCGGCGGCTGCCGGTGGTGCAGCGTCTCCAGCATGATCTCGCGTGGGTTCATGGCGTTTGTCCTCCGGATGGGTCACTTTAGAATCTATCCGAAACTCTCCTTCGTAGTAACGGCTTCAGCCGTTGTCGCGCCCCCCAACGGCTGAAGCCGTTACTACGAAGTGGTCGGTCAGGCTACGCAGGTAAAGATCGGATTGATTCCTAGTTTATCAGAATCCGACCGCACGCGCGAACCGGGCTTCCGCCCCCGGAAGCCCGGCCCACTCAAGGAGGTACAGTATGTCCACGCCCGGCGGGCGGGCCGCCCCCGACCCGTCCGCCGGGGTTAGAACCGAATTGGGTATTGAGACCTGACAGGTTTCGCAAACCTGTCAGGCCTGGCGCTTACTTGATGCTGCCCGCCGTCAGCCCGGCGACGAAGTAGCGCTGGGCGAAGAGGAAGAGCAGCAGGATCGGCAGGATCGAGATCACCGAAGCGGCGAACACCAGGCTGATCGGCGTCGGTTGGCCTTGCACCACAGAATTGAGCAGCGAGAGCGCCAGCGGCGCCGTGTACTTATCGGCGTCATTGAGATAGATCAGCGGCGCGAGGAAGGCATTCCAACTCGCCATGAAGGTGAAGATCGCCAGCGCGGCCAGCCCCGGCAACACCACCGGCAGCACCACCCGCCAGTAGATGCCGAACGGCCCGCACCCGTCAATCTGCGCGGCCTCGATCATCTCGTCCGGCACGGTGGTCATATACTGGCGCATCCAGAAGACGTTGAACGCGCTCGCCAGCCCCGGCACAATCAGCGGCAGCCAGGTGTTGATCCACCCGAACCGCGCCATGATCATGTAGTTCGGGATCAGCCCCACACTGTTGGGGATCATCATCGTGGCGAGCATGAAGACGAAAAGGGCGTTGCGGCCCTTGAAGCGCAGCTTGGCGAAGGCGAACCCCGCCAGCGAGGCGAGGAAGACCGCCCCCAGGGTGAATATGATCGCGATGATCGCGCTGTTCAGCATCGTCTGCGTGATGGTCACCCCGCCGCGCCCCTCGATGGCCTTCGACGGGATCAGCCCCAGCACCTCGCCGAACGCCTGGAAGGTGGGGTTGTGCGGCCACCACTGGATGGGCACCGCGTACTGGTCGGGCAGCGGCTTGAACGCCGACGACAGCATCCAGTAGAACGGGAACATGAAAACCAGCAGGAAGCCCATCAAGACGACGTGCGTCAGGATGCCGCGCAGATTGATGCGCCGGCGTCCCGTGGCGACTTGCGCGTTTACTGTTTCCCGTTCGCTCAACTCAACCGTGCTCATACGTCTTTCCCCGATCCCATCATTCGGACACCGTGCGCTCGCTGACCAGCATTTGCAACAGCGAGAGCGCCACAATCACGACGGCGACGGCGTAAGCAATCGAAGCTGCGTACCCGAAGCGATAACTCTGAAACGCCGTGCGATAAATCAGCAGCCCCGTCACCAGCCCGGCCTCTCCCACGCCGCCCGTCCGGCCCACCAGCATATAGACTTCGTCGAACAGGTTGAAGGTGCCGATGGTCGAGAGGATCGCCGAAAACGCGATCACCCGTGACATCAGGGGCACGGTGATGTGCCGAAAGGCCTGGATGCCGCTCGTCCCGTCAATCTTGCCGGCGTCGTACAGCTCCTCCGGGATGGTTTGCAAACCGGCGAGCATGATCATCATGTTGTAGCCCGTCCACCGCCACAGCGACATCAACACGATGGCCGGCTTGATCAGCGCCGGATTGCTCAACATGCTGGCGCCCTGGAACCCCAGCGCCGCGAAGAGCGGGGCCAGCGGCGTGTAGGGCGAACCGAACAGGAAGCTGAAAACGATGCCCACCACGACCAGCGACGTGATCACGGGCAGGAAGTAGGCCAGCCGATAGACGCCCTGAAACCGGATTTTGCGGGTCAGGATGGTGGCGAAGCCCAGAGCCAGCAAGATCATGATCGGGACGTAGCCCAGCCCCACCACAAACGTGTTGAGCATCGCCTTGTGGAATTGCGGGTCGCCCAGCATCAGTCGGTAGTTTTGCAGGCCGATGAACTCGCCGGGCCGCAGCCCCTGCCAGTCGTGGAAGCTGATGTAGAGCGAATAGACAATGGGAAACGCGCCGAAAATGGCGAACAGGATGAAAAATGGCGAGACAAAGACGTAAGGCGCGGCCTTCTCCCACAGGCGATAGCCTGTATAGCGGGAGGTCCGGGGCAATTTGGTTTCAGTGGAAGTCATAGTATATCTTTAACGGTGTGCCGAGTGTAAATGCTCTCGGGCGCTGCACCCCAGGCATCGGTCAGACCCAGGGCATCCAGATGCCGCTTCAATAGCTCCGGGTTGTCGGGCGCATCATCGAGCATAATCATCAAACGCATCCCGCGTTCCCAATAGCCCCGCACGAATCGGGTGAAATCCACGGGATCCGGGAATTGGGCTTCGGCATGCGGTCCACGCCGGATGATGAACACCCGCCGTCCATCGCCCAGCACCTCTTGCACGGCTTCGGGCCGGGTATACGGGTAGTGAAACTCGATCCCGCGCAGGTTGGGGATCTCCGCCAGGGCCGGCAGATGCCGCTCGAATGCACCGCAGCAATGGATATAGAGCCCACCGAACGTTTCGGCGATGCGCGTGGTGTAGGGCAGGCCGAACTCCCGATATGCCCGCGCCGAGATCAACGGCATTAAGTCTTCCGTGATCCCCACCCCCAGCGCTGCCGGCATCCATATCTCCGGGTAGAACGGCTGGATGAGTTGTGGCCCGAAGGCATCTTGAAACGCGCGGAACACCGCGATGGTGTGTCGGGTCACCCGGTCCATCAACCGGTGCACGGCTTTCGGATCGGTGTGCATCGCCATCAGGAAGCGCTCTTGCTCCCACACCAGCCCCGCGGTGTTCAACGGCCCCTGCATATCCAGCGGGCGCACGTCTATCTTTCCTTCACAACGCTCCAGGAAGATCCGTGCGCGACGGATGCATTCCCCCGCCAAACCATCTTCCAGGCGCGGCTCCGGCAGGGCGTCTACTCCCTCCGGCTCATAGAATACCGGGTCAATCCAGGGCGGCGTTTCTTCATTGCGAATGTGGCCGCCAAACCCGCTCGCCAGCACCAAGGGCCCCAGATCAGACCAGAAACCGGGGACATTATCGCCCGGCAGGAAGGCTTCCGGCGCCAGGCACTGGAGCGCGTTCTGCATCATCGTCTCCAGGTCGTATTGCTGGTTATACTTCGGTCCGGCCCGGTTGACGACGACAGGCGGTCGCCCCAGGTCGTCCCCCTCCCAGAAGCGCAGCAAACGCGCTTTGGTGGCGCGCACGCGGTCTGCAGGATAAGCAGCCAGCAACTCCTCCGTGGACATCATCACAGGCGGGTTCCTTTTGGGGCAATGGCAGGGAAATCCGAATTATACGACGCCTTGCTCAGCGGTGATGGGCAAGGCGTCGTCTCCAGGGATGATTAGCTGAAGTTGAAGGTGGTACGCATCTCTGCGGCTGCGTCGGCCAGCGCCTGCTCCGGCGTCTTGTTGCCTTCCAGCGCTTCCGATTGCTGTTGCCCCAACATGCGTGAGGTTTCCAGCCAGTCCTTGCCGTAGGCCACTTTGGGGACCAGCGCGTTGGCTTCGGCGTACATCTTCAGCGCCGGCTGCCCACCGTAGAACTCGACCGGATCGTTCATGATCGGCCAATCGGCGGCTTCCGTCAGCACGGGGAAGAGATTCGCGCCCAACCACTGCGCTTCCGAGCCTTCCTTCATGAGCATGTTGAACTCGGCGAAGGTGAAGGCTTCCGGGATGTGCTTGCTCTGCGCGGGGATGCCCACCGCCGAGCCGCCCCAGATGGTGGCGGTGCTGCCGCCCGCTTCGAACACCGGCAACGGCACGACGCCCCACTTGCCGATCGTCTCGGGCGCGGCGCCCGCAATGAAGGACGCGTTCCAGATCGCGTGCGGGAAGAGCGGCATTTCGCCGGCCTTGATGGCCACCGTCCCCGCGTCGCCGGTCATATTCTTGAACACCAGGTCGGCGTCCCACAGGCTCTTGAGGTACTCGAGCGAGCGCACGCCTTCGGGGCCATCCACGATCACCTTGGACCCGTCGGGGCTGACGATCCCGCTGCCCTGCTGCCACAGCCAGTTCATCAGCGGGTAGACGCCGTCCTGCGCCACGTTCTGCATCTTGATCCTACCGTCGCTCTCATCGTAAAGCTTCTGCAAGGTCGCCGTCAGGTCATCATACGTGAGAATTTTTGCCGGGTCAACCCCATGTTCTTCCATGATGTCGCGCCGGAAATAGAGCAGCACCGGCGAGCTATCCCACGGTACCGCGATATTCTTGCCCTGGAAGGTGGCGAAGTTCGCCTTGTAGGGCACCAGCTTGTCCTTATAGGGAGCCATGTAGTCGGTCAGGTCGGCCAGGCCTCCGGTGTTCGCCATCAGGTGAAGGCGCGCATCCTCGATGCCGGTCACGTCGGCCGCGCCGGTGCCTGCCACCAGGGCGGTCAGCAGCTTGTCGTGATGCGCTGCGAACTCTTCGTCAATCACTTCGACCTTGATTTCCGGGTGCGCCTCGTTGAAGGCCGGCATGTTCAGGTTGAAGCCCATGTTGAACCACGATGAAACGACGATGGTCGCCGGCTCCGCGCCGGGGGCCTGCTCGGCCGGGGCCTCTGCCACGGGCGCTTCCGCCGTCGGGGCCTCTGGAGCGGCCGGTTCCTGCGCGGCCGGGGCGCCGGGGGCTGCCGGCGCGGCGCACGCGGCCACGGCCAGGGCCACGCCGCTGACGCCCATGGCGGTCAGGAATGACCGCCGGGTGAGAGTCTTGCCGGGTTCCTTGCTTTCAGTGCTCATTCTTCACTTTTTCTCTTTCTTTTGACTGTGCGTTGACAGGCGGTGTCGGCTTTGATAGACTGCCGTAAGCTCCGGGTGAGGCCAAAAGCTCGTAGCCTAGCCCCTTGCGTTGCCCCGGTTGCCACCAGGCACGCCGGGGTGGGCGCCGACGACGGGCACAAGGCCCTAACTACGGGATGATTGGACCGAACCTTACGAGGGGGGGATTAAAAGAGAGAACCACCTCCTCTTCTTCGACAAAAGGTGTATCCTTTGCAGACACGCCAGCATGAACATCATGCACTAACTTTGATCCTATCCTACCACACAATACGCGGGGCGTGGGAGGTTTTGCGCCATGCGGACGACACGCAGACGACGCCAGGGCGACATGGCAAGGAGCACCGGCATGACGGATGACGCGGAGATGGAACTCTTTCTGGGGTATTTGCGCACGGCGCTCAATCAGCTCTATGAGCCGCGCACGCTGCGCGCCGGCCCGCTGCCCGCCCTGTTCGGCTTGCAGGATCAGCGCCAGGATGTCGCGGCGCTGCAAACCCTACTCACCGATGCCATCGAGGCGCTGCGCCCGACCCCGGCAACCCCGCAAGATTCCGGCAGTTGGCGGCTCTATCGGATCCTGCGGCTGCGCTATACCGAGCAAGTGCCCCAGACGGTCGTCGCCGGTGACATGGGGCTGAGCGTGCGGCACGTGCAGCGCGAAGAGAAGCAGGCCCGCGAGCTGTTGGCGGACTATCTGTGGAAGACGCACCATCTGGTTGAACGCCGGCATCTGCTGGCCGATGTGGCGGCGCCGCCCGACGACGCGCCGGAAGACGCCGCGCCGACCCGCGTCCAGGAACTGGAACTGCTGCGCGACAGCGACCCACCGCAGATCACCGACGTGCAGGCGCTGATCCTGGCCGCGGTGGAGACGGCGCGTCCCCTGTTCCAGGCGCTCGGCATCCAGTGCGAGGTGGACACGCCCGCCGATCTGCCGCCCGCGCGGGCGCGCCCGCTGCTCATCGAGCAGGGATTGCTCGGCGTGCTGACCGCCGCCGCCGAAGCGCAGGTCGCGCGCGCGCTCTACGTGGAGGCTGCCGCCGAGGGCGACGCGGTCGCCGTGACGGTAAGCAGCCGCGCCACGCTGACCCGCCTCAGACATGACGACCTTGCCAGCGCCCGCCAACTCATTGACCTGGCCGGGGGAACGCTGGTCACGCCGGATGACCTCGAGGGGCCGGCCTCCGATCTGCCACTCACGATTCGGCTGCCCCAGGCGCGGCAAGACACCGTGCTGCTGATTGACGACAATGCCGACGCGCTGCAACTGCTGCAACGCTACCTCAGCGGCACCCCCTATCGTGCGGTGGCTCTGCGCGACCCCGCGCAGGCCATCGCGTTGGCCGAAGAGTTACGCCCGCGCGCCATCGTGCTCGATGTGATGATGCCGGGCCGCGACGGTTGGGCGCTGCTGGGGCAGTTCCGCGAGCATCCGCAACTGCACGCCGCGGCGATCATCGTCTGCACGGTGTTGCCGCAGGAACGCCTGGCGCGCACGCTGGGCGCGACGGAGTTCCTCAGGAAGCCGGTGCACCGGGCGACGCTGCTGGCGACGTTGGATCGGCTGCTGGCCCCGGCGCAAACAGCCGCGGCGTGAAATTGATCACCGTCAGCAGTTGGCGCGCCGAAAGCCCGTCGGGGTGCGCCAGCGCCAGCCCGCGGCTGACGATCGGATAGGTGGCGGGGTCGCGCGCCGAGATGATAATCACCGGCGTATCGCGCAACGCCGGGTCGCTTTGCAGCCGCGCCAGCAGTTCGTAACCGTCCATGTCGGGCATCACCAGGTCGAGCAGGATGGCGTCGGGCGCGTGATTCTCCAGAATTTGCAGCGCCTCTACCCCCGTCCCCGCCGTCAACACCCGGTAAGCGCGCTCCGCCGAAACCAGCAACCGCCCGAAGAGCTGTAACGCGTCCGGTTCATCATCCACAATCAGCACCACACCCGACGTGACGCCCACCTGCGCCAGCGTGTCGAGCAAGGTGCGTCTCAGGATCGGCTTCACCAGTCGCGCCGCCGCGCCCCGCACTGCCGGCTCGTCTTGCGGGCTCGCCACCGCGCAAACCAGCGTCGGAACTTCGGGCGGCGGCCCCCCCTGCGCGTCCAGCCGGTCGAAACCTACAACCACCGAGAGATCGTTGAACAGGAAGAGATCGGCCATTTGTTCTGCCAGCGCCGCCCTGGCTCCCGCAACGCCATCCACGGGAATCACTTCGGCGTCGGGCAGGGAATGCTCGAGCAGGTTGCGCAGCGCGCCGTTCGAGTCGCACACGAGGTAGCGCGAGCGCAGGGGCGTCCGCGGGATCACGGATGGCGTCGTTCGCCCCACATATTCCCAATCGGGATCCAGCCAGCGTGCGGCGGTTTCGGGCAACGGCCCCGCCGGTGCAAGCGGCAGTTGAAAATAAAACGTCGTGCCCTTGCCGACCTCGCTGTCAACCCACATGCGCCCATCGTGCAACTCGATGAACTGCCTGGAAATGGACAGGCCCAACCCCGCGCCGCCGTTGCGCCGGCTGAGCGATGCATCGAGCTGGCTGAAGGGCTGGAACAACCGCCCCAGGTCTTGTGGGCTGATGCCGCGGCCCGTATCCGTAACGGCGACCGTCAGTTGCGCGCCCTCGCGATAGGCGCGAATCTGCACCCCGCCGGTATCGGTATAACGCCCGGCGTTGCTCAGCAGGTTGAGCAGCACCTCGCGGATGCGCGTGGGGTCGCAGAAGATGGCCGGCAAATTCTCCGCGACTTCGCTGCGCAGGTAAAGTCCCCTGGACTGGTAGAGCGGGCGCACCCCGATCACCGCCGAATCCAGGACCTCGCTAAAGCCGACGTACTCGCGATGCAGCGCCATCTGGTCGGCTTCGATCTGGCTCAGGTCGAGCACGTCGTTCACCAACTCGGAAAGATGGCCGGCATTGCGGCGGATGACGGCGAGATCGGCCAGCAGCGCGGGAGGGATGCGCGCGCCGTAGGCCTCGGGCGCATCGAGGATCATCTCGCTGAACCCGATAATCATGTTGAGCGGGGTGCGCAGTTCGTGGCTGACGTTGGCGACGAATTGCTGCTTGGCGGCGCGCGCCTCCTCGGCGGCCAGGTGCAGCCCCTGCGCCAGCGCGTTCATCCGGGTGAGTTGCTCGTTGGTGTGGCTCAACTCGGCGGTGACCTGTTCGAGGATCAGCTTGCGCTCCCCCGCTTCTGCCAACTGGCGTTGCGTCCGGTCGTAATACTCTCCCGCCCAGCGGATCACATCCCAGATGGGGTAATAGACCATCGCCAGCGCGGCGCAGGCGATCCACAGCAGGGCGATGGGAATGCCGATCGTGAACCCATCCGCGGGCAGACCCGTGAGGCGGGGCGCCGCCAGCAGCAAAAGCGTGCCGGCCAGCGCCGTGATCAGCGCCGCGGGCAGCCCCAGCAGCGCGGCGGCGCACAACACCGGCGCGACGAGCAAGGCAAGCAACGGAGGCTGCCCGGCATCGGCGGCGACCCAGAGGATCAGCGCAGCGAGCGTCGCCAGGGTGGCGACCTTGCCTACGGTGGGCCGCCACAGTTCGAGCGCGACGCAGACCGCCGCCGCCGCGGCGAACAGCACGAAGATCAGCGGCGACGTGGTGAACAGCGCCGCCGTGCTGACGCACACGAAGATCACCGCGTTGACCGGCCAGGCGGGGGCGCGCAGTTCGGCGGCAAGGGGCAGGTGTGCATTGGACGCAATCACGGAGACCTCCCGATAGCAAACTTCTCTCCGGCAGTCTACCCGATCTTATTTCCGGTGAAAAGCGCCCGCCCTCACCCTGACCCTCCCCGGATTACCGGGGACAGGGGTCTCCCACGAGGTTTGAGGGAATCAGATACGCCGCCCTCTCCCAAAGGGAGAGGGCCGGGGAGAGGGCCGCTTTTCCTGCGTAATTCGTAATTCATAATTCACACCGCCCCATACTCCTGTGCGGCCTCATACAGCGCCAGGATGTTCTCCGTGGAGCTGACGGCCTGCAAGTTGTGACACGGCCCGATGATGAAGCCCGTCCCGTCGGAGGCCAGCGTCTCGATCAGCCACTTCACCTCGCGGCGCACGTCCTCCGGCGTGCCGAAGGGCAAGGTCTGCTGGTTGTCCACCGCGCTGTGAAAGCAGAGCCGGGCGCCGTACTCCGCCTTGAGCCATGCCAGGTCCCAGTTGCCGCAGCGCCACTGGATCGGGTTCAGGATGTCAATCCCCATCTCCGTGAGGCGCGGCAACAGCTTGCGGCAATCGCCGTCGTCGTGGTGAAAGACGATGATGTCGTAAGCGTGCGCCAGGTCAATCCCGCGTTGCACCGCCGGGCGATAGAACGTGTCGAACACCTGCGGCGAGATCATCAGCCCGGTCTGCGAGCCGAAGTCGTCGGTCACCTGGGTCACGTCTACCAGCCCGCGCGTCGCCTCGAAGCAACGGCGATGATACTCGTTGAAGAAGTCGGAGATGCGTCCGACGATGTAGTGCGTGAACTCCGGGCGCAGCATCGTATCCATCAGCGACAGTTCCAGCCCGCGCGTCAGGTTGTGGTAGTAGAACGGGGCCGTGTAGCCGCACATCACGGCGCGATCGGGGAACTGCGCGGCCAGCGCGGGTAACGCGGCATAGTCGTACCAGTCGGGGTCGGGCCAGCGATAGGCCTCCAGGTCGGCCATCGTCTCGGCTTCCGCCAGTGAGTAATACACCTGCTCGTCATAGACGCCCGTGCCATACTTCTGAGGGCGGAAGCCCATGCCCCAGGCATTCTCGTGATACTCGCCGTCCACTTTCAGCGTGGGGCCGATGTAGGGCGGGCTGATGCCGGGGATGCCGTCTATGTGGAGTTGATCCCACAGGGCCAGATGAGACGCTACGCCGCCGCGCGGATCAATGGCAAAATGGTCGCACAGCCGGTCGTACACTTCGTCCGTCGCCCAGATATCGGTAGGCACGCGGTCAAACGGCTGGTGATGGATGGCCGCGAGGACGCGCTCGCGGTGGGTCATGGGGGGCATGGGTGCTCCTTTGCGTTGTGTGAGGTGGCGCGCAATGCCCCGTATAGTATCATACGCCGGGGGGAAATTGAGAATTACGAACCCCTTTGTAGTGGCGGGGGGGGGGGGGGCGGGGGGGGGGGCCCCCCCCGCACGCCCGCCCACCCCCCGGGGGCGCAGGGGGGGGCGCCCCCCGGCCGCCCGCCGCCCCCCCCGCGC
>JBBQRS010000098.1:0-17936 GCA_038214535.1 Anaerolineae bacterium
GTCGAACAGCGCAAGCAATTCCGCGTGTTCCAAAGCCATTTCCCTCAAACTTCAGACTTCGATCTAGCGCTTCGCTTAGTCGCCTCATGTCTTTCCCATCGTACTGTCCGCTGTAGCCGTTGGTCGACCTCCCACGGCTAAAGCCGTCACTACGAAGAAGAGCGACACGCAGTTTCAGGAATCTCCAAAAGACCGTCCTGTAAGTCCTGTCTGTTTGGCGTACGCGTCGTCCTCTCAGGCCGTACGCAGCGCGCGGTTGACGATGGCCTGCGCTTCGTCCTGGATGCGGCGTAGATGCTCTTCGCCGATGAAGCTCTCTGCGTAAATTTTGTAGATATCCTCTGTGCCCGATGGCCGCGCCGCAAACCAGCCGTTTTCCGCAACAACCTTCAGCCCGCCGATCGGGGCATCGTTGCCGGGCGCGCGGGTTAGCACGCGCTGGATCGGTTCGCCTGCCAGCTCTGAGGCGGTAATCATCTCCGGCGTCATCGTCGCCAGCGCGGCCTTCTCTGCCGGGCCGACAGGCGCATCGGTGCGTTCGTAGACCGGCGCGCCGAACTGCTCCGTCAGGGCGGCGTAGTGCTGGCCGGGGTCCTTCCCCGTGACGGCGGTGATCTCCGCGGCGAGCAGGTCCATGATGAAGCCGTCTTTGTCGGTGGTCCAGACCGCGCCGTCGCGACGCAAGAACGACGCACCCGCGCTTTCCTCGCCGCCAAACCCGAAACTCCCGTCGAGCAGGCCGTCTACAAAGTACTTGAAGCCGACGGGAACTTCCACCAGGCGCCGGCCCAGATGCGCGGCGACCCGGTCAATCATCGAGCTGGACACAAGGGTCTTGCCCACCGCAGCGCCGGCGTCCCAACCGGAGCGCCGCCCAAACAGATACCAAACGGCCACGGCCAGATAGTGATTGGGGTTCATCAGGCCCGCGCTGGGGGTCACGATGCCGTGCCGGTCGTAGTCGGGATCGTTCCCGAACGCGATATCGAACTGATCTTTGAGTCCGATGAGGCCGGCCATAGCGTAGGGCGAGGAGCAGTCCATCCGAATCTTACCGTCATGATCCAGCGTCATGAAGGAAAACGTCGGGTCAACGGCGCGATTGACGACCTCAAGATGGAGACCGTACCGCTCGGCGATGGGGTCCCAGAAGTCCACGCCCGCGCCGCCCATCGGGTCCACGCCGATCTTCAGCCCCGCGGATGCGACCGCCGGCATCTCTATCACAGACGCGAGGTCGTCAACGTAGGGCGCGACGAAGTCCATCTCCCGAGTTGTGGACGCGCGGCGCGCCCTCTCCCAGGGGATCCGCCGCACATCGCGCAGTTCCGCCGTCAGCAAGGCATTCGCACGATCCTGAATCTCACGCGTGATCGCCGTGTCGGCGGGGCCGCCGGAGGGTGGATTATACTTGAAGCCGCCGTCTTCGGGCGGGTTGTGCGAAGGGGTAATCACCACGCCGTCGGCCAACCCCGTCGTGCGGCTACGGTTATGGGTGAGGATGGCGTGTGAGATCACCGGCGTCGGCGTGTACCCCCGACCGGCCTGGATGACGACCGTGATCTCGTTGGCGGCAAAGACTTCAAGCGCGGAGATGAACGCCGGCTCCGAGAGTGCGTGGGTGTCCATGCCCATGAACAACGGGCCGGTAATCGCGTTGGCCGCCCGATATTCGCAAATCGCTTGCGCGATGGCGAGAATATGCGCCTCGTTGAAACTGCCGTCGGTGGAAGACCCGCGGTGGCCCGATGTACCGAACGTCACGCGCTGGCCGTGGTCATGCGGATCGGGGCGCACCACATAATAATCGGCGACCAGCCGCGGCACATTGACGAGAAGGCGGGCAGGCGCCACGTGTCCTGCGAGCGGATTTACGGCCATGCGAGAACCTCCTGCGGATGAATGATCATTTGAAAGATACCACAAACGGCATATTCGCAGCAACCGGCCCAACGAAGATCGTAGTCCCAGTGCGGCAACTCTGGACCGTTACCTGTTTGGAATGCACCCAAGTTGCCGGGCTTGGCCGGATGTGCTACCATGCGCGGGGTTGTTTGATAACAGGCAGCGACCCTCGAGTCCTTAAGTTGATTGGCAGGAGGTTTCCGCATGGACTTTTCGACGGTGGATATGAAGCACTGCACCCTGGTGCGTCTGGGCGGACGCATTGACGGCAGTGTCGCGCCGGAACTGGGCAACAGCCTGCGCGAACTGACGGATACCGGTCATTACAAGCTCGTGTTGAACATGAAAGACGTGAGCTACACCAGCAGTGCGGCGCTGCGCGAGTTGATCTCGACCTGGAAGGCCTGCCGGCGTTGGAACCGCGGCGACTTACGCCTGGCCGAACTGCCGCCGAACATCCAGAAGGTGTTCGAACTCACCGGACTGGATACCCAGATCCAGATCTACCCGACCGAAGTCGAGGCTGTAGGCAGCTTCTAGGGCGGATTCCGGTGCGCAATCTGGAAGCCGGATGCCGCTGTTATGCATCCGCTTCCAGTTTTTTTAATTTGCGCCCGCCGCAGAGGCAAGGCAAAAATTGATGGGCGAGTTCAAGCGCAAGATCGTCATAAAGGCCACGATGGCCGATTTGCCGCAGATTCTTGAGTTCGTGGAAACCACGTGCAGAGAGGCGCGCGTCCGTGAGAGCGCGCGGTTTGACCTGCAACTGGCCGTCGAGGAGGCGTGCGCAAACATCATCGAGCACGCCTACGGGCAGGCGGGCGGCGCGCTGAGCCTGAGCTTCGTGACCCGCGGCCCCGACGTGATTCTTACCGTGGTGGATCAGGGGCCGAGCTTTGATCCCGCGTCTATCGCCGCGCCCGATTTGAACGCCCCGCTGGAGGAACGTCGCATCGGCGGCCTCGGCATCCACCTGATGAGGCGCTTGATGGATGAGCTGTACTATGCAAGCACCGAAGAGGGCAATGTGGTGCGAATGGTGAAACGCGATGTCATTGGCGAGGCCGCCGATGCGTGAGTTCGTCAGCCGCGACGCGGAAATGACCACACTGGCCGAGGTCGGCCGCGCCCTGCTGGAAGCGCCCCTGGATGAGAACGCCATCTACGAATTGATCTATCGTCTGGCCGCGCGCATGGTGGATGCGGAGAGCTTCCAACTCGGGCTGCTGCACGAGGGTCGCTATGACATCAAGGTGTGGGTGAAAGACGGCGTGCGCCAACCGCCCACCAGTTTCGCACTACCGGAGAGCCAGGGCGTCATTCGCTGGATGGAAGCCGAACGCAGTCCGTTGCTGGTGCGCGACTTCAACGCCGAAATGGCAAGCTTGCCCGCGCGACCGACCTACATCAGCGATAGCCCGCCGCGCTCCGCCATCTTCGTGCCCATGCTGGTCGGCGACCGCATGATCGGCGCGATTTCGGTGCAAAGCCCGCGCCCCAGCGCTTTCGACGAGAGCCATCTACGAATGCTCTCCGTGCTCGCCAACCAATCGGCGGCGGCGCTTTCCAACGCGCGGCTCTACGAACACGGACAAGAACGCCTCAACGCGCTGATGGCCGTTTCCGAAGTGGGCCGCCAGATCGCCAGCATCCTCGATCTCGACACGCTGCTGACTCAGGTCGTCGAGTCTATCCGCGCCCGGTTCGGCTATTACCACGTCCAGGTGTTTCTGGTCGAGCGGGGAACCGATCGCGCGCAGTTCAAGGCCAGCACCGGCCATCAGCTCAACGAGAAGTGGAAGAGCGAGGGCCGCACCTTCACCGTCGGACGCGAGGGCATCATCGGTTGGGTGGCGAAGCAGGGCGAACCGCTGTTGGCGAATGACGTCTCGCTGGAGCCGCGTTACATCCCCGATGACCCGCGCTTGTTGCCCGATACACGCGCCGAAATCGCCGTGCCGCTCATCGTCGAGGGCGAGGTGCTGGGCGTGCTAGACGTGCAGAGCACCGAAGTGGGTGCGTTCGGCCCCGATGATCGCTTCATTCTGGAGACGCTGGCCGATCAGGTCGCCGTAGCGGTGAGTTCGGCGCGCGCCTATGAAGCGCAGCGAGAAGAAGCCTGGGTGACCACCGTGATGCTTCAGGTCGCGGAGGCAACTGCGCGCGCGGAAAACATGGACGACGCCCTCAATGCCACGGTGCGGGTCACGGCCATGCTGGCCGGCGCGGCGTCTTGCGTCATCTGGCTGTGGAACGAAGAACGGGAGACCTTTGAATACGGGGCGGCCTACGGTCTGCAAGCGAATCTTGGGGAAGACCCGGCGACCGCGTTGCGCCTGCGGCCGGGTGAATGGGCCGCGCTCGATCGCCTGCGCCTCGAGCAGAAACCGGCGGTGATGCAACGGGGCGATTTCCGGCTGCCCGAACCCCTGCATCGCATTTGCGCGGGCGACATCGTCGCGCTGATGCCGATGTTGAACCGGGGCGAGACGTTCGGCATCATGGGGGTCAGTTTCGACCGGGCATTGGAACCGCGCCTGACGGAGCGCCGGGTCACGATGCTGACCGGGATCGCCCAGCAGGCCGCGGCCGCCGTAGATAACGCCCGGCTGGCCGCCGCGCGTGAAGAAGAGGCCTGGCTTTCGACCCTATTGCTCCAGGTTTCCGACATCCTGCGCATCCCGCAGGCGTTGGAGACGACGCTGGATCAGGTGGCGCGCCTCGTACCCGCGCTCACCGGCGTGGATCGGTGCGCCATCCTGTTACGCGACGCGCAGGGCGATTTCAGGGTGCGCACGGTCTACGCGACGGATGAGGCGCTGGCCGCGGCCTATGAAGGGTTAACCCTGGCGCCGGGCGAACTGGAATTGCTCGACAACGCCTGCCGGCTGGGCCAGCCCCTGGTGGTGGATGATGTGGCCGATAACCCGCGTATCCCGCCCACATGGCAGGCGCGCTTCGGCAGCCGCACCCTACTCGTCATGCCGCTGATGGTGGCCGATGAGCCGATCGGCGCGATGCTGGTGGACGACGTTTGCGATACCCACATGTTCAGCCCGCGCCGGGTCCGCATCCTCAGCGGCATCGCAAATCAGGCCGCCGTCGCCATCGAGAATTACCGGTTGCAGGCGCGCGAAGCCGAACGCGCCTCACTGGCGCGCGAGCTGGAGCTGGCCCATGGGATTCAGAGCAAACTGCTCCCGCAAGGCGCACCGCAGCCGCCGGGTTACGAGATTGCCTATCGCTGGCGGTCGGCGCGCGAGGTGGGCGGCGACTTTTTCGATTTCATCCCGCTTGCCGGCGGCAACGTGGGCCTGGTCGTCGCCGACGTGTCGGATAAGGGCATCCCGGCCGCGCTCTACATGATGTTCGCCCGCACGCTCTTGCGAGCGACGGCGATCAGCGGGCGCAGCCCGGCCGTGGTGCTCGAGCGCGCCAATGAGTTAATGCTGGCCGATAGCGCCTCGGATATGTTCGTGACGGCATACTACAGCGTGCTCGACCCGGAGACGCATCAGCTCACGGTCGCCAGCGCCGGCCACAACCTCGCCGTCTACGCCTCGGCAGGCGACGGCGAACCAATCCCGTTGATCACGGCAGGCATCCCATTAGGCATCCTCGTGCCCGCGGGCATCGGAGAGCAACAAATCGAGCTCGCGCCGGGCGATGTGGTTGTTTTTTACACGGACGGCGTTTCGGAAGCGTTCTCTCCCGAGGGCGAGGCGTTCGATGATGCGCGGTTGATGACCCTGGTGAAGGAGCATCGCACGATGACCGCAAGCGAGATCGCAGCCGCCATCGCCGAGGCGGTGCAGGCCTTCATCGGAGACGAGATGCAATCGGACGATATCACCCTGATTGTCCTCAAACGCGATGACGCATCGCTCACGGAGACCCGTGGTGCTGATTGACCTGCACACGCACACCCATCCCTGTTCGGACTGCTCAGTGATGAGCGCCGACGCGCTGATCCTGGAAGCCATGAAGCACGGGCTGGACGCGCTGTGCGTCACGGATCATCACCTGGCCCGCGGCGGGTTCGAGGCGCAGGCGTTGGCGCGCGAGAAATACGGGTTCACCGTCTTCCGGGGAGTAGAGGCGCGCACGACGCTGGGCGATGTGCTGGTGTACGGGCTGGACGAGGACATCCCCGAAGGGGTTGATGGCCCGGAGTTGTTGCAGCGGGTACACGAGCGCGGCGGCGCTTCGGTGTTGGCGCATCCATTCCGGCGCGGCGGTGGCTGGGCACTGTGGTACTGGCTGGAACAACAGGGGCAACCTGTAGACACGTCGCTGGCCGCGCGGCCCGAACTGGTGCATCTTCATGCCGTAGAGACCTTCAACGGACACGTCAACGCGGATGAGCTGGCCCAGGCGGAAAACCTGGCGCGCATCTTGGGGTTACCCGCCTGCGGCGGGTCGGACGCACACAGCGTGGACAGCGTGGGCGTCACGGCGACGGAGTTCGCGCGCCCCGTGGCCGATGAGCGCGCGCTGGCCCGCGAAATCCGCGAAGGTCGCGTTCGCCCGCGCCGCCTGCGCTAAGAAAGAGAAACCCGGTTTCTCGGCGTTGCCGGAAACCGGGTTTCTGATCTGCTGGTATCTTAGCCTTGCGGCTTAGTACATGTCAGGGCTGGGGCCCGGAGCGGCCTTTTCCCTCTCAGGAATGTCGGTGATCAGCGCTTCGGTGGTCAGGATCATGGCGGCGATGGAAGCCGCATTCTCGAGCCCGCCGCGGGTGACCTTCGCCGGGTCAATGATCTGCTTCGCGACCATGTCGCCATAGTCTTCGCTCATCACGTCGAAGCCGACGTTCTTGTTGTCTTGCGCCTTCTGCTCGCGCTTGACGTTCTCGACGACCACAGCGCCGTCATAACCGGCATTCTCGGCTAACTGGCGCATCGGTTCGGGCAACGCCATGCGGAGGATCTTGACGCCGGTGAGGACGTCGCCTTCCAACCCGGCCTCGACTGCTTCCAGCGAACCCGTCGCGTTCAGCAGGGCGACGCCGCCGCCGGGCACAATGCCTTCCTCGACTGCCGCGCGGGTGGCGCTCAGGGCGTCTTCCACGCGGTGCTTCTTTTCCTTCAGCTCGACCTCGGTGCCTGCGCCCACGCGGATGATCGCAACGCCGCCGGCCAGACGGGCCAGACGTTCCTGCAATTTTTCCTTGTCGTAATCGCTGGTCGAGTTCTCGATCTCGGCGCGAATCTGCTCGATGCGGCCCTTGATGTCGCCGGCATCGCCCTTGCCGCTGATGATCGTGGTCTCATCCTTGGTGGAAACGACCTTGTCGGCCTGGCCGAGGTCGCTGATCATCGCGGTTTCGAGCTTGCGGCCCAATTCCTCGGTGATGACGGTGCCGCCGGTCAGTGCGGAGATGTCCTGCAACATGGCCTTGCGGCGGTCGCCGAAGCCAGGGGCCTTGACGGCCAGCACGTTGAACATGCCGCGCAGTTTGTTCAGCACCAGGGTAGCCAATGCCTCGCCGTCCACGTCCTCAGCAACAATCACCAGCTCACGGCGGCCCAACTGGACCAGCTTCTCCAGGAGCGGGATGATGTCCTGGGCGGCGGAAATCTTCTTGTCGGTGATCAGGATGTACGGGTTGTCCAGCGCCGCTTCCATCACCTCGGGGTTGGTGACGAAGTAAGGGCTGATGTAGCCACGATCGAACTGCATACCCTCGACGTACTCGGTCTCGAACTGGAGGCCCTTGGCCTCTTCCACGGTGATGACGCCATCTTTACCGACCTTGTCCATGACCTCGGCGATCAGGTTGCCAATTTCGGGGTCCTGGGCAGAGATAGCGGCTACAGCGGCGATCTCTTCCTTGGTGGTGATGTTGATGGCCTGGGACTTGATGTTCTCGGAGAGCGCAGCCACGCCCTTCTCAATACCACGCTTCAGCATCATGGGGTTGGCGCCTGCGGCCACGTTCTTCAGACCCTCGGTGACGATGGCCTGGGCCAGGACGGTCGCGGTGGTGGTGCCGTCGCCGGCGATGTCATTGGTCTTGGTGGCCGCTTCCTTCAGAAGCTGTGCGCCCATGTTCTGGAACGGGTTCTGAAGCTCGATTTCCTTCGCCACGGTCACGCCGTCATGGGTGATGGTGGGGGCGCCCCATTTTTTGTCCAGCGCGACGTTGCGGCCCTTCGGCCCCAGGGTGGCCTTGACGGCCTCGGCCAAAATATCCACGCCGGCCTTGAGCTCGCGGCGGGCTTCTTCAGTAAAGACTAACTGCTTAGCCATGTGTTATTTACTCCTCGTGTAGATTGCAGGTATTGCACTTAACGAAATTCCGTGGTTCAGGGCCTTGTGCCCGTCGGCGACGCCCACAAGGGGCTTAAACTACGACGGCTTCGAATCAATGCTTAGACTTCGACGATCGCCAGGATGTCGGACTCGCGGAGAATCAGCACCTTCTTGCTATTTTGCTTGATTTCGGTGCCGGAGTACTTGGCATAGAGCACACGATCGCCGACTTTAACTTCCATGGCGACGCGTTTGCCGTTTTCGTCGGTGCGGCCGGGGCCGGCGGCGACGACAGTGCCCTGCTGGGGCTTCTCTTTCGCGGTCTCGGGCAGAATGATGCCACCGGCGGTGACGTCTTCCTGCTCGATCGGTTCGACGACGATGCGATCAGCAAGCGGCTTGAGGTTCATGTACGAAAGCCTCCTATGAAATGATGGGTTTTTTCCTGCACAGCATGAATGCATGACAGGAATGTTTCACCAGGTTATTTTAGCACTCTCAACGTGCGAGTGCTAACAAAGGGATTGTACACGGTCTGTCTCAAGCCGTCAAATCGGGGAGGGGTGTTTTTCACGGGGCAACCGACAGCAGGGAGAGTATACCACGAAAGACCGCGAACGCCAGTTTTCGACCTAAGATTCCAAACGGACCCGGAGTCGCGGCTTTGCTATTTCGCGCCGCGCGGGCGACGCGCGGGCGGGCGAGCATCGGTCGGCTTCACGGCGCGGCGGGCCTCATCGCCGCGATAGCTGAACGCGTCGATTTGGAACACCCTACAACGTGTCGTGTCCATGATGCGGCTGATCAGGCGGGCGTCCGTGTCCTCGAGCGAGTTCATCGTAATCACGGTGGGCAAACGAGTGACATAGCGATGATTCAGAAGTTGGAAGAGCTTTTCTTTCGCCCACGGCGTGGCGCTCTCCGTGCCCAGATCATCCAGCACCAGCAGCGACGCGCTCTTGACCTGTTCGAACAGCCGGTCGAGGGTGGTGGGGCTGTTGGGGCTGAAGGTGGCCCGCAAGTGATCCAGCAATTCGGGCGCGACGACGAACAGCGGGATACCGCGCCCCGCGGTGACCTGATAATTGGCGATTGCCGCCGCGAGGTGGGTCTTGCCGCAGCCGTAGTCGCCGGTGAAAACCAGCCATCCGGTCGGCGACTCGGCGTAGCCATGCGCGATGGCAAAGGCGCGTTGCAGGTTCTCGCGTTCAGGCGCGGGCAACCCGGCGCGCAGGTTGAACGTGTCGAAGGTTTGGTCGCCGTAAAAGCGCAACGTGCTCAGACCCGCACTCCCACGGTCTACCCCGGCCCCGGACTGGCGAAAATCGGGAGCCAGCAACTCATAGACCTGACTGAGCTCCGGGTCGGCCAGCCGCGAAGTCACCCGCGGGTCCAACTCCTCGATGCGCTGGTTCGATGTGACCACGGTGGGCAGGCGGTTGTTATACCGATGGTTGATGATCTGGAACAGTTTCTCTTGCGCCCACGGCGTGCTGTGGTGCGCGCCGAGATCGTCGAGCACGAGCAGCGGCACATCACGGATCGCCTCCATCCGCGCATCGAGCCCGGTTTCACTGGTCGGCGCGTAGGCCGAGCGCAGATAATCCAGCAGGTCGGGGACGATGACAAAGAGGACGCGCTGCCCCAGCGCCAGCGCCTGGTTAGCGATGGCCGCCGCAAGGTGGGTCTTGCCGCTGCCGTAGCCGCCAAGCATCACCAGCCATCCGCGGGGTTCGTTGGCGAATTGACGGCAGAGGTCATACGCGTCGTGCAGGTTGAAACGGATCACCTCGGAAACGCCCAGACCGTCGGCGATGAAGGTGTCGAACGTCATCCGTTCGAGCGCGCCCAGGTTCGAGAGCTTGCGGAGTTCGCGCAACCGTTTTTCGGCCAGCCGCGCTTCGGTGCAGCGACACGGCACGGGGCGGTTATAGTTGGGGTCGCTCGGCGGGCCGTCGAGCAGCACCCAGCCGATACCCCGGCAGATGGGGCACGGGTCGGCCGCGCGTTCCGATGCCCGGCGACCAGCATCATGCGGGGCATTGGAATCGGGGCCAGGCAGACCCAACGAACCCAGAATATCGTCAACGCGTTTCATCAGTGTTCTATGATGTCCTCAAGGTCTTCCAGCACACGCCGGCGCCGGCTCGCTTCCTCCGTCTCGGCAGGCGCCTGCTTCGAGACGAGATCACGCCGGCCGTCTACGCGCCACCGTTCCAGGATCGCCAGCACGTATTTCCAATTTCGCTTGTTCATCACTGCCGCCTCACGAAAAGCGTCGGCGATCCAATCGGCGGGGAAACGGCGCTCGGCCTCGCGCAACTCATCGGCAATCATGGGCGTCAGCATCCCGATGTTCTGCTCGTAGAGCACGAAGATCACGGGCCGCTCGATTTGCAGTTGCACGTCTTCGGCCACATCAGCCAGCAGGTCGAGATCGCCCGCGCGCAGTCGTTCCAGCACCTCGCGCCCGTTGGCGCTGTTGACCATGTACCATTCTTCGGTCTCGCCGCCCGCGCGCTCGACCCGGGTATGTAGCAGCGCGCCGCGCGCCACGGCGCGTTCCAGCGCATCGTTCAGCGCGTCCGCACCCATGCGGTTGGCGGTGGCAAGCCCCGCCAGCAGGTCGGCGTCCTGCTCCAGTTCGCTCAATCGGGCGTAGCGCAACAGGCCACGCTTCTTGCCGATCAGCCAGAATAGATGCAGGGTAACTTTCAGTTCCGCCAGGTCATCCACCAACGGCAGCAGTTCGCTGAAGAACGCATTGGGTACCGCCGTGGTGGGCTGCTTACCCGCCGCAAAACCGGCGAAACCGGCCATTTGCCTGTCTTTATCGCTCATAACGCTCACTCCAGCGGACGACGGAAGCGTTCCAGGTCATCGAATTTGGTGAGTTCCTTGTGGAAGTAGAGGTGCGCCGTGTCGGTTGGGCCGTTGCGGTGCTTCGCCACGATAATTTCAGCGATATCTTTGCGCTCTTCGCTCTCGTCTCGCTCATCGCGATAGATGAACATCACAACGTCCGCATCCTGCTCAATGGACCCACTCTCACGCAGATCGGACAAGATCGGGCGGCGATCACTGCGCGACTCGACGGCGCGTGAGAGCTGCGACAGCGCGAGCAACGGCGCTTCCACCTCACGCGCCAGGCTTTTCAATGAGCGGGTGATGTAGCTGATTTCCTGGACGCGATTCTCCGTACGCGAGTCGCCGCGCATCAATTGCAAATAGTCCACGACGATCATATCGAGGCCATACTCAGCCTGAAGGCGGCGCGTCTTGGTGCGCAACTCCATCACCGAGACGGCGGGGGTATCGTCAATGAAGAGCATGGATTCCGACAGGACGGCGGCAGCCTCGATCAGCATCGGCCAATCCTGATCGGGGATGTCGCCCACGCGCAAACGTTGCTGGTTGATGCCGGTTTCAGAGGAAAGCAGGCGCTGCACCAGTTGTTCGGCGCTCATTTCCAGGCTGAAGAAAGCCACTTTCTGACCGAAGCGCTTGGCCGCGTTCAGCGCGAAGTTCAGCGCGAGACTCGTCTTGCCGACGCCAGGCCGCGCGGCCAACACCACGAGATCGGACTTCTGAAAGCCACCCAGAATGCGATCCACTTCGCTGAACCCGGAAGGGACGCCCAGCACCTCACCCTTATGCCGGTGCAGATAGTCAATGCGGTCAATCACCGACCCCATGATCTTGTTGATGGGGGTCAGGTCGCGCTGGACGCGGCGCTCCGAAACGCCGAAGACCAGTTGCTCCGCGCGATCCACAATATCGTCTACGTCTTCGGCGTCTTCCTGTGCGATGGACGCGATCTGGCTGGCGGCCCCGATGAGGCGGCGCAGGGTCGCGTTGCGCTCGACAATGCGGGCGTAGTGTTCAACGTAGACGGCGCTGGGGACGTTGTTGATGAGCGAGGTGATGTAAGTCGCCCCGCCCACCTGCTGCAAGCGGTCCTGGCGCTCCAGATCATCCACGACGGTGAGGAAGTCCGCAGGCTCGCGCTTCTCGTGCAGATCGAGAACCGACTGGTAAATCCAGCCGTTGCGCTCGCGGTAGAAATCATCGGCGCGCAGAAAGGACGACACCTTGATGACGGCGTCGGGGTCAATCAGCAGCGAGCCGAGAACGGCTTCTTCCGCCTCCGGGTTGGCCGGGATGGTCTTGTCGGGCCTATCCATGGATGATCTCGGTGAGTGGTCGTCAATCCGAATGCCTGTAGTGTAGCCTCTTGTGGGCGTTCAAGCAACGGGCACAAGGCCCTAAACTACAAGGCGTTCAGGGATATGTCCAGGGTTTAGATGCAAACCCGGCGCGCCTTGAGGGGCTGCCGGGTAGTTTACGAACGCATTATAACGTCAATCAACAGGAGAGGTTATTCGAGACCACTGAGGTCCAGCCCCTCCAGGAAATCCCGGAACGCTTCGGGCGTATCTTCGGCGTTGCGTTCTTCCGAGGGGGCCGCGGGCATACCCGTCTCAAGGTCCTGCTCGGGGATGATGGCGGCCTGCTCCATGACGCTATCCGCCACGTAGACCGGCACTTTAGAACGCACGGCCAATGCCAGCGCGTCGCTGGGACGGGAGTCAATCTGCATTTCTTTGCCGTCCACCGTCAGGGTGATCTGCGCGTAGAAGGTATCATTCCGCAGGTCGGTGATGGTGACCTGTTCGACCTCGCCGCCCAGCTTGCTGATGAGGGACTTGAGCAAATCATGTGTGAGCGGACGGGCCACTTCCACCCCTTGCAGCTCGATCGTGATGGCATCGGCCTCGAAAGGCCCGATCCAGATCGGCAGGTAGCGCGTCGCTTCCATCTCTTTCAGCACCACAATGCGATGCTGCGACATGAGACTGACCCGCACGCTATCAATCGTTACTTCGACCATAACTTTGCCTCCGGCCCATTGTGACCGGCGTCTCCCATGCGAGCGAACGCACCGCAACGCCGACATGCCGCTATTATACCACAGTCTCACCGAAGGCAAGGAGCGCAGGTTCCAAAACAACGCACAAATCCTTGATTCCTGCCCCTTAAGCATGTAAAATGGTGCGTACTCTCGGGCGCATTCGGGCATGACCTGCTGGGGCGCGCCCGATCTGCAACCCACCCAACGAGGAGTGTCTCATGCCGCAGTCTCCCACCGCACGCGTTGTCGAAGACGCACTGGCCCAACTTTCCGGCGATTTCGCCTATTGGGATAAAACTCGCGAGATCATTGACCAGGTCATTGACGTGATGCTCAATTACCGGCAGAGCGGGCACCCCGGCGGGTCGCGTTCCAAAGTCTACCCGCTGCTCACACTGATGCTGAGCGGGGTCATGCGTTGGGACATCCGTCACCCGGAGAAGCGCTTCGGCGACCGCTTCGTCCTCGGCGCAGGCCACACCGTCCCGCTGATCTACTGCACGCTGGCCGTGCTCAATGAGGCGCTACGCCTGAAATACGAGCAGACCGGCGACGCACGCTACGCGCTGCCCCGTGGCCGCGAAGACACCCTCTTCTGGGAAGATTTACTAAAATTCCGCCGGCGCGGCGGCCTCTCCGGCCATGCGGAGATGGAAGGCAAAACCCTCTTCCTCAAATTCAACACCGGTCCATCCGGTCACGGCAGCCCGGCCGCGGTCGGTGAGGCGCTGGCGCTCAAGCGCGCCGGCGCGGGTGAGGTCAAGGTCTTCTTCATCGAGGGCGAAGGCGGGCTCACCCCCGGCGCGAACTACGAGTCCATGAACTCCGCCTGGGGTTTGGCGCTCGACAACCTCTACCACATCATTGACTGGAACGACTACGGCATTGATTCGAACCCCATCAGCAGCGTTGTGTATGGCAAACCGGCGGACTGGTACAGCACGCACGGCTGGCGCGTGTTCGGCACGGAGGGTGGCGAGGACTGGGCGGCCATCTCCGAGGCGCTGCTCTCCATGACCACCTCCGCCAACCCCGATCGCCAGCCGAGCATGACCTGGGTCAAGTCGCGCAAGGGGCGCGGCTATCTGAAGTACGACAACGCCTCGCATGGCTCGCCGCACGCCATGGATAGCCAAATCTTCTGGGACACCAAGCGCGAGTTCGCGGAGAAATACGACGTCGCGTTCGCCAACTTCGATAACCCGGCCCCCGCCGATCCCGCGGCCGTCGCCGCCGAGTTCGAGGCGAACCTGAAGGCCGTAATCAGCGTGTTGCAACAAGACCAGGCGCTGGTGGATTATCTGGCCGACCGCCTGACCGAGCTGGGCGACAGCGTGCCCGAATCCATCCCCACCCTGCGGTTGAGCGAGGCCAGCCCCTTCCGCGACGAGCGGCTCTTCGACTATCGCAACTACCCCGCCGACATCTACGTCGCGCCCGGCGCATCGGTCGCCAACCGGGCTGCGCTGGCGAAGTGGGGTTCGTGGGTTAATGCATTCGGCGCCAAGGAGTATGGTCGCCCTATTTTTCTTGCCGCTTCGGCGGACCTGGCCGCCTCGACCAACATCAGCGGGTTCGCGGAGAAGTACGGCGATTTTCCCGGCTACGGCTGGTACGAGCGGCCTGGCACGCCGGAGGGCGTCTTGCTGCCACAAGAGATCACCGAGTTCGCCAACGCCGGCCTGCTGATCGGCATGACGACGGTGAATCTGTCGGCGCAACCCGAAGAGGAGTTCAACGGCTTCTGGGGCGCAGCTTCCACCTACGGCTCCTTCTCCTACCTGAAATACGGCCCGATGCGCCTCTTCAGCCAGTTGGCGCAAGACTGCGACTTAAAGGTGGGGAAGATCCTCTGGATCGCCGGGCATTCCGGCCCCGAAACCGCCGAGGACAGCCGGACGCATTTCGGCATCTTCGCCCCCGGCGTGACGCAACTTTTCCCCGCCGGTCACGTCATCAACCTCTACCCGTGGGAGTATAACGAGGTGCCGGTGTTGCTGGGCGCGGCCCTTGCGCAGAACGCCCCCATCGTGGCGCTGCATCTCACCCGCCCGCCCGTGACGATCCCTGATCGGGTTGAGTTGGGGATGCCGTCGCACTTCGAGGCGGCGCGTGGCGCTTACGTTGCGCGCGACTACGACCTCGATCAGGCGCGTGGCGGAACGGTGATCGTGCAGGGCACCAGCGCCATGGCGAACATGGTGAAGCTGTTGCCCGAGCTGGGCGAACGGGGGCTAAATGTCAAGGTCGTCTACGCGGCCAGCCCGCAGTTGTTCGCCCTGCAACCGCAAGCTTATCGCGATCAGGTGATCACCCCCGCCGACCGCGCCGACTCGACCGTCATCACCACCCAGGCGCGCTGGCTGATGCACGACTGGCTGTTCAATCGGGTCGCCGAGGATTACGCGCTCTCCGCGGACTGGGATGATCGCTGGCGCACCGGCGGCGCGATTGACGAAGTGATCGAAGAAGCGCACCTGTCGCCCGACTGGATTTTGGAAGGGCTACAGCGCTTCGTCACCGAGCGGCCCCAACGCCTGGCGCGCCTGCGCACCGAAGTGGACGCTGCGAGCTGAAGCCGGATAAACAAAGATTCTATCCGAAAACTGCGCGGCGCGCTCCTTCGTAGTGACGGCTTTAGCCGTTTGGGAGCAGTACAACGGCTAAAGCCGTCACTACGAAGGAAAAGACATACTGATCTGGGATTTTCGGATAGACTCAAATATTACCCGATTCCTGAGACGAAACGTAGATGGACGAACGCATCCGCTGGGCGCCAAAGGTTAGCCGCGCGAAGATCAACCGGCTCTACCAGACCGACGCGCGCGGCATCTCCGATGCCGCGCTGATTGACGACGTGGGAACGGCGCTCCTCGCGCGCTGCGAGAGCGTACTGACAGTAAGCCGCGCGCAGGCGCGCTGCCCGCGGTGCGGCTTGCTGTTCGACGTAGGCTGGGGGCCACACGCCGACCCCGCCGTGATCTGCCCGGCGAACTGTGGCTGGCAGACCACCGTAGACGCATGGCATCGCAGTTGGCGGCATCAAGACCTGATCGGCGTGCGCGCCGCAGAGGCGTTCGAACACTACGTGGCCCGCTACCCGGACGCACGTACGCCGCAAGAGAAGATGGTGCTCATTGACGGGCTGATCCACGCGTTCCACCAGGGCATCATCGAAGGCAGCCCGCACCGGTCGGCCGCGAACAACCTCATCGAAGGCAGTTATCGCGACGTGCTCGCGTTCCTGGACGCGCTGGCCTACGGCCCGGAGAGCACGCCGGGCTTACGCGAGGGACAGGTAGTGTGGCGTGTGCAGGCGGCAAAGGCCGAACAGGCGCGCCGGGGCAGCCCACGCTAACAACGCATCCGCGAACTGAAAGGTAGTTATGTCAACAACCACACTTGCGCGCAGCACGCCTGAATCGCAAGGCGTCCCATCTTCGGCAATCCAGGCGTTTGTTGAAAGCGTCGAAAAGGCCGGCCTGGAGTTGCACAGCCTGATGCTGCTGCGCCACGGGCGCGTCATCGCCGAGGGGTGGCGGTACCCTTATGCGGCAGATCACCCGCACGCCATGCACTCGCTCAGCAAGAGCTTCACCTCGACGGCCATCGGCATCGCCGTAGACGAAGGCCGGCTCACCGTGGACGACCCCGTGCTGACCTATTTCCCCGATGACGCGCCGAAGCGACCGAGCGCCGACCTGAAGGCCATGCAGGTGCGCCATCTGCTCTCCATGTCCACCGGCCACGATCAGGACACCACTGGCTACATGCGCGGGCGCAAAGATGCCAATTGGGCCCGCGCCTTCCTGGCGCGCCCGGTGGTTTACGAACCGGGGACGCACTTCCTGTATAACACCGGCGCGACCTACATGCTCTCGGCCATCCTGCAGAAGCTCACCGGTTGCACCTTGCTCGAGTACCTGGGCCCGCGCCTCTTCGATCCCCTCGGCATCGAGGGCGCAACCTGGGAGGTGTGCCCGCGCGGCGTCAACACGGGCGGCTTCGGGCTGAGCATCAAGACGGAGGACATCGCCCGGTTCGGCCAGTTATATCTCCAGCGCGGCGCGTGGCAGAGTCGCCAATTGGTTTCGAAAGCCTGGGTTGCGGAGGCCACGAAGAAACAGATAGATAACGGCGATGACCCCGATAGCGATTGGGCGCAAGGCTACGGTTATCAGTTCTGGCGCTGCCGCCACAACGCCTATCGCGGCGACGGCGCGTTCGGCCAATACTGCGTCGTGCTGCCCCAACAAGACGCCGTACTGGCGATCACCGGCGCGGTGAACGACATGCAAGCCGTCCTGGACCTCGCGTGGACCCATTTGCTGCCCGCCATGAGCCGCTATCCCTTGCCCGCAGACGAGGAGGCCGACGCCGCACTCCGGCATAAACTCACCGGGCTGAAGCTGCCGTTGCCGAAGGGCCAACCCAACCCCGCGCTGGCCGCACGAATCACCGGCGACGCCTACGTCTTTGCAACAAACCGAACGGGCATCGAAGCAGTGCGCCTCAACTTTGAAGGACCCATTGCGCGCGTGATGATGCGCGATCGGCGCGGCGATCACGTCGCCGTGTGCGGCGCGGGGCAGTGGCTTCACGGTAAATCTTCCTTCCTCGGCCCGTCCGAAGAAGAGCGCCCCGTCGCCGCGGCGGGCGCGTGGACCGCCCCCGACACGTACAGAGCGCAACTTTGTTTCTATGAGCAGGGCGTCACCCTCACGGCGACCCACACCCTAACGGATGACGCGCTGCGCTACCGGCTGGAAGCCAACGTCGGCTTCGGCCCCACGAAGACCCCACAACTGGTGGGGCGTCGCGCAGAGCCACCTTCCGGCTGAGAAAAGCGGGCGTGGATAGACCG
>JBBQRS010000099.1:0-17622 GCA_038214535.1 Anaerolineae bacterium
CCCGCCTACGGCACCCACAACGTAAAACCCCCGGCCCCCCGCGGAGTTCCCTACTGTGTAGGCGACCCCCGCGGGGCGCCTTCTTTACAGGACAAAATCGCTTTTTCAGCCGGTCCCGTTGCCGTTTTGCCTGTTCTTGCGGGCGCTGCGCCGGTCTTCGGTGTTGAGGATGCGCTTGCGCAGCCGCACGTTCTTCGGCGTAATCTCGACGAACTCGTCGTCGGAGATATAGTCAATCGCATCATCTAGCGACATCACGAACGGCGTATCCAGGTGTACCAAATCATCGCCGCCGGCCGCGCGGTGGTTGGTCAGGTGCTTCTTCTTGGTGACGCTGAGGGTCAGATCCTCGTCGCGCGCCGCGCGCCCCACGATCATCCCCTCGTAGACATCCACACCGGGGGTGATGAAGAGCTTGCCGCGCTCCTGTGCGTTGAACAGCGCATAGGCCGTAGACATCCCCGCTTCCCACGCTACCAGTGAGCCGTTGCCCCGGCTGCGCATCGTGCCCGCATAGGGCAGGTAATCGTGGAAGATGGTGTGCATGATGCCGGTGCCGCGCGTCGCCGTCAGGAACGACTGGCGCAACCCCAGCAGGCCGCGCGTCGGGATCAGATAGGTATAATAGACCGTGCCGTTGTCGGCCTTGTGCATGTTGGTGAGCTGGCCCTTGCGCTGGCCGAGCATCTCCACCGCCACGCCGCTGTAGGCTTCAGGGACCTCGACGTGCAACTCCTCGAACGGCTCCAACATTTCGCCGGTATCCGGGTCTTCCCGCAGGATGACCTCCGGCGCGCTGACCTGAAACTCATACCCCTCGCGGCGCATGTTCTCGATCAGGATCGCCAGGTGTAACTCGCCGCGGCCACTGACCAGGAAGGTGTCGGCCGTTTCGGTCGGCTCCACCAGTAGGGCCACGTCGCGCTCGAGTTCGCGTTCGAGGCGATCCTTGAGCTTGCGGCTGGTGCCCCACTGGCCCTCACGGCCCGCAAACGGCGACGTGTTGACGCCGAAGGTCATGCGCACGGTCGGCGCTTCGACGCTGATCGGCGGCAGTTGGCGCGGGTCGGCGGCGTCAGCGATGGTGTCTCCGATGTTCACTTCGGAGATGCCCGTCAGGGCGACGATTTCGCCCGCGTGGGCTTCCTCCACCTCGACGCGCTCCAGCCCCTCATGGATGAAAAGCTGGTTGATCTTCTCCGGGTAGATTGCGCCGTGCCGGTCAATGCGGGCGACTGCCTGGCCGCGGCGCAGCGTACCGGCGGTCAACCGGCCAAACACGAATTTGCCCTTATAGTCGTCGTAGGAAAGGTTGGTGACCAGCAGTTGCGCGGGCGCGTCGGGGTCCACCGTGGGCGGCGGCAATTTGTTGACGATGGCGTCAAACAATGGCTTGAGCGTTGTGGCAAGCTCTTCCGGGCTTTCACCGGCGCGGCCCAACGGCGCAATGGTGTAGATCACCGAAAACTCGGCCTGCTCATCGGTCGCGCCCAACTCGACAAAAAGGTCAAACGTGCCGTTGACCGACCATTCGGGCCGCGCGTGGTTGCGGTCCACCTTGTTGACGACCACAATGGCCTTGTGCCCCCGCTCCAGCGCCTTGTTGAGCACGAAGCGAGTTTGTGGCATCGGGCCTTCCGCGGCGTCTACCAGCAACAGCACACCATCCACCATGTTCAGGACGCGCTCCACCTCGCCGCCGAAATCGGCATGACCGGGCGTATCCACGATGTTGATTTTGATGTCGCCGTAACGCACGGCGGTATTCTTCGCCAGAATGGTGATGCCGCGCTCACGCTCCAGATCGTTCGAATCCATGATCCGGTCGGGCACCTGCTGGTTATCGCGGAATACGTGCGACTGTTTGAGCATGGCGTCCAACAGCGTGGTCTTGCCGTGATCCACGTGGGCGATGATGGCGATATTTCTCAGGTCGTTTCGGGTCTGCATGGTACTTCTTCTCTCGTTCTGCACGCAAAAAAACAGCCGGGCGGCAGTCGCCACCGTGGCTGCTGGGTCGTCTTCCAAAGTAATCCTATTGTACCACGGTTGTCAGGTGGGAGCAAATGAATGTGGGTCAGTCAGGTGGAAAGGCAGTCAGCCCGGCGCGCGCGGCAGCATCCCACTGTTTCCTGTCGTATGTCATGAAAGCGACGCGTTCACCCATCGCATCCTGCCAGAGCGACGCGGCGGCAAGGTGGACGGCATCGTAACTGCGCAGGCCATATTCCCAGGCAAATCCATCGGCGCGAGATACGGTCAATTCCGAAAGCTGAAGGCGAATGAGGTCCGGCCATTCGTTGCGAAATGTCTGCAACGCGGATCGCGCCTCATCATGCATCAACGCGCCCACCCGCACGGCCTTTGCCAGCGCCGCAGCGACCTCGGCGCGGGCGATGATGGACGTACCCACAAGCTCTGCCGCAGCAATCGCCTCGTCCACTTGCGAAGAACCGACTTCTGCAATGTAGCGTTTGACCAGCGCACTGGCATCCAGATAGAGGATCATTCGCGGTCTTCGAGCAGCAGGTCAGATACGGTACGGTCACCGCGTACATGGGGTGCGCCTGGCGCAGCGGACAGCCGGCGGCCGCTCCAGGCAGCCATGCCTATCTCAATCAGTTCGCGCTGGCGCGCTTCTACAGTCGTCCCTATCGGCACGATGCGTCCGACCGGTTGGCCGCGATCGGTGATCACCAGGGTTGCCCCGGCCTTGACCTGTCGCACGTAACGACTGAGTTGCGCCTTCAATTCTCTGACGCCTACCGTTACATTTGCCATCCTTGCTACCTCCAAATGTAGTCATACTATAAGATATGTAACTACCAATGTCAAGCAGCGACCATGTCGTCTCTTCTGCATGAGCGCAAATACACCACGGCGTTTGCCGCGCGTCCCCTTTCATCGTATCATGGCATCCATAATCTAACTCAAACGGGAGTCACACCATGACCGAAACAACCCAGGTCATATATTCGATGGTGCGCGTCGGGCGCGTACACCCACCCGGCAAGCAGGTGCTACGCGACATCTCGCTCGGCTTCTACCTGGGCGCGAAGATCGGCGTGCTGGGGCTGAACGGCGCGGGCAAGAGCACCTTGCTGCGCATCATGGCGGGCGCGGATGAAGACTATCTGGGCGAAACGGCGCTCAGCAAGGGCTACACACGTGGGATGCTGGCGCAGGAACCGCAGCTCGACCCGGACAAGACCGTGCGCGAAGTGGTCGAAGAAGCGGTGCAGCCGGTGGTTGACTTGCTGCGTAAATACGACGAGATCAACGAGCGGTTCGGCACGGTGGACCCGGACGACTTCGACGCGCTGCTGGCCGAACAGGGGCGCGTGCAGGATGAGATCGAGAAGCACGACGCGTGGAACCTGGACAACAAGCTGGAGCAGGCCATGGACGCCCTGCGCTGCCCGCCCGGCGACACGCCGGTCTCGGTGCTTTCCGGCGGCGAACGGCGGCGCGTGGCCCTGTGTCGCCTACTGTTGACCCAGCCCGACATCCTGCTGCTGGACGAACCGACCAACCACCTCGACGCCGAGTCGGTGGCCTGGCTGGAACGCCATCTGCAAGCCTATCCCGGCACAGTGATCGCCGTGACGCACGACCGCTATTTCCTGGATAACGTCGCCGGTTGGATCCTGGAACTGGATCGCGGCTACGGCATCCCGTGGAAGGGCAACTACTCATCATGGCTGACGCAGAAGCAGGAGCGCCTGCGCCGCGAAGAGAAGGCCGACGAGAAACGCATTCGCACGCTGGAACGCGAGCTAGAGTGGATTCACATGTCGTCGCGCGCCCGGCAGGCCAAGGGCAAGGCCCGCGTCAACGCCTATGACCAACTGCTGAGCCAGGAGACTGAGCAGCGCCGCGAGGAGATGCAAATCTACATCCCGCCCGGCCCGCGCCTGGGCGATGTGGTAATCGGGTTCGATGGCGTGCGCAAGGGCTACGACGACCGGCTGCTGTTCGACGACCTGAGCTTCGATATGCCGCCGGGCGCCATCGTCGGCGTGATCGGCCCCAACGGCGCAGGCAAAACCACCCTGTTGCGGCTCATCGCCGAGCAGGATACGCCGGATGCGGGCGCGATCACAATCGGGCAGACGGTGAAGCTGGGCTACGTGGACCAGAGCCGCGAGACGCTCGATCCCAACAAGACCGTCTGGGAAGAGATCAGCCGCGGCGAGGAAACCATCACGTTAGGGCCACGCAAGGTCAACTCGCGGGCCTACGTCGCGGGGTTCAACTTCCTCGGCTCGGATCAACAAAGCAAAGTGGGCGCCCTCTCCGGCGGCGAGCGCAACCGGGTACATCTGGCGAAGGTGCTGAAGGAAGAAGCAAACGTGCTGCTGCTGGATGAGCCGACCAACGACCTCGACGTGAACACCCTGCGCGCGCTGGAAGAAGCGCTCAACGACTTCGCCGGCAGCGCGATCGTCGTCAGCCACGACCGCTGGTTCCTCGACCGGGTCTGCACCCACATCCTCGCGTTCGAGGAGGACGGCAGCGTGACCTGGTCCGTCGGCAACTGCGCCGACTACGAGGAAGACCGGCGCAAGCGGCTCGGCGTCGCCGCAGAAACGCCGCACCGGTTGGTGCATCGGCGGCTCACGGGGTGACCATCGAATCACGCACACACCGGCACAGGACAAATTCACTAAACTCGAAACAAACCGCCGGGCGCTGTTACAGGCGCCCGGCGTTTGTATGTTCAGAGTTAAGCGATGCTCCTTACGGGTTGCCCCACACGATGGTCAGGGTAGGGCGCGCGACGGCATTCCACTCGCCGGTGTCGGAGGTTGAGAAGTACTTGCCGCTATGATAGGCGCCGTCGCCGGTATACATGACAATCTGCAACGGCCCACCCGCGCTGTAAGCGTCGGCCACGGCCCGGCTCACATCCCATTCATACGGAATGCCGGGCCAGCCGGGGAAAGCGTCGAGCGGATCAACCCAGGTCGCCGAGACGTTCTCACCCGACAACGGCGCGTTGTTCCAGGTGATCTTGTCTTCCTGCCAGGGGTCGGTGATCGTATGCACCCAGATCATCGAGCGCACCGCGGGCGGCGTCCAACCCGCCCCGCCGCCGCCGAACTGGTGCAGCGTCAGCGTGGCCGAAAGGATTACCTTACCCGCCGGCATACTGTTCAGCGGGAACGTCAGGTACGTCTTGGCATAGCAGGGCCAGTCTGCCACGTCGCGCTGATTATGCACGCTGGTCTGTTCAATCCCGGCGTAGTTCGCATCGCCCCATTGGCTGAAGAAGTCCGTCATGCCCACGGCGCACGTCGCGCCACCGCCCACCATGGCGTCGGTCACCGTCATTCCGGGTAGACCTTGACGGATCGTCACCGTCTCGCCGGGGGAGGCCGCAGGCGGCGTGTATTCCGGGACGCCGAACGCCAACTGGCCCCACGTCGCAGGCCGGCGAGTGTCCAACGTTTCGGGCCAGCCCATCACCGGGTTGGGAGGACCGTCCTGCGAATCGCGATCGTGGATCGTGACACCCAGGCCCCAAACGGCCCCATCGGCAGGCCGGCCGGGGAGGCCCAGGCTCTTGAACGGGATATGAATCTCCGTGGTCCAGCCACGGTCATCCACATCGTCGTTGGGCGCGTTGCCGCGCCAGGTCGCGTTGCTGCTGATCGCGATCGGCGCGCTGACCCAATCTGATCCATTGCCACGATAGGTCGCCTGATAGTTCGCGTCCGCTTCCCAGTGGTTGAGTTGACGCTCGATGCGGAATGCCTTGGCGTCAGGCGCAGTTCCGATATTCCCATTGAGATCGAGGTAGAGCGTGACGGCGTCCCAATCGGTCATCTCGCCCGCGGTGACCGTGCGGTCGTAATGCAAGCGCCGGTCGAAGGCAGTCGTATTAATCACCAATTCCGAATCGTTATAACCGACGCGCACATCCACGTAGTTTTCAGAAGGGCCGACCCGGCCAAACCAGAAAACGCCGGTGCGCGAGTACACAACGTTATCGGGGAAGTAGGGCGCATTCACCCGCCGTATGCCTTGCGGCGCAGGGCCGGGGGTGGCCGCGCGCGTTGCGGTGGGCGCAACCGTGTTCGTAGGCGTGCGCGTCGCAGTGGGCGCAGGCGGCGTAAGCGTGCGCGTGGGCGTACGTGTTGCCGTTGCGCCCGGCGGCGGCGTAAGGGTACGCGTCGGGATGCGCGTGGCAGTGGGCGCGACCGTGCGCGTAGGTGTACGCGTGGCCGTGGCCGCGGGCGGCGCCACGGTGCGCGTGGGGGTACGTGTGGCGGTCGCCCCCGGCGTTGTCGGCGTGGCGGTCGGTGAAGGCGCCATACCCGATACGTCCAGCGCGGCGATCAAATCGTCTATGTAGTAGAGATCGCCCACGGCATATGACGGCGCGTCAAGATACTTGACCAACTGAACGTAGGGTTCGCCCAGGATGTAAGCCTTCGCCTGGAAGAGCGCCCAGTTGTCGTAAGGAATGCTCATCGCCCCTTCGTCTACAGCCGCCGGGTGGCGTGACACAAACCAATAGGGCGCGACCCGGTCATATTCCGCCAGCGCTTCGGTAACTTTCGGAAGCGCATGTTGGCGCATGTACTGCCCCAACTCGGGAACCAGATAGATGAAGTTGCGCGCCACGTTGAGGCCACGATAGTGCACATTGCCCGCCGGATATTGGCCGGTGGGATCCACCCAGGGCGTATCCTTCTCGAAGGTTGATGCGCGCAGCGCCGACAGCCGGTTGAGTTCGTCGCTAACCTGCGTCCGCAGCGCCGCGTCGGTCGAGGCTGCGCCGGCCAGCTCTTGCAAATTCAAGAAGCCGATGTAACCGGCGATGTACGTGTTATGCTCATAGGGATTGGTCGCAAGGTCAGCCGTTTCGGGCACGGGGACCACCAGCTTGCTCTTCGCAAGCGCATACGCCTTCGCAGCATCCGCAGGGACGATCTGGGCATATTTCCACATGGCATAGAAGTTGTGTTGTGGATAGAACCACGACCAGCCGGAAACCGATGGACGCTTGCGCTGTGTAGCAAAACTGTCGCGAATCTCCTGCGGGTAGTCTATGGCCTCGCGTGGCGAGCCTTCGGCCCACCCCTTGCGCGCAACCATGGTCGGGTTGAAGTATTCGGCGAACTGTTGCTGCAGATAGACGCGGAGTTGTTCTTGCAGGGCCGGCGTCAGATAAGGATAGGCGCGGGTGAGAGTATACATCGTCTCGCCGGGGTTCTCGAACGGAGTTTTCAACGCCCTCGGCAGAAACTGGCCCAGGCCGATGTAGCCGGGGTTGAGGTTTCCGGCGTTCACCAGGGCTTGAACCTCCGTCTCAAGACGAGCCCTCAGGTCCGCCGGCGCCGGCGCGACCACCGCGTCGGTCGCCGGTTTGATGGTGAGCAGCGGCTGTTGGCCTGCGCCAGGCTCCGCCCCAAAGGCAATGATCGCATTGCTGCGATGGACGTAGAGCTTACCGGCATAGGGCACAATCGGGTTCTGGTCGCCATGGCTGTTGTAGATGCCGTTCTGATTCCCGTATGCGCCAACCAGGCGCGACAGGTTGCCGGGATAATTCACGCCCCACCACATCACGTCGTAGCCGGGCGCTTTGGTCGTAAGCTGATTGCTGTAATCCCACAGGTTGCCGCCCTGACCCGTCGCCAGGTTATTCCAACTTCCCAGACGATCACAGCAGATGCTCCGGTAGATCACGTTGCCGCCGCCCGAAATGCTCTGCGGTTCTTCGCCCGACGATTCCATGCCGATCAGGCTGAGATAGGGGGTGCCGATGTTCCAGCCGGTGACATAGCCGCGCGAGTTGCCGAAGTTGGCGGTGCGGCCGGTGAGCGCGTTCTGGTAAATCACATCGTCATTGAGACCGACGATGGGGGGATACGTGTTCCCGGTCTTGCTGGCGAAGTAGCCGATCGGCGCATAGTCGCGATGGCTGTCGCCGTCAACATCCTGACTGTACTCGCTGCCGTCGTTGCGATTGAGGACGACATACAACCTGCGGAATGGTTTGTGCCAGTTGGGGTGCCCGTCGGGGTTATCTTCAAGGTACTCCGAGACCAGCGAGGCGTCCAGCACCGGGAAGCCGTGGGCCCACGCCCCGGCATCGGGAATCTGCGGCCCGATGACCGCTTCGGTGTCGAGGTTGTCGGGCCAGATATCATGCTTCGTCAGGCTCATGTAGTCGTCGTCGGGCGGGAGGCCGTCCACCTGCGCCGAGCGCGTACCGGGCATCATGCCGGTGCGATATTGGTGTGCGCCGGTGAATACTACCTTGTCGCGATAGATAACGGGCCAGTAAGATTGATACTGCTCGCCCGGCAAGGTCGCAGAGCGCCACACCAGCTGACCGTTGGCCGCTCGCACGGCGTAGGCGCGAATATCACCGCCCACGAAGTAGACCACGCCATCCTGATACGCGGGCGATTGATCGAACGGCGCGCCGACCTCATAGCGCCAGATCAATTTGCCCTGTTGCGCGGTTCCGTGCGCGCCGATGGCATACAGCGAACCGTCGCGATTGCCGACGATCACGCGGCCCTCAACGACGAGCGGATTGGTGCTGAAACCCGCGCCGCCTGCAAACTCCCACAACGGCGCGCCGGTGCGAGCGTCGAGCGCGTGGACCTTGCGGTCATAGCCGCCAAAGTAGACGACACCGTCCGCCACCGTGGGCGAGTTCCCCAGAGGCAGCTCGGTGTCGAACCGCCAGGCGGTGGCACCGGTGGCAGCGTCCAGCGCATACAGGCCGCGCGCAGTGGCGATGTAAAGCAAGCCGTTCGCCGCAATGACCTGCACGTTTTGTGGGATATAGGCTTCAATGGGCCGATACCACGCGACCGCGAAGCGGTCGGGCGAGATTTCTTCGGCAGTCCACGATGTGCGTTGTGGATTTGCGCCGGCCATCGGCCAGCTATTTTCGAGAGCCTGAGCGAGAGACACAGAGGCTGAACCGCTTTGCGAGAACGCCGGCAGCAGGGTAACTGCCAACGCCAGAATAGCAAAGCAGCGCCAGAGGCGATCGAGACGTTGCATGAGTTGGATTTCCTCCAAAGGAGACTTTGCGCAACGCTGTTCAGCCGTAAACAGTCGTCGTTCCCACCGGAGTGTATTGGAATGCTCTCTCTCAGTCGTCAGAGCGATCCGGGCAGGGAATTACAAAGACAGCGCCTGCTGCGAGAGGATTGCAGCGAAACGGATGGCAGTATTTGTAACGTGACTCTATTATAGCATTACTTGCGCGTCAATGCACAACGCGCGACCTACGCTTTCACAACGTCCGCGTGACGGTCGTGAGGTTTGCGGACTCGCGACCCTGGCCATCCGTGATGAACCAATTAATCAATTTGCGGGCAATCGTCATCGGAGGCGGTAGGTTGGGCAGTTCATCCGGGGCAAACCATTGCGCGTCAGCCAACTCGCTCTCCTCTAGTGTGATCTCGCCGCTCGCATAGTCCGCAGTGAAGCCGATCATCAGCGAATTGGGAAACGGCCACGGCTGGCTGCCGAAGTAACGGATATTCGTTATGTCAATGCCAATTTCTTCGCACACCTCGCGCTGCGCGCATTCCTCCAGCGTCTCGCCCGGCTCGACGTAACCGGCCAGCACGCTGTAGCGTCCGGTGGGAAAGCGGTGATTACGCGCCAGCAAGATACGGGCGTCGCCATCGGTGCGTTTCACCACGGCGATGATGATCGCGGGCGAGATGCGCGGGTAGCTGACGAGGCCGCATGAGGGACAGCGCCTGGCGCGTTCGTTGGGTAGCGATTCCACCGGCGCGCCGCACTGGCTGCAGAACTGGTTCGTGCGATCCCAGGCAACGATCTGCACGGCGCGCCCGGCCAACCCATACAACGCCTCGTCGAGCCGCAGGTAGGCCTCGCGCAACCCTTCGGCGATGACGCCCTGGGGCAGCGGCGCGTCCGCGGCAATCTCGGCGCAGTAACAGTCAATGCGCCGGTCGTCATCGTCATGCAGATGGCCGAGATAGAGGGAGCGCAACGGAGCAAGACCCAGCCCGGTAATATCATCCGCACGCGGCAAGGTCGCCTTTGCATCATTGCCGTCAGGCAACATCAACAGCCGGTCGCCCTGAAAAACAAACCAGTATGGTAGCTCGCTGCCGCCGCCCTGCGGCGCGGTAAGTGAGATGAAGTTCATGACTCGATTGTAGGGGTCAGAGTGCACTCTGTCAAAACGCGAACGCTATGTAAAACTAATTGAGCTACGCAGTTCCACCTGCAAACCAGCATAGACCTCAAACGACACGGAATATATTGCGCGACTACTATACTCAGCACAGTGAGGGTACCTACTCCCATCTGCACCAGGGGATTGATATGTGGCATTGGTTCGAACAGGCACTTCGGTCGACCGCCCCAAAAAAGGTATTGACAATTCGCAAACCGGTAATACAATCGAACCAGAAACGGCGATGTTCTGAGCGACGAAGGCATCGTCGACACTTTAATAACAGTCGCTACATTGAACAAGGAAGGTATGATCATGAATAAGTGCTGGGACTGTGGAGAAGAGATCGAGTTCAGAGTCATTGATGGGAGTGCTGTACCCATTCATGTCTCGGGGTCTTGGTGTTCGGCCCGATTCAATCATGAGCCACGTTTCATCGCATACAAGGAAGTCTGTTATCCGACTAAGTGCAAAACCTGTAAGCAAGACGTATATTTCATACAACACAATGGTGGGTGTGTGTGGATTGATCCCCCCCTGGGCTGGCCATGGCCCAAGCACGCGTGCTTCTACAACGATTCTTTCAACAGTGGACCTTCTTGGCTCCGTTATCTGGAACAGGAGACAAACTTGAATGATAGCCACTCTTATTTTATGGAATAGCCATCCTTGCAAAATGGCTGGGCGACGCAAATGAGGGGACCATTCGCACAATTCTCGCTATAGATGGCGATACACTGGGGCGAGGATGTGTCGCGATTGAAGTCACGAATGATGAACAGAGACTCGTGGGAGAGATCGTTTTAGTGGATATAGAGGGAAGGCAAGTCATAGCGGCAAATCGTACAACACACACCATTCTGCCTATCAGAGTAAATCCCACCGACTTTGATCTTCCAAAGGGCTGGGATACCCAGAATTGGTATGCTTGATTTCCAATGCCTAATGAATGACCGCACCTTCGTGTAATTGTTACTTGTGCTATCCGATAGCACAAGTAACAATTACACAGATCCCCTGATCGAGCCCCACTCGGTTACGTCACGTAATTCCAAAAACTGAACGGACAAGCCAACGCATAGACCTACTTCAAAATGTAATACGTCCCCTTCTTGTCGCCGACCTTCATCACCAGGCCCTTGTCCACCAGGTCTGTCAGGTCGAGGCGCACGGTCTCGGTGGAGACATCGGGGCACAACTCGCGGTAGTCGCGGTTGGTGATGCGCCCGTAGGATTGCAGATATTGCAGGGCGCGAATCTGGCGCTCGTTCATGCGGCCTTCCCATTCGGGATTCGCGCGCCGGGCGATGCCGTCGCCGCGCCTGAGCACGACGGCGAAAGAATAAGGGGTGGCGCGGAACTCCGGTTGGGGATGCCCGCCCGCGACCATTTCTTCGATCATGCGGTCAATGCCCAGGCCGAGCTGTTCGATGTAGCCCCACTCGAACAGGCCGTTCACCAGCCGAGGATTGCGGGAGTAATGCTCCTCGACGATGTTGTCCACCGTGATGTACGCAGGCAAACCGCCGGGGCTGCTGATCTCCAGCCGGTCATCGAACTGGCGAATCTCCACGCGGCGACCGCCAAGACGATAGTCGCGATGACACACCGCGTTGACCAGCGCCTCGCGCACGGCGAACGGCGGGTAGAGCATCTTGTCCTCACGCTGCAACCCGCGCACCACCGCCTCGCCGCGCATTTCCTGTAACAACAGGCTCCAGGTGCGCTCGATGACACGGGCCAGCGCGCCGTTAAACTCTTCGCGACGACTATAACCGGCGAGGCCGCCGGGGCCACGCGGTTCCGTGCCGACGAAGCGCACATACACCAGCCCACTCTGGGGTATAAAATAGAGAGGGTCCTTGCCGAAGAGCAGCATCCCGGCCACTGTGGGGTTGCCATGCAGATCCAGCGCGCCCGCGCCGATCAGAATTTCGTCTACGCTCTGACCGAGGTCGCGGCCCATGCGCCCGGTGCGGCGCTCCAGGAAGTCCTGGATCACGGAATCATCCAGGTCAGCACGCGTGGCGCCGGCGACGCTTTCGATCTCGTAGTCGCCGGTGGCTTTGGTCGCGGCAAGCTGGCTGATCTTGCCGCCATCAAGGGGTTGGTTGCCCTCGTGAGTGCGGACCAAGACGCGGCCATCCTCCAGCGAGTGCAACTCGGTGCTACGCGCCACGCGCAGCGCAATCGCGGTCCCGGCGCGGTCTTCGATCTGCTGCCAATCGGTGCGCACCGCCGGGCGACACTGCGCCAGGGCCGCCCGCAGAATTCCTTCGGCCTGCTCGGATTGCACCGTGCCGAGGATGTTGCCCGCGGCGTCTACGCCAAGCAGCACCGTCCCGCCGTCGCCATTGGCGAAGGCGACCAGCGTCTCGGCGAGTTCATCGGGCGTGGGCTCGGGCATAACTTCGAGTTGCAAACCCACGCCGCGGCGCAACAGATTGCTCAGAGTCACATCCTACGCTCCAGTGATGCGGGGCGACTCACGCCTCTTCGTTCGGCTCAACCACCACCGCCGACAGGGCCGGCTCGAACTCATCTGTGAGCGGCTCGGCGGACGATTCGCCCGATTCAGGCTCGACCGGCGACGCGCTTTCTGTGTGCGGGCCTTGCTCGATCTCAGCTAACATGCGCGCCATGGCCGCTACCGTATCCGAATCTTCAAGATTGACGATCCGCACACCGCGCGTCATACGCCCCACCCGGCTGATCGTCGTCACCGGGGTACGCAAGGCGATGCCGTTGCACGTAATAATCGTGATTTGATCCTCGGGCTGCACCACGCGGGCAGCCACCACTTTGCCAATCAGATCCGCCTTGCTGTGGGCCAGCGCCCAGACGCCCTGGGTGTTGCGCGAGGTCACGCGGAATTCGCCCAGATCGGTGCGTTTGCCCCACCCGTGCTCCGTCAACACGAAGAGGTCGCCATCCGGCTCCACCACGTCGAACCCGGCCACGACGTCATCTTCAAGCAGCCGGACCGCGCCAACGCCTGCCGAAGTGCGACCGGTGGGACGAACGGTTTTTTCGGGGAAACGCAACGCGCGGCCCTGGGCGGTCACAAGGATGAAGTCCTGGTCGCCCCGAGTGGCGCGCGCCCAGCTTAGTTCATCACCGGGACCCAGGTTCATCGCAATGATCCCGCTGGGGCGCACCGCGGCAAACTCGCTCAGCGGCAGCCGCTTCATACGCCCCAGGCGGGTGAGCAGCGTGACGTACTCGGCCTGTTTGAAGTCGGGTACGATCAGCATCGTGGTCACCCGCTCATCCGCCGTCAGGTTGAGGAAGTTGACGATCGGTAGGCCGCGTCCATCGCGCGCGGCGTCGGGCAAGGCAAATACGCGTTGCCCGTAGACGCGCCCGCGGTTGGTGAAGAACAGGATGTGATCGAGGGTGCGGGCGCAATAGAGATCAACGACCTCATCCTCGTCTTTCGTCCGCATCCCCTGGACGCCGCGCCCGCCGCGCCGTTGCGAGCGATACGCACTGATCGGCGTCCGCTTGAGGTAGCTGTTCTGCGTCAGGCTGATCAACACGCTTTCCTGACGAATCAAGTCCTCTTCCGAGAACGCCCCCGCCGCCTGCGGGATGATCCGGGTGCGCCGTTCGTCGCCAAAACGCTCCTTCAGGGCCAGGATTTCGTCCTTGATCACGCCCAGGATGCGCCGCGAGTTCGCCAGCAGGTCTTCGTAGTCAGCGATTTGCACCATCAACGCGTTGTATTCATCCACGATGCGTTGACGCTCGAGGGCGGCCAACCGCCGCAACTGCAAGTCGAGGATCGCCTGGGCCTGCCGCTCGCTGAAGCCGAAACGCGCCATCAGCGAGAGCTTGGCGTCCTCAGCGCTGTCCGAATCGCGGATCATCTGAATCACTTCATCAAGGTTCTCCAGCGCAATCAGGAACCCCTCGAGGATGTGCGCCCGGTCGCGCGCCTGCCTGAGCAGGTATTCGGTGCGCCGGACGATGACCGTGTAGCGATGCTCGACGTAATATTGCAAGGCCCGCTTGAGGCTCAACAGCCGCGGTTCACCATCTACCAACGCCAGCATGTTCACGCCGAAAGTGGATTGCAGCGCCGTGAACTTGAAGAGCTGGTTCAGGGTTTTCTGGGGCGCAGACCCGCGCTTGAGTTCAACCACGATGCGCATACCCGTGCGGTCCGATTCGTCGCGCAGGTCGCTGATGTCGGGCAGCCGGCCCTCGCGCGCCAGTTCGGCGATCCGTTCGATCACACTGGCTTTATTCAGTTGATAGGGGATTTCGGTGAAAATGATCCGAAAACGGTTGCCGGGCATATCTTCGATGCGCGACACGGCCCGCATAATCAGGCGGCCTTTGCCCGTGGCATAAGCCTGCATGATATCTTCGCGGCCCAGGATCAGTGCGCCGGTCGGGAAATCGGGGCCGGTGACAAACGCCATCAGTTCGTCAACGGTGATCTCCTCTTGCTCTTCCCAACGGTCAATGATATACGCGATGGCGTCCGCCAACTCGTTCAGGTTATGCGGTGGGATGTTGGTCGCCATGCCGACGGCGATGCCGCTGTTACCGTTCAGCAACAGGTTCGGCAGCAGTCCGGGTAAGACGGCAGGTTCTTGCAAACTGCCGTCGAAGTTGTCGTTCCAATCCACCGTTTCGCGATCAATATCCAGCAGGATAGCTTCCGCCACGCGGGCCAGCCGCGCCTCCGTATAACGCATGGCCGCCGGCGCGTCCCCGTCTACTGATCCGAAGTTGCCCTGCCCATCCACCAGCGGATAACGTAACGAAAAGTCCTGGGCGAGGCGGGCCATGGCGTCATAAACGGCCGTATCGCTGTGAGGGTGATATTTACCCAACACCTCACCGACGATACGGGCAGATTTGCGATAGGGCGTGCCCGCCCGAATGCCCATGTCGTGCATCGCATACAACACGCGGCGTTGAACCGGTTTGAGGCCATCGCGCGCATCGGGGAGGGCGCGTGCAACGATGACGCTCATGGCGTAATCCAGATAAGACCCGCGCATCTCCTCGTCAATGCTGATCGGGCGCACCATACCCAGATTTGCCATCACGTCGCCTACTTGATCGTTCATGCGGACTCCTGATTAAAGATACGAAACTGCTTTCTATTATACCCTATTTGGTCGGATTTTCCCACTTTGAGACCTGCTCGCGTTGTGTCTGGAGAACAACAAACGACCCGGAGGCAATGCCTCCGGGTCATCGTTATGTCAATCAAAAGCCGGGGGTGAACTCAGTACTTGATGATCCGTGGCAGGGTCTTGGCTTCTTCAATCCAGCGTTCGAGTTGTGACTCGACCGGAACCTGACGCACCATCTGCTGCACAGCGTTGACCTCGAGCATCTTCACCTCGAGGTTCGCCGCGTTGCGTCGCGCCAACTCGACGATAGTATCTACACCGGCGGCTTCGAGCAGTTGCGCGAACTCCTCGCCCACGCCGCGCATGCGATACAGGTCAACGTGGTTGATCCAGGTCAGGATAACTCGTTCGTCAATGCCGGTTTGTGTCGAGATTTCCTGCCGGCCCTTGCGCGTCGCGCCGCGCAGTAACAGATCCTCAGTCGTGCGGATGCCGATTTCGTTCAGTTTCTCGGCGTCCGTCTCGGTGATAGCGCTGACGTAAGCCACAGGCAGCCCCATTTTGGCGGGTTTACGTTTGCGCCGGGTCGGAGCCTTCTCTTCTTTGGCTTTCAGAGCCGACAGCTCGGCAGAGACGCGGGCCGCGTCCTGTGCGCCGGGCAAACGCATCTCGGCCGTGGTCTCGGCCAACGGTTCATCCGGTGCGTCGGCTTCGGCTTTCAGCGCGGCGACTGATGCCTCCAGTTCACTCAAGTCGCCGGCCCTTTCAGCATCCGCGTCTGTGGCGACGACCGCTGCCGTCACAGCAGCCGCAGCGGCGGCCTTCTTCGCGGCGGCCTTCCTGGGCTTCTTCGCCGGCGGGGTCACAACTTCCGGCGCGGTGGTTTCCACCTCAATCGGCAATTCTTCTTCAACGATCTCGATCGTGGCAACCCGGGCCGACGCATCGGTCGGAATCACGGGCACGCCCACGACGGTGGTGTCGCCGACTTCGACCGTTGCGGTTTCGTCGTCAATCTCAATCACTTCAACCACTTCGACCACTTCATCGGCTCCGGCCATGCGTGGATCCCACGTCTCCACGGCGTCGCCCACCACTTCGACCGGTTCACCCACCGCGACAATCGTCTCGGAGGCTTTTTCGACTACCGGCGCGGCCGCAATGGCCTCGACGGCATCCGTGGCAACAGCGCCCGTCGCGACGCCCGCTGCGGCGGCCAACTCGGCCGGAGACTCGATGCTGACCACACTGGCAGGTAATGTCTCAGAAACAACCGGCTTCTGGATCACCACTTTGGTCGTGGACAGGTTGCGTGAGATATCTACCAGCAGGAGCAGGACTGCGCCCAGCAGGAACAGCCCGAATCCCGTTGAGCAGGAGAGGGCAATGACCGGCAGGGTGAACCAGCCTTGCCAGCCTTCGCTCCAACCAGAGCCAAACCCCCGGCTGCCAAAGACCAGGGCGCTGAGCACACCGCCGACCATGATGATCACGGCGAGAACCAGCAACAGGATTGCAACGACGCGGGCCAATGAATGCTTGCTCATAAAATACCACCTTTCTGAGAGAAACTACCGTGCGACTTCCTTGTTTGGCGGATCATTGTGGGTCAGAGCAACGACCGATGGAACAACCACCTTGCCGGTCAGAATGGGGCAAGGCTCCAACATCACTATTGTAGCACATTGTAGCACAATTCGCGTCATCATGCACGACAAATTTTCGACGCGTTTCGGTATTCTCAGAATATGCTATACTACGCCTGCACGATCATGCGCGATGATGCGCCGCAATTCACATTTGTCCGATTTCAGGATCAAACTCGATGGCCGAACACAGTCACTCCCCCTATCTGGAAGACATTCCGCTGGCGGAAGCCCTGGCGCGTTGGTGGGCGGCCCTGGCCGCTGCCGGCCTTGCCGACCCTCTGCCCGGTGAACTGGTCAGTCTGGAGACGGCGGCGGGCCGCGTGACAGCGGAACCCGTATGGGCCACCATTTCTTCCCCACATTACCATGCCGCTGCGATGGACGGTTACGCGGTGCGCGCCGAAGAGACGCTCGGCGCAACCGAAACGCGCCCGGTCATGCTGGACGTGGGGCGGTCGGCGTTCTGCGTGGACACCGGCGACCCCCTGCCGCCGAGGACGAACGCGGTCATCATGGTGGAAGATGTACAACGCCTCGCCGCGGGCGACGGACAGGCCATCGAGGTGCTGGCGTCCATTGCCCCCTGGCAGCACGTCCGCCCGATGGGGGAAGACATGGTGGCGACCGAGTTGGTGCTGGCCGCCAACCATCGGTTGCGCCCGCAGGATATCGGCGCGGCGGCAGGGTCGGG
>JBBQRS010000100.1:0-17573 GCA_038214535.1 Anaerolineae bacterium
GCCGGGCCAAAGCGAGGAGATCAAAGTTCCGTACACCCGCCCCGACCTCGCGCCGGGCGTGGAGTATTGGCTCGAACTGAGTTTCCGGCTGGCGGAGGCGCAGACCTGGGCCGACGCGGAGCATGAGGTGGCGTGGGCGCAGTTCGCGCTGCCCATCGCCGTGCCCGCCTCGCCGTTGGCGCTCGCTGGGATGCCGACGCTGACGTTGGACGACAACGCGCAAGAGGCGACGATCACGGGCGGGGACTTCGCGCTGGTTTTCGACAAACAGGCCGGGCGCATCCGCTCGCTGACGCACGCCGGGCGCGAGCTACTTGCCGCGGGGCCGCACTTGAACGTCTGGCGCGCGCCGACCGAGAATGACCTGAACGCCTGGGGCGACGAGCGCGCGGCGATCCACTGGCGCGAGGTCGGCTACGATCAACTCGAAGAAGTTGTCGAGTCGGCCTGGGTGACGCGCGCGTGGCCGGAGAAGATCGAGATCAGCGTGCGCTCGATCCTGCGCGTGCCCGACGACGCCGAACTGTTGCCGCCGGAGGATGTGTCTGCCCGCTACGGGATGCTGGAGCAGGGCTTGCAGATGTTGGTGGACGACGCGGGGCTGGCCGCACTGGCGGGGGCGCTGGGGCTGGACGCGGCGCAACTCGGCGGCGAGGCGGGCGGTCAACTGCCCGGCGAGCCTTCGGCCAGGGTGGCGCGCATCGGGGCGCTGCTGGCGTGGGTCACGGCGCAGAACCGGGTGTATGACCTGCTGCTGGCGGTGAATCAGGTGCTGCTGGCCGCTGGGATTCCCGCACCCGATGTGCTGGAGCATGCCATCGCCGCGGGGCCGGAGGGCTGGCAGCCGCAGACGCCCGCGCCGCGCGCCCACTTCGACTGCAACCTGGTCTACGAGGTGTACGGCAGCGGCGACGTGATCGTCAACGCGCACGTCATCCCGATTGAGGGGTTGCCGTTCCTGCCGCGGCTGGGGTTGCAGATGCAACTCGCGGAGGGGCTGGAGTGGTTCGAGTGGTATGGCCGCGGCCCGCACGAGACGTACGCCGACCGGTTGGAGGGCGCGCGCGTGGGTCACTTCCGTGGGACGGTAGACGAGCTGTACGTGCCCTACATCGTCCCGGAGGAGAACGGCAACAAGGAAGAGGTGCGCTGGGCCGCGCTGACGGATGCGGAGGGCGTGGGCCTGCTGGTGGCGTGCCGCGGCGACGCGGAACACCCTTACGGCTGCGTCAGCGCGCACCACTACACGACGCAAGACCTGACGGCGGCGAAGCATACCTATGACCTGAAGCCGCAGCCCGAAATCACGCTGAACGTGGATTATGCGCAGTCGGGGCTGGGCAGCGCGGCGTGCGGGCCGGGCCGGTTGGAGCAGTATCAACTCGCCGCAGTGGAGCGCCGCTTCCGCGTGCGCCTGCGCCCCTTCGCGCGGGGCGAGGTCGAACCGGTGGCGCTGGGGCGCGCCGCGCCGGGGTGAGAGCGCGCGGGCGTTTGGAACACGAAGTCGCCCCCTGATCGGGGATCTTCGACGAAGCGGCGCGAAGGTCGCGAAGTGCGAAGACCGCGAAGGGCTTGAGGGTATTAGCGACGACCTGCGAGACTCAATTATCTCGCAGGTCGTCTTTTAACCGTGGCAAGCGACTTCTTTTGTCTATCCCCGCGCGCGCAATTGCTGACCTGCCCAGGCAAGCCATTCTTCAGGTGGGATTCCATAAGGGCGCAACTTCTCCATCCTTCCTTCGTCCTCGCTGACGAAGAGGGCGCGGTTTGGACCGAGCTTACTCGCCGCGGGCGTATCCACCAGGCTCGACGAATCCTCCGCGCTCATCTGGAGCGCCACGCGCATGGCGAACTCCCTGAGCGCGCGGCGTTCGATGCTGCGACCTAAATTGGTGTGCGTATCGCACCAGACGATGGTGTGAATCCCCACGTCGGGCCCGTCGCGCAGGATGGTTGCAAACTGTTGCGCGGGGGTGGGCGGAGCAGGCTCGGTGCTATACGAAAATCCTGCATCATCGTCCTGGCGCAGATCACGGGCGCGTTGGAGGCCGTATACCAATAGATACAGCGACGGATCGCCGGACGCGGGAGCATCGAGCCTGCGATTCACCTCAGCCGCCAGTTGATCGAGGAAACCGGGGAGCTCGCGGCGACGCCCATACTTGACCTCATGGGGCAAGAGCGCCGGCAGGCCGGAGAGCAGGTCAGCGCCCGGCGCGTCCGTGGCCCCAAAGTCGAGGATGAAGAACTGTGCATCGGCCGGTTTGTGTTGGGCGGCCAGGCTGAGCAGCGCCGTGGACGCCATTCCCAGCGCCGCCTCGTCCTGCTGGCCCACGATCAGCAGGTTACTGCCGCTCTGGCGGCGGAATCCGGCAGCCAGTGGCTCGCGGATCGCGACCGGGTCGCCGAGGTAGGCCAGGTAGCGGCGCTCAGGCGGCGGCCATGCAGGGGCCGCGAGAAGGTCTCCCAACGTCCGATTCTTCTCGATCTCGGCAGGCGCGTTCCCCTCGAAGATGATTTGCGGTTGATCGGGGCGATAGTTGCTCTTCTGAGCCAACGCCAGCACGTCGTCCAGATAGCGGTCGCGCGCTTCGTCGGTGAGCCAGGCGACCTGGAAACGGTTGTTGCCTTCCACCGTGCCGTTGGAGGCGTTATAGATGGCCTCGCCGGGCCGCGAGAGCAGCCGGGCGGCGGGGTTATCATCGGCGAGGATCAGCCGTGAGTCAGCCTCGCTGCACTGCAACGCGATGCGGACGGCCATCTGGTCAATGGTGCTGCGAGCCAGGGTATATGCACCGGCCAGGGTTTGTGAGCCGAGCAGGACATGCAGCCCGAACGCGCGTCCCTGGCGCACCAGCCGGTCCAGCACCTGCGCGGCCTGCGATGCGACGGCGTCATCTTCCGTGAAGAACTCTTGAAATTCATCCACGATGAGCAGGATGCGCGGCATACCGTGGCCGTTCTTCTTGCGGTAGTCGGCGATGTGATCCACGCTGGAGGCGCGGAACAGGTCGCCGCGGCGCTTGAGCTCGGCGTCCAGCCCCTGCAACACACTGAGACCGAACTCACGCTCGCTCTCGATGGCGATGACGCGCGTGGGGCAGCGCGTGGGCGGCGTACGTTTTGAATTCGACGCCCTTCTTGAAGTCCACCAGGTAGAGTTCGACCTGTTCGGGGCTGTAGGACAGCGCCAGGTTGGTGATCAGGGTGTGCAGCAAGGTGGATTTGCCGGAACCGGTCTTGCCGGCTGCCAGGGCGTGCTGAGCGGTACCCGCGCCCAGGTCAAGGTACTCCAACTTGCGCGCGCCCGCCGGCCCCAACGCCACGCGCAGGCCGTGCCCGCTATCGCCCTGCCACCATTGCTTGCGTGGTGGGGCGATCCGCTCGAACGGCACCTCCACCCGGCTGCTCTCTTTCGCCGCCGCGCCCACGGCGTTGACCATGCGGTTGAAAAGCGCCGCGTCGGGTGGGGCGTCCAACTCCAACTGGCAGTCCTTGAAGTCGGGATCCTGCCAGACGAAGCGGGCGCCGTCCCAGGCGATGACCGTGGCGGCTCTTTCCAGGTCGGCGAGGTTGAAGCCGTGGGGGAGCGACTTGTCCGTATCGGCCAGGATCACCGCGTAGACGCCGCAACGTGGGCCGTTCTGCGCGATGCTGACCAACCGGCGCGCCGAGGTCTCGGTGAAGTTGGCCGGGAAATCGAAGACGGCCAGCACGCGATAGGGTTCGGCGACCTCGCCCGCCTGCGTATTATAGTCCTCGATGCCGGCGAACTGGTTACGCAGGTATTTCTGGATCACGTTCTCCATGTGCTCGGTGAGGTCGGCCAGGCGCTGCTCGATGTGCTGCGGCTCGGTCCAGGCCTTGCCGGTCACCAGCGCCTCGTCGTAGTCGGCGAGGTGCATGAAGGGGGCGGCGTTCTGCCCCAGCCCCACGGGGTCCACGAAGGTTAGCCGCACCTTGCCGGGCGGCAGGGACGCGAGCAGGCGCAGGAGCACGGACTGCGCACCCTGCACCGCGGTGTTTCTGGCCGCGCCCGGCGCCTTGAACAGCACGCCGCGCGCGCCGACGAAGGGCAGCAGCGCCGGTTGGCTCAGGCGATGCCAGCACCCAATCTCGACCAATTGGCCCAGCCGGACGAAGGGCGGGATGCTGCCCTCCTGCGCCGGGACCCACGACTTCCACGACGCGTCGTCCCAGGGCGCGGCCAGCGGCCCGGCGGCCTGGATGACCGAGCGGACGCGATCGGCCGCCTCCGATATGGCCACATCGTAAGCTGGTTTGGCATCCGTCAAGGCCTGCTGGTAACGAACTTCGAGATCTGCGACACGGCGCTGATGTTCGACGTCGGCCTGCTCGATCCACCGGTCGCGCCAGTGGCCGGCGTCGGCCGCGGCCTGCACCAGTTGCGCGATGTGCGTTTGGAGTTGTCTTTCGATATTCCGTACAGAAGGCATCAGCAACCTCCGCGAAGGTTTGCCCGGCTCCAGGACGCGTGACGCGCCGGGGAGCCGGGCTATTCTATATTTGCCTGGAGCCGGGCAAACCCGGCCGCCAGACGGGGACTACCGGCGCTCGCCCTCCCGGCGCTCGTCGCGTATCCAGCGCTCGCTCGGAGCGCAGACACGCGGCATTCTGGCCCGGCATAGCCGTCAGAGGGCAATCGGACGCAACGGAAGCCGATATTGTCGTTCCTGTTATCGGGATTGTTCCTGTTGCGGTTCGCCGCACGGACGTTCCTCTCGTTGTTGTTCCAGGACCCGCCCCGCAGCACTCCACCGGCGCCCCGCACATCACGGAGCCGCAGGCTCCGTTTGCGCCACAGAGAGACTCTTCAACCAGCCACCCAGCAATTTGCCGATTTCGACCAGGGCCGCAGCCGCATACTGATACTGGCCGTCGGTGAGGAGGCCGCGCGCGTGGCTGAGGCGCACGTAGAGCCGCAGCCGGTCCAGCACGAGATCGGCGTCGAGAAGCACCACCTGTCGGCGGCGCGCCGTCCGGGTGGCCTGGATCAGCAACTCATAAAACTCGAAGGCCGCGTCCTCCACGCGACGCGCGAGCCGGAACCTCTCGCTCTTCGGGAACTTCTCGGTATGATCCAGCAGCCACAGGATGAAATCATAGGTCTTGCCGAAGATCGGCGACGTCGTATTCTTCGCTGGCGGTTCCATCGGCTTCTTTCTTGAGCACGAAGTCGTGCAAGAGCGCCCGGCGCAGTTTCCAGGTGTCGCCATGTCCAGCATGGCTCAGCCAGCTCTGCACGCTGGCGTCCACCGCATCGAAACCGGTCTTCCCTTCGCGATAACCTGTGGCCAACGCCTGGAGGCGTCGCCGCGCCTGGACGACATTCCGCCGCTTCAGCCGCCGGTGATCCGGGAAGACCTGGAAACCCAGGAACGGCAGGCCGCCGGCACACGGTTGGGGTTGCGCTGAATTCTCATGAATGGTGAGCCGGAGGCCCATCAGATATTCGATCACCGCATCGCGCCAACTGTGCAGCGTTGCTTTGTCATCTGCGAACAGCAGCATATCGTCTACGTAGCGCACGTAACCGCGGCATTTGAGCTGCCGCTTGACGAAGTGATCCAACCCGTTCAGGTAAACGTTCGCCCAGAACTGCGAGGTCAGATTGCCGATAGGCAGTCCGCGCGCTCGGGCTATGGCGAACAGGTCGTCGCCGGGGAAGTATACCATGTCATATTCTTCGCGCTGCACGCCTGCTCCGCTCGCTATGATCCTGGCCGCCAGATCCAGCGCGTTTGCGTCGCCAACCGTGCGACCCAGGATCTCCAGCAAGACGGCGTGGTCAATGGACGGGAAGAACTGGCGGACGTCCATCGGCAGGACGTAAGGGTAACGGCGCATGAAGTGCGTGCAGCGGTTCAGCGCCCGATGGGTTCCTTTGCCGGCGCGGTTAGCATAGGTATCGAAGATGAACTGACGCTCGAACAGCGGCTCGGTCACGCCGACCAGGGCGTGATGCACCACCCGGTCGCGGAACGGCGCAGCCGAGATCAGGCGGCGTTTGGGCTCGCGGATCGGGAAACTGCTGTAAGGGCCGGGCCGGTAGCTGCCGTCCCGTAGTTCGGCTTGCAACTCGAATAGATTCACCTCAAGATCGTACTCGAACGCGGCGACCAGCGGTTTGGCGCGTTTGCCCCGCGCTGCCTTTCGAAAAGCAGACCGCAGGTTCTCGAACGACGTGACCGCCGGCCACAGATGATCGTAACGCTTACCCATCGGAACCCTTCAGCAAGGAGACGCCCCGGAAAATTCGCGCGACCCAGAGGGGGCTTCGCCCCCTCTGGACTCCCCCGTTCCAGAAAGCCAGAAGAACAGAAACCAGAAGCCAGAATCAGGGAGAGCGGACGCAACGGAAGCCGATAAAGTCGTCCCAGTCACCGGGAAAGTCCCCGTAGCGGTTCGCCGCACGGACGCTCCTCTCGTCGTTGTACCAGGACCCGCCCCGCAGCACTCGCGCGTCTCCGGTCGCCGGTCCTTGCGGGTTCGCGGCCGGGCTCGTCGCGTAATACTCTTCGGCGTACCAGTCCGCCGTCCACTCCCATACGTTGCCGGCCATGTCCAGCGCGCCGTAGGGGCTGGCCCCCGCCGGGTAGCCGCCTACCGGCGTCGTATCCCCGATGTTGCGATCGAAGTTGCACCGCTGCGCATCGGGCGACTCGTTCCCCCACGGATACGCGCGGCCGTCCGTGCCGCGCGCCGCCTTCTCCCACTCGGCTTCCGTGGGCAGCCGCCCGCCCGACCATGCGCAGTATTTACGCGCATCCTCCCAGGAAACGTTGATTACGGGGTAGTTGGCGAATTGCGAGTTTCCGTAATAGCTGCTGCGCTTGTTCGAGTTGACGCTTGACGGCGCGGTGCATACTCCGGCAGCCACGCATTGCGCGTACAGCGCATTGGTCACTTCGGTGCGGTCAATCTGAAACGCGTCCAGGTACACGGTGTGCTGGGGAGTCTCATCGCCGCTCCCACCCGCTGTTCCCATACGGAACTCGCCCGCCGGCACGAGTACCGGTCCCGCTGCCAGTGCCGCTACGGCTAGTCGGTTTTGCCTTGCCTCTCGCCGGGTGTTCTGAACGGCGCGCGCGGCAAGATAGCCTGCCACCGCCACGGCTAAGATCCCGAGGAGGGCGCCAGCGACCAGGTGTCTACGGCGATTTGCAGCATCCTTCCTGGCTTTCTGCAGAGCCGGGATGTCTGAGTCTATCGCGTCGCGGGCTGTTGGCGCCGCTGACGCAGAACGGGTTAATTCCGTCGCCGGGTCTGCGCCGGGCTGCTCGGTGGTCGGCGCGGCCACTGCCTGATCGAGCCCAGTCTGCAAGCCGGCCCTGGTGAGAATGGCTTTCGCCTCTTCCAGCGCCCTGCGGGCATCACCCAACAGTCCGCCGGCCTTCTGGCGGACCTGGCTCAGCGCCGTGTCGGCGGCGGCGCGTTCCGTCTGGCGACGGCTTTCGGCGGCAGATTCGGCCTGGGTGCGCTGGGTGATTGCTTGGCGAAAGTCGCGCAGGATGGCGCGCTGTTGTTGGATGAGGTCAGGTTCAGTCATTGCCTTGCCTTCGACAGTGGTACGTGGATGTGGTTATTTCACCGACCGCCGCGCCTGGGCGATCACCTGCGCCAGCTTGTCCATCTCGGCCAGGGTCGCCGACAGGATGCGGTCGAAGTCCTGCCAGTAGTCGCGCTCGAAGCGGTCGCTGACGGGGTCGTTCCAGCGCTCGAACGTGATGCGTTGCTGTTGTTGCAGCCGCAGCCAACCGTTATCGAGAATCTCTCGCGAGTGGTTCATGCCGCTCATGAAGTTGACTCGCCCCAGACGTCCAGATTTTCATCCGGTTGATAGGCGGCGTCCTGGCCCAGATTGAGCAGCGTCAGGTAGTTTTCATCGGCATAGAAACAGAGCGCATCCAACACGGTCGCAAAGGCTTCGTAGCTGATGCCCTCGCCCGGCAACTCGACGGACAATGCGACGTCGCCATCCGGGTCCACGCCGATTTTTGCCAGGTTGAGTTCGTAATTGAGTCGCATCAGATAACGGCAGAAGCGGTCACGAGATTCGGGGGTTGGCGGAGCGACATACGGCACGATCGCCAGGATGAGCGACCTTTCGGCCGGTTGGATGAAGATGCGGAACGCGTTGCTGGCGCCGCGGAACCCGGTGACAATCAGCGCCTCGTCGCGCGTTTCGTAGGTCCAGCCATATTGTTGCAGCCAATCGCAGATAGTTTCCACGGTGATAGGCACGGCATTTTCTCCTTCTCACAATCGGCGGACTTACCTTACTTTATCCACTGGACGAGTAGGCTCTTGCGGTTGAACATCTTCCCGGAGGAATTATTGCGCCAATTCCCTTGATGCAACGCCTTATGTTCTTGTTTCGTCACGAAGCGGATGTTGTTTGCGGCGCCGCCCAGGTCTGGAAATCGAGCGAAATTATTGATGTGGTGGCCCTGGTAGCCCTTGGGGAATTTACCGCCGTGAAGTGTTTTAAGCTCCCCGCTCTTCCAATTTCGGGTGCCCCGCCCGGCGAACTGTACGAGCTCAATTTCCTGTGCTTTAGCCTGCCTGACTGCGTAACTCCCGACTTTGTTTCGGTCCGATTTGTATTGCATCTTAACGGCATTGACGAAGATCATTCCCAACCCCATCGCCGCCATCCCACTTGCCACAGCTTGATAATGTTGCAAATCGCTTATGGCGCGTTCCAGGTATGCCTGCGCTTTTGGCGTCTGGCTCGTTGCCAACTCCTGTAAGCGTCGCGCCTGCACCTGATATTCCGTCACTGCCTGTTGCACCTGACGCGCCCATTGTTGGGCGTTGCGCAGCTCAGCCTCGGTCTCGCGCAGGCGTCGTTGCGACTCCCGCAATTCCTGCTCATAGATGCGGCAATCCGGCGCGTGATAATTGCCGTTCTTGTCGGTGTAGCCGGAAGCCTGGCAGCGCGCCAGTACGGTCTGGACGCGACGCGCCTCCTCTTGCGTACGACGCACTTCGCCTTGCCAGTGATTCAGGCGCTCTTGCAGCCAGTCCAGCGTCCGGCGAATTTCCTGCTCGGAAGTCTGCAACGCGTCGCGGGTATCCCCGGCGAAGCGGCCCAGCGCGACCTTGAGGTCGTTCAGCGCCTGGACGGATTGTACGTTGGCGGATGGGCTCATGCGCCGCGCTCTCAGTGCTGTTGGAGATAAGTGCGGATAGCCGCGGCTTTGCGTAGCAGGAAGGGAATCTGTTGATCCGACGAGCGCCGGAACTGGTGGAGCACGCGCATGGTTTGCTCAAACTCCTGCGCGAACTTCTGCTGCTCCTGGTCACGCCACGTCTCCCCAAGGCCGGTGAACTGGCCCTGCAGGCGGGCCATGCCGTCGGCTAACTGGGCGTTGAAGCGTTTGAGCTCGCTGGCGAAGCGTTCCAGATCTTCGGGATCGGCGACGGCTTGTGGGGACACACGCACCTCCGGATGAATACTTGCAGTAGACTGGACGATCGTATTGTAGAGTTTCGTGGCGTCTGGTGACTGAGTATAGCATCTTGTGATTCAAGGTGCAATTTTCGAAACGCCAAATTGAGAGTTACATTACAAACTGGAATGCCACGAGCGCGAGCGCACGGCCGGAACGCGTTGACAGAGGCAGCCCACTGGACTAACATAGGTGCAACGCACTTCCAGAGTGCGTTGCACCTGACTGTATGGAGATCAGCCATGACCGAGATCATCTACTACGTGGCTGCCAGCCTGGACGGGTACATCGCGACGCCGGACGGCGGGGTGGGGTGGTTGAGCGAGTTCGAGGGCGGCGACACGGACTATGGCTACGCCGATTTCCTCGCTTCGCTCGACGCAGTGCTGATCGGCCGCCGCACCTACGAACAGGTGTTGACCTTCGGCTCGTGGCCCTATACGGGCAAGCCGTGCTGGGTGTTCTCGCACGCGGAACTCGCGCCCGCCGCGCCGGAGGTGACGATCACGTCCGCCGCGCCGCGGGAGGTCGCGGCGGAAATGGCGGCGCGTGGGCTGCATCGCGCCTGGATGGTGGGCGGGGCCGAGTTGGCGGCGGCGTTCCGGGCGGCGGGGCTGATCACCGAGTATCACGTGGCGATCATGCCCGTGATCCTGGGCGGGGGCATCCCGCTTTTCGGTGCGCCGGGACCGATAGACCGGCTCGAGTTGATGGACTCCACGCCCTATCCGAACGGGGTGGTGATGCTGTGGTATCGGTATCAGCCGCAGTAGTTTCGACATCGCGACATGCAAAAACCGGGTTTCTCGGAGAAACCCGGTTTTTTCGTTGACAGGCGCGGCGCGCTGGTCTAAGATAGGTGCAACGCACTTCATCCATTAAGGAGCCGACACATGACAAGTCAAGAAGTTCCGTTGATCCCGCGCAAGGTGCTGTTCGGCAACCCCGACCGCGCGATGGTGCAGATCAGCCCCGACGGGAAGCATCTCTCGTGGCTGGCCCCGCTGGACGGGGTGCTGAACGTCTGGGTGGCCCCGCGCGGCGACCTCGACGCCGCGCGTCCGGTGACGCACGACACGGGGCGCGGCGTCCGGTTCTACGGCTGGGCCTACACCAACGATCACATCCTCTATATCCAGGACAAGAACGGCGACGAGAACTGGCGGCTCTACGCCGTAGACCTGGCCGCCGACACGGTGCGCGACCTCACGCCGTATGAGGGCGTCCAGGCGCGGCTGGCGGGTGTGAGCCACAAACACCCCGATACGGTGATCGTCGCCCTGAACGACCGCGACCCGGCCTACCACGACATCTATCGGCTGGCGCTGCTTACCGGCGAGCGCACGCTGCTGTTGCAGCACGACCGCTTCATGGCGGTCGAGGTGGATGACGACTACCGGTTACGCTTCGGCCAGCAGATGACTCCGGAAGGCGAGATCGAGGTTTACGCGCCGGGGCGGGGGCGCTCTGAAGAGCGCACTACGAGCGCAGAGGATTGGGAGTTGTGGGATACGATTCCCGCCGAGGACACGCTGACGACCAACCTGGCCGGCTTCGGGCCGGACAACCGGCTGGTCTACCTGATGGACAGCCGCGGGCGCGACACGGCGGCGCTGTTCGAGATCGAGCCGGAGACGAAGACGGCGCGGCTGCTGGCCGAAGACCCGCTGGCCGACGTCGGACAGGTGATGGTTCACCCCACGGGCAAGCAGGTGCAGGCCGTGTCTTTCACCTACGAGCGCAAGCGCTGGGAGGTGCTCGATCCCTCCATCGCGCCCGACCTGGCGATCCTGCGCACCGTGTCCGATGGCGACGCCGAGATCATCAGCCGGACGCTGGACGATCGCGCCTGGATCGTCGCCTACGTGGTGGATAACGGCCCGGTGCGCTATTATCTCTATGACCGCGTGCCGCGCGAGGCGCAGTTCCTCTTCACGAACCGCGCCGACCTCGAAGGTCTGCCGCTGGTCAGGATGCATCCCGCCGTCATCAAGTCGCGCGACGGCCTCGACCTGGTGTGCTATTACTCGCTGCCGCCCGGCGCCGACCCCGATGGCGATGGCTACCCTGACCGCCCGCAGCCGATGGTGCTGATTCCGCACGGTGGGCCGTGGGGCCGCGACATGTGGGGCCTCAACGCGCAACACCAGTTCCTGGCGAACCGCGGCTACGCGGCGCTGAGCGTCAACTTCCGGTCGTCCACCGGGTTCGGCAAGGCGTTCGTCAACGCGGGCGACCTGGAGTGGGGCGGCAAGATCATGGAAGACCAGCAGGACGCCGTGCGCTGGGCCATCGCGCAGGGCATCGCCAACCCGGAGCGCGTGGCGGTGATGGGCGGCAGCTTCGGTGGCTACTCGGTGCTGGCCGGGCTGACCTTCTTCCCGGAGACGTTCGCCTGCGGGGTGGATATCGTTGGCCCGTCGAACCTGATCACGTTGCTCGAATCGGTGCCGCCTTACTGGAAACCGATGATCGAGACCTTCACCAAACGCATGGGCGACCCGCGCACCGAGGAAGGGCGCGCCCTGCTGGAGCGGCACTCGCCGCTGAACTACGTCGAAAAGATCCGCAGCCCATTGCTGATCGGGCAGGGGGCCAACGACCCGCGCGTCAAGCAGGCCGAGTCGGATCAGATCGTGGCGGCGATGCAGGCGAAGGGGATCCCGGTGACCTACGTGCTCTATCCCGACGAGGGGCACGGCTTCGCGCGGCCGGAGAACAACCTGTCGTTCAGCGCCATCGCGGAGGCGTTCCTGGCGCGCTGTCTGGGCGGCCGCGTCGAGCCGATCGGCGACGATTTCCAGGGCGCGAGCCTGACCGTCCCTGCCGGCGCCGACGAGGTAGACGGCCTGGCCGAGGCGCTGACACAACAGTAGTTTCTCACGCGGAGGCGCGGAGAACGCGGAGAATTCCTTTTTCTCTTCTTGTCTTTTCTCCGCGTTCTCCGCGTCTCCGCGTGTATACGCGTGTCCCCAACGGCTGAAGCCGTCACTACAAAGGAGCCGATCAGGCTACGAAGGGGAAGGTATAATGATTTGGGGAATATTCGGATAGATGCTTAATGTGCAATTTGTCCGCAGGAGGCCTGATTGAATGCAACAGATGCCGATGTGATTGCGCGGATGCAGGCGATCGTCCGCGGGTGGGAAGAGGCCGCCGACCGGCGCGCGGTCTTCCTGACCTGCTATATGATGATGACCGAGAATATGCAGACTGCCGTCGCGCAGGGAGAGTTCGTTGATTGCGATTGGGTGGATCGCCTGTTGTGCCACTTCGCCGGCTATTACTTCGTCGCACTGGATGCCTACCAGCGCGACCGCGCATCCGCGCCGAAAGTCTGGCAGTTGGCGCACGACGCCGCGCTGGAGGGGCGCGAGCTGGCTTTGCAACAACTCCTGTTGGGCGTCAACGCGCACATCAATTACGATCTTGTGCTGACGCTGGCCGATCTGCTCGAAACGGAATGGGCGGAACTGTCCGACGAGGCGCGCCGCCGCCGCTACGCGGATTATTGCCACGTCAACGCCATCATCGGGCGGACGATTGACGCCGTGCAGGATCAGGTGCTCGACCCGGTGATGCCCGTGATGGAATGGGTGGATCGCTTGTTCGGCGGCCTGGATGAGAAGCTGATCTCGCGCATTATCACCGACTGGCGCGAATCGGTGTGGGAGCACGCCGCGCACCTGCTGGACACGCATGACCCCGCGATGCGCGCAGTGCTGGTGCAGCGCGTCGAGGACGAGGCATTGCAGCGCGGTCATCTGATCGGGTTGCGTAGGTAGGGGCAAGGCGTTCCCGCAACAATTTCTCGTAACGAAAGAATGTGAGAGCGCGGTGATACTTCGGTTATGGACGATTCGCCGGGGAACGCCTTGCCCCTACTATGTGAGAAACGAAGGAGCCAACGTGACAACGAACGGAATGATCGAAACGCGAAGCCTGGGCCACAGCGACGTACAGGTGACGCCCATCGGTCTGGGGGTGATGGAGTTTTCGGGCGGCGGCGGCGGGCTGGGCCGGATGTTCCCCGTGATGACGCAGGCAGACAAGAACGCGATCGTGCAGGCGGCGCTCGACGGCGGGGTGAACTGGTTCGATACCGCGGAAATCTACGGCAACGGCATGTCAGAGAAGTCGCTGGCCGCCGGGTTGCAGGCCGCCGGTGTCGCGGATGATGAGGTGGTGATCGCGACCAAGTGGTTCCCGTTCTTCAGAACCGCCGGCAACATCCCCCAGACCATCGGCGACCGGCTGCGTTATCTCGCGCCCTATCCCATTGACCTGTATCAGATTCATCAGCCGTGGAGCTTCTCATCGGTCGAAGCCGAGATGAACGCGATGGCCGATCTGGTCGAGGCGGGCAAGATTCGCGCGGTGGGCGTGAGCAATTTCAACGCGGACCAGATGCGCCGCGCCCACGCCGCGCTGGCCAAGCGCGGGCTGCCGCTCGCCTCCAACCAGATGCTGTATAACATGCTACACCGCGAGATCGAGACCAACGGCGTGCTGGCTGTCGCGAAGGAGCTGGGGATCAGCATCATCGCCTACACGCCGCTGGGATCGGGCGTGCTGACGGGGAAATATCACGAAAACCCGGCGCTGATCGAGAAGAAGGGATTCTTCTGGCGGCGGACGGTGAGCAAGGATGTGGCGCGCAGCGGCGCGCTGATCGCCGCGATGAAGGAGATGGCCGCGGCGCACGACGTCACGGTGGCCCAGGTCGCGCTCAACTGGACGGTCAACTTCCACGGCGAGACGATCGTCGCCATCCCTGCGGCGACCAAAGTGAGCCAGGCCGAACAGAACGCCGCCGCCATGCACTTCCGCCTGACGGACGCCGAGCTCGCGCGCCTGGACGAACTGGCGCGTTGAGGTAGGAAACAAGTAGAGAAGTAGACAAGGAAACAAGTAGACAAGGAAACAAGGGCAAAACTCCGAATCTCCTCCTTGTTTCCTTGTCTACTTGTCACTTATCTACTTGTCTCCTTCTCTACTTTCTGCCGTAATCGCTTTACGGTTTCGCATCGTTCGGGAGGTGTAAAGGATGCACACGGCGACGGTTTCTTCAAAATATCAGGTGGTGATCCCGCGGGAGATTCGCGAGCTGTTCACGGTAAAGCCGGGGCAGAAGGTGGCCTTCATCCCTCACAAACACACATTACGCGTGGTGATCTTGCCGCCCATCGAGGAGGCTTACAGCTTTCTGGAAGGAATTGACACGGATGTGCCGCGCGATGAGGATGACCGCGCATGAACGTGGTGGATTCCTCCGGCTGGCTGGAGTACTTTGCCGGCGGCCCGAACGGCGCATGGTTTGCCTCGGCGATTCAGGCCACCACGGAGTTAATCGTGCCGACGGTCTTCGTATATGAGGTCTTCAAGCGCATCCTGGCGCAGCGCGGCGAAGAGGAAGCGCTGAGCGCCGTGGGCTTCATGTCGCTGGGTCAGGTCGTGGAACTGACGCGGGAGATCGCACTGGAAGCGGCGGCCCTCTCGCTGGAGCACCGCCTGCCCATGGCCGACAGCATCATCCTCGCAACGGCGCAGGCGCATCACGCCACCGTATGGACGCAAGACGAGTACTTTCGGGGTCTGCCGGATGTCGAGTATATTGGGAAGTAGGCAAGGAAACAGGTAGACAAGTAGACAAGAAAACAAGTCGACAAGGGAGAGCTTTGCGTCTCTTCCTTGTTTTCCTGTTTACTTGTCTTCTTGTCTACTTTCCTACCGGATAAACGTCCCGTCGCGGAGTTCGGCGAGGGTGTCCAGGATCTCCTGGCGGGTGTTCATCACGAAGGGGCCGTAGCGCACAATCGGTTCAGCCAGCGGCAGTCCTGCCATGAAGAGGAAACGCAGCCCGTCTTCCCCGGCCACGAGCGTCACGCGGTCGCCATCGCCGAAGAGCGCGAGTTGCGGCGCGACCACCGGCTGCGGCGCCTCGTCAGAACCGGCGAGCACGGCGCCCTCGCCGCGGAACGCGTAGGCCATCACCGTGTGACCGCGCGGCGTATCTTGCTCGAACCGCCCGCCTGGCCCCAGCGTCACATCCAGATATGTCGGTTGCACCGAGATATCGCGCACCGGCCCCACTACGGAGTTCCACGTACCGGCGACCACGCGCACCGTCACATCGTTCCCCATATAGACCACGGGGATCATCTCGGCGGCGATCTCCTGATAGCGCGGATCCATCAGCTTGAGCGCCGCGGGCAGGTTCACCCAGAGCTGAAAGCCCTCCATCTTGCCGTCGCGCGGCTCCGGCATCTCCTCGTGAAGGATGGCGCGGCCCGCGGTCATCCACTGCACATCACCCGGCCCGATCACGCCGCTGTTGCCCATGCTGTCGGTGTGGCGCGCCGCGCCGTCCAGCATGTAGGTGACCGTCTCGATGCCGCGATGCGGGTGCATGGGAAAGCCGGCGAGATAGTCCGCCGGGTCGTTGGAGCCGAAATGATCGAGCAGCAGGAACGGGTCGGGGTAATCCAGCGCGTGGCCGGGGAATACGCGCCGCAGACGCACGCCCGCGCCTTCGGTCACCGGCGTCGGCGTCACAATCTGAACGACGTCACGGGGTTGTTCGGTCATGGGTTTTTCCTCTCGGTTGCAGATGGGTCAATCGCAGATCGGCCGCGCGTCCGTTGCGCCCCATTTCTCTTTGAAGCGATCAGACGCACCGCCGATGATGGGGTCGCCGTGGCCGAAGCAGGCCACGTCAAAACGCAGATCGGCCAGCCTGGCCAGGCTGCGCAGGCCACACTTCAGGTCTTCGTACGCGATGCTCAGCCCCAGCTTGTGCATATTCATCGCGGCGTCGGCGGCGAAGAGCAGCGCGCCGTTGTTTGGGCGATAATGATACATGAAACCGAGTTGCCCGCAACAATGGCCCGGCATATGCACCGCGGTGATGGCCCTGCCCGAGCAATCCAGCTCGTCGCCGTCCATGATTTCGTGCTCCACCAAGGACCACGGGATCTTCCACGGCGGCTGCGGGATGAAGATGCGGGTCAGCGCACGATTGAGCAGTCCCGGCGCGGGGCGCAATGGTCGGCCCGGATCTTCGCCGCGCAGCACGGCGGCGGCCAGCGGGTGCATATAGGCCGCCGCGCCCGTGATACGCTTGAGCTCGGCCAGACCGCCCGCGTGGTCGGGGTGGCAATGCGTCACCAGGATGTGCGCGATCTCGCGCGGCGAGCGGCCCAACGACTGCACGGCCTGCATAATCTGCGCCGCGCTGCCGGGCGAGCCGGTGTCCACCAGCGTCAGGTCGTGGCCGTCAATCAGGTACGCGTTGACCACCCCCAGTTGGATGGCATGCACCCCCGGGACGACTTCTTTGACGATCATGCGCGACGCTCAACCCGGTGCGGGCGGACCGCGGCGCGATGTAAATAAAATACTGTGGGCATGTCTTAACGATACACTACTCCACCGCCGCCCGCAGTGGGGTCGCTTACCAACCCCGGCGCGTTCGCAGCCGTAAAGATCGCACGCCGTTTCATCGCACGCGGAGACGCGGAGAACGCGGAGATTTCTTATTTTTCTGTTTTTCTCCGCGTCCTCCGCGCCTCCGCGTGCCCCTGCGCCCTTACGGGCGCACTACGCATGGCAGTCGTTGATGGTGTGTATAATCTTCGCTCAGGTAGCGCATGACCGCCAGCGCCCTGGGCTGGATGACGTCCGTGCTGCCCGTGACCACGATACGTCCTTCGGGGTCTAGCGCCATGCCGTTGGCGATGTCATCGCCGCCCAGATCGGTGATGACGCCGCCGTCGCCGCGACCGAAGGTGGCGTCGGGTGTGCCATCGGGCCGCAAGCGCATCACCACAACGTCGCCGTTGCTCGTGCCCGTGACGATAATGCGCCCCGCGTCGTCCACGGCCACGCCCGACGCGCTGCCGGGCAAATTGGAAACCAGGAGGCCGTCTTTGCCGAAAGAGTCGTCGAGCGCGCCATCGGGGTTGAAGCGCGCGACCATGAAATGGTCGTCGCTCATCCCGGCAAGGACAATTCGCCCCTCCGCATCCAGCGCGGCGGCCAGGGCCTCGTCGTCGCCGCCCAGATCAAGCGTCAGCCGCCCATCGCCGCTGAACGTCG
>JBBQRS010000101.1:0-17542 GCA_038214535.1 Anaerolineae bacterium
TCACCGCTGACGGCGAAGGGGCAGATGCAGGCGGCATCCCTGGCCGACGCCTTCGCGACCGACGGCGTCACCCGGATCTATGCCAGCCCCCTCCTGCGGGCGCGACAAACCGCTGACCCCCTGTCGCGGCGGATCGGCCTGAGCTATGAGGTGACGGAGGCGCTGCGCGAGTTCGATTGCGGCGTGCTGGAAGGCAAATCCGACGCCGAAAGCTGGGCGATCCATTATGAAGTGTGGCGCGATTGGAGCGAACGCGGCCGCTACGCCAGTCGCATCGAAGGCGGCGAAAGTTTCCTCGACACGCGCGCCCGTTTCGAGCCGTTCGTGCAGCGTCTGATTGCTGAATTGGCCGATGACGATCGCGTTGTCCTGGTCGGGCACGGCGGCCTCTACATCCACATGCTGCCGCTCCTGCTGACAAATGTGGACTTCGCGCGTGTTGCTGACGCAGAATTGCCATTTCCCAACACCGGCTATGTTGTGGCCGAGCCGCGCGCCGGGGGGCTGACCTGCCTGGAGTGGTGCGGCATCATCAATGGGAGCATCTCATGAACGACGATGCACCGATCGCATTACCGGAACGCTTTCCTGTTCCACGCTCCAGGGAATCCGCGTTGATCGTCTGCGTGCCGGAGGCTGATGCCGCCATCGGTGCGTGCCGCTTGCTCCACGACCCTTCCGCTGCGCTGGGCGTCCCGGCGCATATCACTGTCCTCTATCCGTTCAAGCCGCCTGAATCCATCACCCAGAGTGACGTGAGCGCGCTCACAAGCCTGTTTGCCGCTTTCCCCGCATTTGATGTCACGTTGTCTGAGTTCCGCCGCTTCACGGAAGTGCTTTATCTCGCGCCCGACCCGGCGGCCCCTTTTCGCGCGCTGACGGAAGCCGTGGCCGCGCGCTTCCCGGATTATCCGCCCTACCGCGGCGCGTATGCAGAGGTGGTCCCTCACATGACCGTTGCTCAAGTAGACGACCCGCACAGTCTGGATCAGATCGAAGCGGAGTTCACAACAAAGTGCAGCGCCGACCTGCCGATTCACGCGCACGTCACCGAGGTAGTCCTGTTCGACAACGCCGCTGACATCTGGCGCCGCCGCGCAACCTTCCCGCTATCGGACTAATCTCACCACGAAGAAGCGAAGAAACGAAGAAGGGAAAATTAAATTCCCTTCGTTCCTTCGTTCCTTCGTGGTAAATCCGGCCGCAGTTATATGCTATAATCGCCTCATGGACACAGAGCTTGACCCGTTCGAGCAGTTCGTCGTGGACGCATACGATGAGCTACCCGCGTTCTTCAAAGACCGCCTCGACAACGTTGTCGTCGTCGTTGAAGACTGGCCCGATCACGCAACCTTGCACAGCGCCGGCGCGACCTCCCGCTACGGGATACTGGGCTTCTATCACGGCATCCCGCAACCGGGACGCAACAGCGCCTACGGTCTCGTCTCGCCCGACAAGATCAGCATCTACCGCCGCCCGATTGAAGCCCAGTGTCGGACGCCCGGAGAGACGCGCGCCCTGGTCAAGCGCGTCCTGTTCCACGAAGTCGCACACCATTTCGGCATTTCCGATGACCGGCTGCACGATATCGGGGCCTACTGACTCGCCCCTTCCCTGAGGAGACTTCCTAATGACCCGCGCGCCCTATCAACCCGTGACCCCTGAAATCCTCACAGAACTCCGCCAGATCGTTGGCGCGGACCAGGTGATCTTCGACGACGTGGATCGGATGCTCGATTATTCGCACGATGAAACGATGGGCGAACATTACGCGCACATGCCCGAAGTCGTCGTCAAGCCGGACGGCGCGGCGCAAATCTCGCAAATCATGCAGCTCGCCAACCGTGAGATGATCCCCGTGACGCCACGCGGCGCAGGCTCCGGCCTCTCCGGCGGCGCGGTGCCGGTCTACGGCGGCATCCTGCTCTCGCTGGAACGCATGAACCGCATCCTGGAAGTGGACCCGGCCAACCTGGTCGTTGTCGCGGAGCCGGGCGTCGTCACCAGCGAGATCAACGAGGCCCTGGGCCCATATGGCCTCTTCTATGCCGGTTATCCGATGAGCCTGGAAACCTGCTTCATCGGGGGCAACGTCGCCGAGAATGCCGGCGGCGGGCGCGCCATCAAATATGGCGTCACCGGGCGCTACGTGCTAGGCCTCGAGGTCGTCCTGCCCACCGGCGAGATCGTCGAGTTAGGCGGCAAGCGGGTCAAGGACGTGACCGGCTACGACATGCTGCACCTGATGGTCGGCTCGGAAGGCACGCTGGGCATCTTCACCCGCATCACCCTGCGCCTGTTGCCACAGCCCACCCTGCGCACCGTCCTGTTGGTCCCTTTCGCCGGCCCACACGAGGCCATCGCCGCCGTGCCCAAAGTCATTACCAACGCGCACGTCATCCCGGCGTCCATCGAATTCATGGATCGCCTGTCGCTCTTCACTACCTATGACTTCCTGAACGAACGCCCGCCCCGCGCCGATATGGGGGCCATGCTGTTGATAGAACTCGACGGGGCGTCCGCCGCGCAGCTTGACGCGGAAACGGAGGCCGTCGCCGACGCCTGCCTGGAAGCGGGCGCGCTGGATGTCTATGTGGGGGACACGCCGGCGAAAGAGAAGAAGATGTGGCGCGTGCGGCAGAAGATGTCCGATGCGCTCAACACCCTTGCCGATCAGCAAAGCTCCGAGGATGTCGTCGTGCCACCCGCCGCCATCGCCGATCTCGTCACGGCCTTCGAGGGGTTGACCGCCCGCTACGGCGCGCGGATCCCCGCGTTCGGCCACGCGGGCGACGGCAACCTGCACGCGCGCATCCTCAAACCCGAGGGGATGTCCGGCGAGGAATGGGAGGCGCTCAAGCCGGCCATCCTGGGCGAACTCTACGCGGCGGTATCGGCGTTGGGGGGCACGATCAGCGGGGAACACGGCATCGGCTCGAAGCGGTCGGCCTACATCCCGCTCGTCCTCGACCCCGCGCTCATCGAGCTACAGAAGAAGATCAAAGCGGCGTTCGACCCGCTCAATATCCTGAACCCGGGCAAAATCTTCCCGGAGCCCAAGCCGGTCGCCTGACCCACATCTCGCGGACTGCGCATCCTCAGATGCGCCGCAACGCAAAAAATGCGCATCTTCAGATGCGCACTCCGCGGGGTAAGTTTCCTGTGGGTTGATCGAAGCGTGGAGGAACTAATTTCCCGGAATCTGCGTGCCGGGGCCATATTGATACACCGAGCGCCACGGACGGTATTTGCTGACGAACTTATCGTCCTTCACGCGCCCGTCGTTGAACGTCACGCGCCGGCTCACCACCACATCCTTGCCGTCTTTCGCCCAGTCCACCTGCTTGATCTTCCCGGTCGGCAACGATTTGTTCTCTTCGTAAATGGGGGCCTCCGGTTTGCGCACGTTCGTGATCACCGGGTTGCCGATCATCTCCGCCGAGCGATCTTTCGTGCCGTAGATATAGAACGTCATCTGGTACTTTTCCGGGATGACCTCCGGCTTAATCAGCAGGTAGTGCTCCGAGTCGTTGCGGAAACGGAAGTCCGCCGTGGGCGTGTAAATCGTCGCATCCAACCCCGGCGGGTTGTAATAGCTCACCAGATAGGAATGCGGGTAGCGCTCGAGCACCGGGAAGCCGCTCCAGAACGCCGACTGAAACGCCGTCGTCGAGACCTGGCACACCCCGCCGCCCACCCCGACCTCGGTGCGGTCGCCGCGAATGACCAGCGAATCTACGAACCCGTTGGCCGCATTCACCTCGCCTACGTTGTCGTTGAACGAGAATTCCTCGCCGGGCGGAATGACAACGCCCCGGAACTTCTCGGCCGCGACGATGATGTTCTTCACCCGCTCGGGGCTGGACCCTTTGAAATAGGTCGTGCCCGAACCGACCAGCTCCTTGATGCCCAGATCACCGAGATTGCTGCTGTCCACCTTCGGCGTCAGCGTGACCACCGGCAGCGTCAGCGCGCGGTCCTCCACCAGCAGCGCCCGCTGGATTTGATTCGCGGCCGCTTCCACATCCAACTGCTGGCCGGTCGCGCTGGGGCTCACCACCACCACCTGGCCCGAAGCGGGATTGAAATCCAGCCGGGCGTTATAGGCGGGCAGATCAATCTGTTTGGAGATCGTTTGCAGGAAGGCGACGATCTTCTCGCGATCGGTCTGCGCCCGCATCTCCAGGTTGCCGTCGGCGGTCGCCACCGGCGTGAACGTCAACCAGTCGCTCATCATCGCCCGATCAATGGCGAACTGCAACCGCCCGTTGACGCCATCCGCAGTCAGCATGATGGGCGCGCTCAGCAACTCCTTCGCCTGCCTGACCGCCGTTTCCGCCGAATGGATCGAAGGCTTACGCTCTGCGACCTCCAGATCCACCACGCCGCCCGCGCCGTTGCGCGCCAGCACCGTCAGCACCTCTCGCGCCGCTTCGACGTTCAACGCTCGCCCGGCATACCCCGGCGTGCTGCTGATATCCAGCCCGTTCACCACCAGCGTCGCCTCACGCGGCGCCAGGTTGATCTCCGCCGCGATCTCGCGCAGGATCAACTCAATTTTGCCCTGATCGTATTTGAGGACCGGCGCGATTCGATGTCCGGACGCCAGCGCCTGAGCCTGCCCGGTCAGATTAGCGACCGACCGGCTCAAGAATCCCGCGGCCGACTGCCCGCGACCGACCGCATAAGCCTGCGCCGCCGTCGCGCGCGTATCCACCCCCACCCCCAGATCTTCCGGGCCAAAGACCCACGTGCGATCCCCGTAGCGGACGATCACCGGCTGGCCGGGATAGGGGGTCAGTTCGCTATCGAGCAATCGCTGCGTCGCATCGAGGCTCATCCCGCTCAAGGGGATCCCCGCTACCGAGACGCCCTCATACACGCGCTCGGCGAAACGGTACTGGTAGAAGGCGATCGTGCCGACCGCGCCGAAGATGACGATTTCGAACAGGATGATCAGAAACAGCCAGAAGGCGCGGCGCGGCGACCGGGTCGCTTTCGCAACCGGGGCAAGCTCTGGAACCGCGTAAGAAGTTTGCAAGGTCTGATTTCTCAACAAGTATCTACTCGAATATTCGTAATTTAACCTCTTGAGCCGCCGGGAATCACGAAATACTCGGATAAATTTTAAAGGATACTGGCGCTTGTCATAATTCTAGCAGAGCCGCCGCATTCCGGCAAGGGTTCGGAACTACAATCACACAAGCGCACGACGCGCCCGATGACCTGCGAGCAAAAGCGAAGAGCAGGTCACTCCGCCTTAACGACCGGATACGCCGGAATGTTCCCTTCTTTGCTTCGACCCCGATCATCCGTGTACGCAACCCACCAGTGCGGCGCCCAGGCCAGCGCCGTCATCTCGATATCAACATCCGAACGTCGCGGCGAAATCTTGACTTTCTCGATCAGTCCCGCCGATTTTTCCCACTCATCCGCGATGGCTTGGGCATCTTTCTGATATTCGGCTTCCAGCCCGGCCAGGTCGGCCTGCATTTGGGTGATCGCCTGCTCCGATTCCGCGATATCGGCTTTTGCCGCGGCCGTCATGCGCCGCCGGGTGGCGACAGATGAAAACGACTTCCGGCGGCCAAACCCTAAAAGCCCGGCCAGCACCGAAGCCCCCGACACGGCTTCTTCGGCAATACGCCCCGTATAGTCGGCCTTGTCGGCTTCCAGTTCCTGCTCTTCTTTCGCCAGCCGCTTGTTCAGGTCATCTATCTTCTTCTGATATTTCGCGCGCATCGTATCCAGTTCATCATCGCGCGCCTCGCGCGCGGCCGGCATCACCCGCGCCGCAAACTCGCGCGCCGATTCCCCTGACTCGGCGTAGAGTTTCAACCCCTTGTGATAAGCGACTTCGTGCGTGGCCATACCGAAGAGATGGTCGTCCAGGTCCTGACGCAGTTTGTCAATCGTACTCTTGCGATTAGAACCACTGTCTGATCCGACGTAGTAACGGGCGTCGCCTCGCCCCTCGTCCGGCAGGCGATCCGGGTTCACATCTACGGTTTCCGCGTTCTTCCACGAAAGCGTCGCCGACTTCCCGCTGATGGGGACGAGCAGATGATACTCCTGCTCCTCATCCACGCCTTTGGCCCGATCCACGAAATGCACGGTCGCCGCGCCAAAGGCTGCCGGCTCATACACCAGTTGAGTTCCCGTAATGGTGACCTTGCCCGTCGTCCCAGCACGCAATTCGTCAACGGCGTCATCGTCGGACACCTCGACCGGCAGGTAAACCACCGGCACGCCGGGCGGCGTCGCGGGCGCTTCCGTTAACAAGTCCTCCGCGCCGGCCATCGCGGGCTTCTCTATGGCTTCGGCCACTACGGCGGCGGTCGGTTTGGCGACGCCGGGTGTCTTCCCGGTCTTCTTCTGATCCCCCATCAACTGCTTGACCTGCGGCCGCGTCAACGGGCCGGCCAGATAGCTCATCACCCAACGGGTCTGATAGATCACCGGCGCATCCTCGTGGATGCAGTGCAACAGGAACACTCGGCTGTCCAGCGACGAGATCATCTTGTCTATCACCTTCGGGTCGCTCAACGGCCCCGTTTGCGCGCCGATGCTCTGCAACCCCTCCATCAACCGCAACTTGTCGCGTTCGGTTTGCAGCTTGCCGATGAACCACGTCCCCGCGTTGGAGAGCGCTTTGTAATCCAGATCAACAGGGTTCTGCGTGCAGAGCATCAGCCCCAGCCCATAGGCGCGGCCCTGCTTCAGCAGCGTCAGGAATTGCCGCTTGCTGGGCGGCTCCTTCGAGGGCGGCAAGTAGCCGAACACTTCATCCATGTAGAGCAGCGCCCGCAGGCTCGACGTGCCCGACTGCGCGCGCATCCACGAAATCACCTCGCCCAGCAGCAGCGTCACGATGAACATGCGCTCCTGCTCGCTGAGATGCGCGATGTAGAAGATGCTGTGGCGCGGCTTGCCTTCTTTGGTGAACAGCATCTCCGCGATGTTGATCGGCTCCCCTTGCAACCAGATCGCAAAGCTGGGTGAGGCGATCAGGTTGTTGAACGCCATCGCCAGCGCAAAACGGTCCTTCTCAGGGTAGAACGATTCCAGGTCTACCACGCCCACCTGCCCGAAGGGCGGCTTCTGAATCTCCTTGATGACTTCCTGGATCGTCAGGTCCTTGCCCTTACGCCACTGCGCGTCGAAGATGTTGGCGAGCAGGATGTACTCTCGGCTGCGCATGGGATCGGCGTCAATGCCCAGCAACCCCAGCACTGCGGAAACCGTCCCGGTGATATGCTCGTTGAAGCCCTCGGTATCTTCGTCGGGGTCCATGCCGGGCGCGGCAAAGCTGCCCATGATGTTCACGGGAACCCCAGCGTCGGAACCCGGCGTGTAAATCGTGAAATCCGCCGACTCCACCAACATGCGGATGCGCTCCGGCTCTTCCTCCCAGCTTGCCAGCCCATCGCGCCACGTTTTGGCCGTCTTCGCCGCGTATTCTTCCGTGGTCATCTCCTTGCGCGCGGCGTCATCGGGGTTCACCCAGGGCTTAAAATCTTCGGGGCGCAGTTCCGGGAAGGCGAGCAGCAGGTTGGTCATGTCGCCTTTGGGATCAATGATGATGGCGGGGACCTTGTCAATCGCCGCGTCCTCGAGCACGCTGATCCCCAGGCCCGTCTTGCCGCTGCCGGTCATGCCGATGCACACTGCGTGCGTGGTCAGGTTCCGTGCGTCGAAGTAGAGCAGTTCGTCTGCCAGCTTCTTCTTGACCGGATCGTATTCCTTGCCCAGGTAAAACTCGCCCAACTTTTCAACAAGCGCCATCTGCATTGTCCTTTCTCGAACCTACTGCCGGCTATTCGCCGCACACCAACTTTTGTTCGATCACTTCGACCGGCGTCAAGCGGCGACCCTGCACCTCACCGCGCCAGCCGAGCACTTTCGGCAAGCCAAGCAGCCCCGCCAACTGGCCGCGCAGCCGGGCGCGCGCCGCCTCGCCGCGCCAGGCGCGCAATGCATCGCGCGTCACCCGCCACTGTGCGCCCAGGATCTGGGGCAAGTGTTGGCGGATCAACGGCCCCGGCATATCCTTCGCGATCACCCAGATCGTGTTCCGCCCGGTGTAATAGCTCGCCAGCGCACCGCCGCCGGTCGCGCTCAGGTGATGATAGAGGCGCGCCTCGGGCGCGTAGACCGCCGTCCACCCCGTGAGTTGCAGCCGCCACGCCAGGTCCACGTCTTCGAGATACATGAATAGCCGCTCGTCGAAGCCGCCGGTGGCCTCCCATGCCGCGCGCCGGTAGGCCGCGCCGCCACCGCAACCGCCGAAGATCGTCGTGTCCGCGTCGAACTGGCACGTGTCCTGTTGCCACACACCGCGGTTGCGCGGGATGCCGTCGCAGCCCATCACGTCACCTGCGTTGTGCAACACGTCGCGCCGGTCGTAGAGCAGCATCTTGCTGGCGATCACGCCCGCCTCCGGGTGCGCGTTCGCAGTCTCCACCAGCGCGGCCAGCCAGCCCGGCTCCACCTCGGTGTCGTTGTTCAGCATGATCAGCAGTTCGCCGCGCGCGATGGTCGCGCCCGCGTTGCACGCGCCTGCCAACCCGCGGTTCGTCGCCAGCTCCAGCACACGCACTTCGGGGTAATGCTCGCCCACATACGCCACCGACGCATCCGTCGAGCCGTCATCCACCATGATCACTTCGATCCGTTCGGCGGGATATGTTTGCGCGCGCAGCGCGTCGAGACAGGCAGGCATAAAACGCAAGCCGTTGAAATTCGGGATGATGATGCTGGCGGAGACGACAGGCTCAGACACCGGGTTCCTTCAGATACTCGGCCAACGCCTCTTGCCACGGGCGCAGACGGATGCCCAGCGCCGCGCCGTGGGTGTTGGCGAGCACCGCGTGCAGGGGTGGGCGCGACGCCCGCTGCCACTCCGCGCTGAGGATCGGCGTGACGGGGACATCTTCCCGCCCGGCGAGGCGCATGATCTCCACCGCGAAGGCGTGCCGCGAGCAGAAGCCCTCGTTAGTCAGGTGATAGATGCCGAACCGCCCGCTCTCCGCGACCTGCGCAATGGCTTTCGCCACATCCGGCGCATAGGTCGGGTTGCCGAACTCGTCGGAGGCGACCCGCAACGCGCCGTGCTTTTCCGCCCCCACGAGGATTTTCGTCACGAAGTTCACGCCGCCCGGCCCAAAGAGCCACGCCAGCCGAACGATGTAGAAGTGCGGGACAAGATCACGCACGATCTGCTCGCCCGCCGCCTTGCTGCGCGCATACACGCTGATGGGCGAGGTCGGATCCCACTCGTGATACGGTTCGCGCGCGCTCCCATCGAACACCTCATTGGTGCTCACGTAGAGCATCGGCGCGCCCGCCCAGCCCGCGCCCGTCGCCACGTTCTGCGTACCCAGCACGTTGACGCGAAACGCCGTATCCGGGTCGGCCTCGCAGGCATCCACGTTCGTGAAGGCCGCGGCATGGACGACCAGATTCGGCTTGAAATCCGCGATGCAGGCGCTCACGCCCGGGTCGGTGATGTCATCACAGGGCAGGTCCAGCGTCAGGGCCTCATGCCCCACAAACGCCGCTTGCAGTTGCCGGCCCAACTGTCCGTTATGACCGGTGATCACCACGCGCATACGGCAAATTCCTACTTTCGATCTCAGGAATGCTCAAACAGCTTTTGTAACTTCCGCCGGATATTCGCCAGGGCCGCGTCGTCCGCATCTGCCGGTTCGGTGTAGACCAGCGGAACGAAGCGCACCTCCGCGAGGAAGGCCTTGCTGAGCGTGTCGCCATGCTTTTCGATCAACCAGAGGCGCTGATCCCAGGCGCTATCGCCCAGCGGGATCACCAGCCTGCCCCCGTCGGCCAGTTGCACAACCAACGCGGGCGGCACACTGCGCGCCGCCGCGGCGACCAGGATGCCGTCGAATGGGGCCGCTTCAGGCCACCCCAACCGGCCATCGCCCACCCGCAGTTGCACCGGATAGCCAAGCCGCCGCAGCCGCGCTTCCGCCGTAGCCGCCAATTCCGGCACCGATTCCACGCTCCACACGTGCGGCGTCAGATGCGCCAGCACCGCCGCCTGATACCCCGACCCCGTGCCGACTTCCAGCACGCGGCTTTCGGGCGTCAGTGCGAGCGCCTGCGTCATCAGGGCAACGATGTAGGGTTGCGAGATCGTCTGGCCGCGACCGATGGGCAACGCGATGTCTTCGTAAGCCTGATCCAGCGACGCGTGGGGGACGAACTCGTGCCGGGGCGTCTCGGCGATGGCCGCCAAAACCCCCGGATCGGTCACGTCGGGCCACGCGGGCGGCCAGCTCGCAGGGCGCAGCGGCTCGTTCATCCTCTCCCCTGATCGGTTCATGTCAATCTCGCGACGCGCGCCCATTCTAGCACGGCGAAAGAGATGCAAGCAAACCATACTGAATAAAACGACGGAGCCATTTCAAGCTGAGATGGCCCCGTCCTCCGTTCGTAGCGCGCAGTTCTCTGCGCTCTTCCTCAATACGCGCGCGCGAAGATGGCGATCCGGCGCGTCTTGCGCCCGGTGTAGAAACACACGCCCTCTTCGTCGGGCATCTCGAACGGGAAGCAGCGAATCGTCGCCTTGGTCTCGTCCTTGATGCGATCCTCATCCTCGCCGGAGCCGTCCCAGAAGACGCGCACGAAGCCACCCTTCGATTCCAGCATGGCCCTGAACTCGTCATAGCTCGACACTTCGTGCGTGTTCTCATCGCGGAAGGTCGTGGCGCGCGCCAGCATGTCGGCCTGGATCACGCGCAGCGCATCCTGCACGGCGGCTACGATACCGTCCACCGGCACGCCGAACGTCTTACCCGGCTTCCCCGGCATATCGCGGCGCGCGAAGACCACGGCGTTCTGCTCCACGTCGCGCGGCCCGATCTCGATCCGCAACGGCACGCCGCGCATCTCCCAATCGTTGAACTTGAACCCCGCGCTCACCTCGTCGCGGTCATCCAGCCGGACGCGCACACCGCCGGCCTTCAGCGTTTGAAACACCTGATCGGCCAGCGCCATCACCGTGCTGCGCTCTTCGTCCTTGCGCCAGATCGGCACGATCACCACCTGGTGGGGCGCCAACCGCGGCGGCAGCACCAGGCCCTGATCGTCGCCGTGGGCCATGATGATCGCGCCGACCATGCGGGTGCTCAGCCCCCAGCTCGTCGTCCACGCGTAGTCCGTCTCGTTTTCCTGGTTCAGGAATTTGATGTCGAACGCCCTAGCAAATTTCTGCCCCAGGAAGTGGCTGGTGCCCGATTGCAACGCCCAGCCGTTCCCCATCATCGCCTCGATAGTGTAGCTGGCGACGGCCCCCGCGAACTTCTCACGGTCGCTCTTCTTGCCCTGGATCACCGGGATCGCGGCCTCGTTGATCGCGAAGTCCGCGTAGACGCCCAGCATCCGCTCCGTCTCTTCTTCGGCCTCTTCCTGCGTGGCGTGCGCGGTGTGACCTTCCTGCCACAGGAACTCCGTCGTCCGCAGGAAGAGCCGGGTCCGCATCTCCCAGCGCACCACGTTGGCCCACTGGTTGATGAGCAGCGGCAAGTCGCGATAGGATCGCACCCACTGGCTGTACATGTGACCGATGATCGTCTCCGACGTGGGTCGGATCACCAGCGGCTCATCCAGCTCTTTGCCACCGCCATGCGTCACCACGGCCAGTTCCGGCGCGAAGCCTTCGACGTGATCCGCTTCTTTCTGCAGGAAGCTCATCGGGATCAACAACGGGAAGTACGCGTTGACGTGCCCGGTCTCTTTGAAACGCCCGTCCAGCGCCGTCTGGATGTTCTCCCACAACGCATACCCATAAGGCCGGATGACCATGCACCCCTTGACCGGTGTGTAATCGGCCAGTTCCGCTTTTTGCACAACCTCAGTATACCAACGCGAATAATCCTCACTGCGCGGTGTCACGCCTTTATCAGCCATCTTATAATATCTCCTGCTTTCGGTAAGTCCTCCCCCGTGCCAGGGCGAGGGCGAGTTTCTTATGGTGTACCAAGCCGTTGGGCCTGGAATTCCGTAGTGTAGGGCCTTATGCCCGTCGCGGACGCCCACCCCCGCCCAGACGGGGCCAAGCAAGGGGCTAAACTACGAAATTCGGATGTGTGTTGCATCGCCCTCCGCGCCTCCGGTTCGGCTAACCCGGCGGGGGAGGGCCGGGCGGCGACGGGGATTCAGCCAGTGAAACCAACAGCGCCACGGCCTCCGCCGGCGTCGCGGCCACGTGCGCCAGCATCGAGATCGAGCTTCCCAGGTCGGTATGCTGCCGCCATGCGTCTATTACGGGCGTCCAATCCGAGCCCAGCATCACCAGCGGCTTGCCTGCCATCGAGCGCGTCTGAATCATGCTCCACACCAGCGTCAGCTCGCTGAGCGTGCCGATGCCGCCGCGCGCGGCGATGAAGGCGTCCGAACAACGCATCATCGCGACCAGCCGCGCCATCAGGTCGGTCGTCTTGATCTCTTCGGCAATCCACGGGTTGGGCGGCAACGGATCGAAAATCGCGCACGTCACGCCGATCACCCGGCCTCCGGCTTCGGCCGCGCCGCGGCTCACCGCGGCCATGCTGCCGCCGTAGCCGCCGCTCAACACTGCATAGCCGCTCTGTGCCAGCAGCCGCCCCAATTCGTGTACTTCCGCGTAGAACGCCGTGCCCTCATCGCGGCGCGAGCTGCCGAACACCGCCACCGTCCGGCCCCGCCCGATGCCCTCACCCGTTGTCGTCATGATGTGAACCTAACCACTGGTGCTCACCAGCTTCCAGCCGCCCTGTTCCGTCGCCATCTTCAACTCGATGACCCGGTACCCGTAGGTGTTGATGATGCGCGTGTCGTAATAATCCGTTTCCGTCACTTCATTCCGATTGTAGACGTGCTGATGGCCGTGGATCATCAACATCGGCTTGTAGCGCCGCAGGAAGGTCAGATAACTCTCGAACCCCCGGTGCGGCAGGTCGTCGTCGTCGTGGATGCCGCGCGGCGGCGCATGGGTGATGAGGATATCCAGGTACCGCCCATGTTTCACGCGATTCCACAGGAGCCGACGACCCAGCAAAAATGTCTGGCGCTTAACATCCGTCTCGGTGTACTGAAATGGTGCGGTCGGATTGTACATCCTGCACCCCTCCAGCCCCGCCAACAGCAGCCCCTTATGGCTGACCCCGCGCATGTGCAGGTTGTCGGCCCACCCGAACCCAATCTTCAATTCCGCGCTCTCGATCAGGCTCGGTTGCGGGATCACTTTATCATGGTTACCATGCACATAGTACAGGGGCGTATCCAGCAGCCCGACGATGTATTCCAGGTAGTGGTATGGAATATCGCCGCACGCCAGCACCAGGTCTATCTCGCCCACCCGCTCGCGAATGTACGGCCCGTAAAGCACGGGTTCGACCTTATCGCTGACGGTTAGTATGCGCATATGCTGGCGTCATCGTCCTGGGCGCGGACAATTACTCCTTTGCCCGCAGAGTTGCCGTCGAGTATATCACGCCGCAAGTGACCATGTCAACGCGTTGCCGCTGTTTGTTCCAGCCCCCAGTCGCTCCAGAACACCCGCGCGAGATACGCGTAGGCCGGATCAGAGAAGACCAGCAGGTTCATCTCGCGGCTCAGCTTGGCGGAGACCTCGCCGCCGTTCGTGCTGCCCACCATCACCCAGCCCTGCCCGTCAAGCATACCCAGAGCCATCTTGTTGTGGATGCCATGCCCGGTGGGGTTGCCCCGGCGCGCCTGCAAATCCAGCCCCTCAGCGCGCGCCACCGCGTTCAGGTATTCCACCGTGCGCAGATTGCTGCGCGGGCTGTCGAGGTCATCGAAGAAGCTGTCCAGCAGCACGCGCACCCGTGCGCCGCGCCGTGCGGCGTCAATATACGCCCGCAAACGCGGGTTGGGGTCCGTTTCCACACTGCCCGATGCCGGCCCCCAATATGTATCCTCATAGAGCATCTCAATACAGACCGTATCGCCTGTCCCGGCGCGCGCCACGACGCCCAGCAGCCCGTCGTCTGCGCGCAAGGTCTGTTCCGGCGATGTGACGACCTGGAACGTATGCGTTCCGTTAACAACCAACGGTTGCGCCATGAGGGGCATATAAAAGTCGCCGCCATCCACGCGACTGGGCGCGTAGTCCGGCGGCGACGCGCCCAACGTTGGATCATCGGCATCCCATGCCCAGACATCCCGATGCGCCGCGGGCGCGATATCCAGGTCCATCACCGCCCGGACGGCATCCGCCACGCAGGGCGCGTCGGTCGCCAGGTAGACGCCGCGCCGCCCCAGCGTCCCATCGGATTTATCATCGGTGGGGAAAGACTCCGGGCCGGGATTCTCGCTGCCGATCAGGACGAGCCGGTCATCGAGCAGCCAGAACTTGCCGTGCTGATACGTGTAGCGCTCACGGATGTGCGTTGCCTCATCTCTGCGCAAATAGTACACCTGCCCACCCGCCGCGGCGATCTGCTGCACCGCCCAGCGCTGATCGTCCGTTACCCCGCCCGGCGGCGCGCCCTCCAGCATGATCTCCACGCGCACGCCGGCCGCGGCCCGCGCGGCGAGCGTCTCGGCCAGAGATGGGCTTTCCAGCGAATACCCCTCGAACCGGATGCTGGCCTGCGCAGCATCCAGAAGCGCCTGCAACGCCGCGTGCGAATGATCGGGCGCGACAATCACTTGAAGCTGCGAATCCACCGTACACGTCACCGGCGCGTAGAGCCGTTCCAGATCCCAGCCGGGGAAGCGCACCCGCCGCCCCTCCATCAGATCCGCCGGATCGGACGCCCAATCCGCCGCCGTGTCGGTGTCGCGCACGGGCCGGCCATCCGCCGGATCCAGCTTCCGATAGAGCACCTGCCCCTCTGCGGGGAAAGCGCTTGTCGGGCGATACGGGTAGACCGCCGCGCCTTGCCACCCCGCGCCCGGCACGCTGCCCCCCTCGTAGACCAGCACATCCCGCGCCGCGCCGTCCGGGGTTTCCAGCGTAATCCGCCCGCCGGTGTTTGCGAAGCGCAGCGCGCCGCCGGTCAGGTTGGGGACGGCAGGGTCGCTATCGGTCGCATACTCACAATCCGCGGGATGACCGAAGACCATCCGAAAGGCCGCCGCATCGCGAGCGCACCACAGGAACGCTCCGGGCGCGAGCGTCATGCCCTCCGGGAACACGGCGCGGCGCGTCCCATCCAAGGCGCGCCAACCACTCAGCGCCACGGGCGTGTTCTGCGGGTTATACAGTTGAAAGGCTTCGTCCGGTTCGTCCGTCAGATAACCGTCATAGTAGAGGGCGGAAATGACCGGCGGAGATGGCGGCGGGGGCGCCGCGTTCTGAACCAATGGCAGGAGAATACGTCCGGCCGGGACAGGGGGAATTGGCGCGTGACCGGGGCGCGCAGGCAGGGCCAGGATGACCCATAGAATCACGTTAAGGGCAGTCATGAGCGAACGCACGGCGCACTCACGCGGCGGATACCGCGCTCCGTGCGCAGTATATCACAATTCGAGGCTTGCGAAATCTATTGGCCGGGCAGGCGGTTGGGGTCGCCGCAATGCCGGCGCTCCACTTCCAACACCTTGCGTCGCAACTGCTGCAAGAACTCCAGCGCAGCCGCCGCATCCTCATCCTGCACGATCATCTTCAACTCGACCACTTCCGCGGCCGACAACACGATTGCGGTGGGGTTCAGGCTCACGTCGCTCATCTCTGCCTCGCTCTGATTTGACGAAATTTCACAAGATGGATATACTATACCCCAGTATAGTGTACTGGCGCTGGTGTGTCAAGGTGTGGGGTGAAGGCATGGAGCAGAGATCAACCGAACTGAATGAGGAGTTGGCGACCCGGATGCGCCGGATCGAGGGGCAAGTGCGCGGCGTGCAACGCATGATCGAAGAAGGGCGCGACTGCCCGGAGATCTTGCAACAGATGACCGCCGTTCGCTCCGCGATGCACCAGGCCAGCCTGCTGCTCGCCAGGGCGTACATGGCCCAATACCTGCACGAACCCGCGCCCGATGACCCCGAAGCGGCGCTGGATAAGGTGATGACGACGTTGAGCAAGCTGGGTTGAACCCGGCAAACCATTCAAGAGGAGAGACGAGATGAGCCTGTTCAATCGCAACAAAGACAAAGAAACAGAGAAAGAAACGCCTGCGGCAGCAGAAGCCGTCAACCAGGTCGAGCCGCTCCACGTGACCGGCGACGAGTTCCAGACGCTGGTTCTGAGCTCCGAAATTCCCGCCGTAGTGGACTTCTGGGCCGAATGGTGTGGCCCGTGCCATATGATCGCCCCCGCGGTGGCGCAGTTGGCGACCGAATACGAAGGGCGCGCCCTGATCGCCAAGGTGAACGCCGACGAGTACCCCGAAATCCTGATGAACTACGGCATCATGGGCATCCCCACGCTGCTCTACTTCAAAGGCGGCGAGGTGGTAGATCGTATCGTGGGCGTCAACTCCTACAATAATATCAAGAACAAACTCGAAACCGTGCTGGCCTGACGCCCGCGTGTAACCCTGACGAAGAATCACTCATCCAATGAATCAGACGAGCGAAACGCTCCAGGCCGACGAAAGCGCACTCGTGGCCGCCCTGCAACGGGGCGACCCGGACGCTTATCGCGAGCTGGTCGAGCAGCACTCGGAAACGATCTATAACCTGGCGTTGCGCATGATGAACAACCCGCAGGAGGCCGAAGAGGTCTTACAGGACACGTTCATCAGCGCATTCCGGGCGATAGACCGCTTCGAGGGTCGCAGCCGGCTGGGCACGTGGCTCTATCGCATCGCCTACAACGCGGCGCTGATGCGGCTGCGGCGGCGCGAGCTGCCCACTACATCGCTCGACGAGCCGCTGACCGGCGACGACGGCGAGCAGATGCCGCGGCAGCTCGTAGACTGGAGCGCGATACCGGATGATTTGTTGTTGAGGAGTGAATTCGACGCCGTGCTGCGCGAGGCGGTCGCCGGGCTTTCCGAGGGTCTGCGGGCGGTGTTCGTCCTGCGTGACATCGAGGGGCTTTCGACCGCGGAGACCGCATCGGCGCTCGACCTCACCGAGACCAACGTCAAGGTGAGATTGCACCGGGGACGGATGGCGTTACGCGAGGCGCTCACGGCATATTTCGTGACCTCCGGCGGCGCGGCGATCCCCGCACCAGGGTTTTGAGGCAAGAGAATGATGGCAGGTCAATGCGGCGACAGACTGAGAGCGCTGTCTAACTACCTGGATGGGGAGTTGGACGAGCAGCTTTGCGTCGAAATCGAACAACATCTGGCGGATTGCGGCGACTGCCGCATCCTGGTGGACACATTACGCCGCACCGTCACGCTCTACCGGACGCACGGCCACGAACCATTACCGGCGCAGACCAAAGACCGTCTGTACGCGGTGTTGAACCTGCCCAAAGCCTCCTGAAACACCACCGGCGCGCCATCAGTAATGAACGGCGCGCCGGTTTTCTATTTAACACACCCCTCCCGCGGAGTGCGCACCCCCCTTTGTAGTTGGGGGGGGTGGCGCCGTGGACCCCGGCAGCGGCGAAGAC
>JBBQRS010000102.1:0-17450 GCA_038214535.1 Anaerolineae bacterium
AGATGCGCAACTCCTTTCGCGCCGCTGCGCATCTGAGGATGCGCACTCCGCGATCACGTAGCGGCGGGGAACTCGTCCGTATTGTCGCGCCATGAGTAGGCCGGCGCATAGCCCAGCAGCCGGCGCGCTTTGTCAATGCACAGCACCGCCTCGAACTCCCCTATCCCCGGCCTGATCGGCGCGCCGGGGAAAACGGCCTCCAGCAACTCCGCCGTGGGCCGATCCATGATCGTGTCGGCCGCGCCCACGTTGCACACCTCCGCCGTGTGGATCTCGGCTTCGAGGCTTAACCGCACGGCCAGCGCCGCATCGCGCGCATCTACGTAACCCCACAAATTGCTCTTGCGTTTGAAAGGATCATCCCAGAATGATGGGGTCACGCGATAGTTGTCCCAACGCTCCGCGCCCCGATAACGCACGCTGGAGAAGCGCAACCCGACGATCGGCAGCCCGTACATCGCGTGCATCTGGCGGGCCAGTTCCTCGCCCATCACCTTCGCCAGGGCATAACCGCTCTGCGGCTGAACGGGGTGATCTTCGTCTACCGGCGCGTAATGCGGCTGCACCTTCTCATAAGGGTGGCCCAGCGTCGTGTCGCTCGATGCCCACACGACCCGCTCCATCCCCTGCGCCGCCGCGGCCTGAAAGATGTTGAACGTGCTCAGGGTGTTGTTCTCGAACCGCCGCGCGCCGGTGGTGTGATCGCGATCGGGCGCAGGCTCCCCGGCCAGATGCACGATGGCGTCGTAGCCATAGACCGCGGCGAAGGTCGCCCCGTAATCGGTCAGGTCCACCTCGATGAACGGCGAAACCCATTCGCCCGGCCGCACCCGGTCGAGATTGAGTACCTCATAGCCATGCTCGGTCAGATCGCGCACCACGTAGCGCCCGACCCCACCGCTGCCGCCCGTCACAACCACTCGCTTCAATGCCGTCCTCCCAGAGAAGAATGGGACGCGTATCACGCGGAGACGCGAAGAACGCGGATGAATACAAAAAAATGCCACCCTTATGTCAAATTCCTGCGTCTTTGCGTCCTATGATTTCTCCGCGGCCTCCGCGTCTCCGCGTGATCCAATCCTACCCTGCGTCTGCAGTCAACTGCCGGATTCGCACGATCACGAACTCGCCCGGCTTGAGCGGCGCGAACCCCACCAGGATGTTCAGCGCGCCGCGATCCAGGTCGTCCTGCGTCATCGTCGAACGGTCACAGCGCACGAAATAGGCCTCGTCGGGTCGCACACCCTGCAACGCGCCCTGGCGAAACAGCCCGAAGAGGAAATCCTCGACGCCCCGTCGCACCTCCGCCCACAGCGGCTCGTCGTTCGGCTCGAACACCACCCAACGCGTCCCTGCGGCAATGCTCTTCTCGATGAACAACGCCGTCCGGCGCACCGGCAGATACTTCCATTCGTCGCCCAGCCGGTCGTCGCCGCGCAGCGTGCGCGCCCCCCAGATCACCGGTTTGCCGCGCAGCGTGCGCAGGCAATTGATCCCCAGGGCGTTCAGCCGCTCATTATCGCGCGCCGAGATATCCACGGTCAACCCCGTGACCCCGTTCAGCACGGCCTCCAGCCCGGCGGGCGCTTTCCAGACACCGCGCGTCGCGTCCATCCGTGCGATCACGCCCGCCACCGCGCCGGAGGGCGCGTACGCCTCGGTCACGCCGGTGGTCGGGTTCGGCTTGAGCAGCCGCGGGAAGTAGAGGGCCGCGTTCGCGCTGCACAGCGCGTCTAACAGTCCGATGCCTTCACGCGCCGCCGCCACATCGGCCCAATCCGCCGGCGGATCGAGCAGGAACATCGCCCGCTGCCGCTCGCACAGCGCCGCCGCCGCCGGTGCGACCACGGTATAATACGCATCTCCCGTGACCGGCGCAACCGGGCCGCAGGGCGGAATCACCAGCAGATTGAAGCTGCCTGCCTCATCCAATGCGTGCAGGCCCGCCAGGATCGCGGTTGTGAAATCTTCGCCCGGTGCATCCTCGGCAATGCGCACCACCCGCGCACGTTGACCCCCGTTAGCAAAGAAATTGCCTATGACCAGGGCCAATCCATGACCGGCAGTGACGCCGCCGAAAGTCTGTGCGAACTCGCCCACGCTGTGAATCGGCGTCACGGTGTTCACCGGCCCGTGCTCGGCCCGCCCGACAAACGCCGTGATATCGGTGGCCGCCGGCTCGATTGTCTTCATCATATTTGCCCCAATGCGTACGCGCCGTCCGCAGCCTCGACGCGGTAGCTCCATGCGCCGGAGTCGTTGCCCAGCGGCAGGAAGCACACATGCGTCGCTGTTAGCCCATACCCCGCACTTAGCGCGGCGATGATCCGCTCATCGGTCAGGGCCGGGGGTTCAAGCATGGTTCATCGCTCAGGTGCGGTCAGCGCGGCCTCGATCGCCTTCATCTCGTCGGGCAGGGCGGCCATGCCCGGAAAATCGCGGCCCGCCTTGCCATACCAGTAGCGCGAATTCGATTCGTCCGGCTCGGCCATGTGGACGATGCCGTGCAACCATGATCCCATGGTCGTCAGGTCGTCTTGCGCGATGCGGTGCGCCGGGTCCCATTCGCCCGCGCGCAGCAGGTTCAGGCCCTCCAGCAGCGTTGCGTGATTCGTTGTGCTCATGAAACATCCTCCTCTATGAAAATCGCGGTTCGCAAATTAATCTGGCGGAGTGCGCATCCTCAGATGCGCCGCTCCGCAAGTTAGCAGGTGCAGCGCCTCTTCGTAGTGACGGCTTCAGCCGTTATGTCGCCCCTCCAACGGCTGAAGCCGTCACTACAAAGGGAAAGGCATCCTGATTCGGGGATATTCGGATAGACTCCTTACTGTTCAGCGCCACCGCGGCGGCTTCAGGCTCCAGCATTGTAAAGCAGTATGCTTCGCCAGCAAATCCAACCTCAAGTCGGGGCGGTGCGGCGACCAGTTGGGCAGCATCTCGTAGATGGCCGTCTGCACCAGCGCCTCCGTCCCCGCGGGCAGCGCGTCGCCGGGCGCGACCTCGTAGGTCGCCTCCGTCCGGTCGGGGGCGAACCGCAGGAACTGCCATGCCGCCAAATGCAGCAAGGCCGCCGGCCCCAGCTCGACGCCCGCGGCGGGCAATGATGTGGGCAAATGCCCGGTGCGATCCACGTGCGCGACCACTGCGCGGCACAGGGCGACCGTCTCGCCGGGGGTCACAACGACCGCATGTTCCAAGATGAGCGCGGGCTCGACCGGCCCCAACACCGTGCGCGACAGCAGGAAGTCCGGCGCGGCGACAGTCGGGTCCATCCGGGCAACCACCGCCCGCGCCAGCAGGTCGAGCATCTGCGCCGGCGAGGCGAGCGGGATACCCGCGGGAACGCCCTCTGTGCGTAATACCAGCGTCGCCAGCCGCCCCACCTGGCGCATCGAGACGCGCCCGTTGTGCGGCGCGACGCGCGCCGCGATGGTGCTCACCGGAACCAGCCGCACGCCGGGCGTCGCGCCGACCGCATGGATCATCCGCCGGAGGTTTTGCAGGCCCGTCGCATAGGTCGCGTCATCCTTGCGCGGCGCGTGGCGATAGTCCGCCGGGTCGGTATTCACCCCCGCGCCGTAGTTCAGCGCATCCCAGAAAGCTTCATAACGCAGGCGCGTGGGATGCGCACCGAACAGCCCCAGCGCGTGCGCGCCCCGCCGCCGGGCCGCCTCGATATCCGCCAACAGGTCCGGCAGGCCGGCCTCGAATGTCTCGTCGTTGCCGTAGGCGTCCTCGCCGCCCGGAAAGAAGGCAACGTCGTGGTAGCAAAGCTGCCCCGTGTACCAGCACGCGCCGCTCTCACCGGCGCGCACATGGGCATACACATTGGCGGGAATCCCCAACAGGCGTGTGGCCGCGGGGATGTGTGGGGCCCAGCTTGAACCGCTGGTCGCCCACGTCGGTGGATAGACACGGAAGATGCGCGCCAGATCGTGCGCCGCCGCGCCCTCGATCCGCATTGCCTCCGCGACGCCGTCCGACCACTCACGGTTGGCCAGATATTCGGAGACGGTCGGATGCACCGAGTGATGATCGGTGTGCAGCCCGACATCGTGGCGCGCCACGGCCGCGATCACGTCCCGCCGGCCGCGCCGCTCCCACAGCCGCGCCTTCTCCCCGACCACGAACATCGAGGCGGTGATGCCATCCGCGGCGAGCATCTCAGCGATATCGAGGGCAATGTCGTCGGAATCCTCGTGAACGATATCCTCGACATCGAAACAGACGTATACATCCATAGCGCAACTCCTTGCAGAGGCGATTAGTCGCGGCGTGCGCATCCTCAGATGCGCAGCGGCGCGGATGATTACGATCACTGCTTCGGATGATACGGGGCGTCCGGGTCGGCGTCGGCGGTTACCTGCGCCGCGCGGCGCTCGGCCACGGAGCGCAACGCCGCGTCCGCTTCGGCGCGTCGGGTGCGCTGCGTCGCGCGGCGCGCCATCTCCTTGCGTCGGTATCGTCTCCCGAAAACGATCGCGAACGGTGCGATAATCAGCGCGATCTCCGCCGCGAAAACGGCCAGAATCCGCCCTTCGTTGCCGGTCACATAGTCGCGGACGACACTGACCTGCGCGGGGCGGCGGGGGTGCTTCACCTGATAGAACCCCGGTTGCGGGATGGTAAAAGTCATCACCGGGCGGCCCGGCGCGAGGTGGCTGTCATAGATGCGCATCCCGCGGTTAATGAACTCGACGGGCAGCCGCTCCCCCGTCTCCGGGACGACCACGGTGAACCAGGGATCCGCGCTCTGCTTCTCACTCAGCGCGTCGCTGACGGAGAGCAGGTCATAATCGCCGGTGTAAACCGCGTAGCGGCCCGCCGCGGGGAAGCTCACCAGCTCCGGCATGGCGTCCAGGGCGAAGCGCTGCACCTCGCCGCTACCGGCCTGCTGCACCAGCCCCAGCCGCGCGGGCGCGTAATACAGCGCCGCGCCGACGACCTTCACCACATCGCCCAGCTTCAGCAGGACAATCAACAAGACCAACCCGATCAACAGGGCCAGCCCGATATCGCGAAAGCGCGGCGCGCGGTATCCTTCCGAATAGGCCATTCCGTCTCCTTGAAGAACCCCATTATCGCGCAGGGGCGGCGATTGGGGCGAATCGGCGCGTGGCGTGCATCGGCCCGACGCTTGACGAATTCGACCATCGCGGTAAACTACGGTTTACGCGTATTGATCGGATTTGTAATCACGTTTGGACAGGAGTGAACAAGATGCAACCCGCAACGACCGAGTCAACGTACACGATCACGCCGGAGGAAGTGGACTTCTTCCGGCGCAACGGCTATCTGGTGGTGCACAACGCCCTGACCCCGGTGGAGGTGGAAGAGTTGCGCCGCGATGCCGCGCAAATTTGCCGCGGCGACCTGGGCCCCGTCCGCGGGGTCACGCCCGCGCTGCCCGGCGAGACCGACGACGACGTGATGCAGCGCTATCTCTGCATCCACTTCCCGCACAAGCTGTCCGACGTGATGGCGGGCTACATCGCCCATCCGGTGATCGCCGAGGTGCTGACCCACGTCATCGGGCCGGACGTCAAGGCGATGCAATCCATGCTCTTCATCAAGTCGGCGGGCAAACCGGGCCAGGCGTGGCATCAGGATGAGGACTTCATCCCCACCCGCGACCGCACGCTGACCGGCGCGTGGATCGCCATGGATCGCGCCACGGTCGAGAACGGCTGTCTGTGGGTGCTGCCCGGCTCACACAAACCGGGCATCCTGTGGGAGATGGACGACACCTACGACGCCCGCTTCGATTGCACCAAGGAATCGAAGGGCTTCCCCTATCGCGATGAGGACGCGGTACCCGTCGAGGTGGAACCGGGGGCCATCGTCTTCTTCAACGGCTACCTGTTGCACCGCTCGCTGCCCAACACCGCAGAGACGGGCTATCGCCGCGCGCTGGTCAACCACTACATGAGCGCATCTTCGTTGTTGCCGTGGTTCCTGCGCGAGAACGAGTCGCAGATCGCCATCGCCGACTATCGCGACATCGTGATGATCGCGGGCGAGGACCCGTATCACTGGAAGGGCATCGAAGACCTGGCCGAACCGCACGTGCGCCCCACGCGGCAGGGCGGCTGCGCCAACCCCAAGCTGAACCTCAGGGAGATGGAATAGACCATGGATAACACTGCCAGCAAGACGACAACCACTTCGCGCGAACTGATCCGCGCCATGCTGCGCGGCGAACATGTCGAACGGGTCGGGCTGATGGATTCGATCTGGTCCGATTCGCTGCCGCTCTGGATTCAAGACGGCTATCCCACACGCATGGCCCATAAGGAAGTTGGCGAGTCGCGCTGGCGGCCCGAAGACGGGCGGCCCGAAGACGTGGAAGTCGCCGGTGAGTACGTCGAGCCGGTCCCGCCGTGGCTGCATTTCGACTATGACATGGCGGGCGTGGGGCCGTGGATGGACATCATGCCCATCCGCGACTTCGAGGAGATCGAGCAAGAGACGGATGAATGGGAGGTGCGCCGCAACGGCGCGGGCGCGGCGCTGAAATACTGGAAGCACAAGATGGGCACGCCCGAACACATCCACTTTCGGATGACCACCCGCGAAGTGTGGGAGCGCGATTACCGTCCCTATCTGCTGGAGCTGGACCCCGCGCGCGTCGAGCTTGACGAGATGCGCGAGAGCATGGCCGAGGTGACTGCGGCGGGTCGCTGGTCCAGTTACGGCCACATGTTCATCTGGGAGTTGATGCGGCAGAGCATGGGCGACATCACCATGTACGAAAGCCTCATCCTCGACCCCGGCTGGCTGAATGACTATAACCGCGTCTACACCGATTTCTTCAAGGCGCACTTCGCCTATATGTTCGATAATGTCGGCCTGCCCGACGGCATCTGGCTTTACGAAGACCTGGGTTACAAGAACGGGCTGTTCGCCTCGCCGAAGTCGCTGAAGAAAATCATCTTCCCCTACTACGCGGAGATCGTAGACTTCTTCCACGGCTACGGGCTGCCCGTCGTCCTGCACACCTGCGGCTCGACCGCCGCCGCCCTTCCTATGATCGTTGACGTAGGGTTCGACGCGCTCAACCCGATGGAGCGCAAGGCGAAGGACAACGACCCGTTCGTCTTCGCGGAGCAGTACGGCGACAAGCTCACCTTCATCGGCGGCCTGGACGCGCGCGTCTTCGAGACCAACGACCGCGACACCATCCGCCGCGAGGTCAGCGCATACATTGACGGCATGAAGGCCCGGGACGCGCGCCTCGTCTTCGCGTCCGACCACTCGATCTCGCCCAACACGCACTACGACAGCTACCGCTACGCGCTGGACGTGTATCGCGAGCATATGTGGTATTGAGGGGAAGCGGAGGAGCAGAGGGGCGGAGGAGCAGAAGAGCGAAATAGCGGCGGAGTGCGCATCCTCAGATATGCACTCCGCCGCTAAGGGGCTAGAACCCCGGTTTCTCGAAGAAACCGGGGTTCTGTTTTTTAGCTATGCCGCAGCGTGCGCCTTGCGCTGCATCAGCGCGCCGGCCGCCAGCAGGGCCGCGCCCAGCAGCGCGCCGCCGATGAGCAGATACGAGAACGGCAGCGGCACGCCGGTGATGGGCGGCTTAACCGTGTTCGTGAAGGTGCATTTCACCGTCCCTGCCGGTTCGGGCAGGTCAATCTTCGCCGGGTCATAGGTCTTCCCGGCGTCATCCACGCACTCCGCTTTCTCCAACGTCCAACCGCCGCCGGGGTCGGTCTCCACCACGCTGTACGTGCGCGCTAACAAATCGCCGGAACTGAATGGTTCCTGCGCATCGGTCAGCGTGAACTGGATCGGCTCGAAGACAGCCTTCGTCTCAGCAGGCGCTTCAACGGCGCTCAACGTGAACGCGAACACCTGTGTTGAGCCGGGCGACTGCGGCGTGACCTTATCCACGACAATGCGGCCCACCGAAGGCGGGGGGAGTTCTTGCGTGTTCGTGAAGGTGCAGGTCACCGTCACCGCCGGCCCAGTCAGGTCAATGCCCGCCGGGTCATAAGACTTGCCCGCCGCGTCCACACACGTCCCACCATCCGAGGTCCAGCCTTCGACTGCGCCTTCGGCCACGCTGTATGTGCCCGCCACGAGCGCACCGGTCACAAACGGCTCCTGCGCATCGGTCAGCGTGAACTCCACCGGCTCCAACGCCCGACCATTCGCCGCCGCAGCGTCTTCAACGGCGCTGAGCGTGAACGGGAATGCCTGCTCGGAACCCTGCGACTGCGGCGTCACCTTGTCAACGATGATCTTGCGGATGTCCACGCCCGTGGCCGCGAAGGAACCGCAACTGCACTTGGCCGGCGAGCCGGGCAGCGCCTGGGTCACATTGGCGCACGTCACCTTCGGGTTGTTCTCCCAGGAGACGCAGGCGTCTATGTTCGCCACGCCGTCGTTGTCCGGGTCGGCGCAGGGCAACGTCATCACGGAGCTGTCGTCGTAGGGCAGGTTTGCCAGACTGGATACACCCTGCTGAACGTCGCCGCAGAAATCCCCATCCAGCGACGCATACGGCCCCTCGCCGCTCGTGGGGTTCACCTCGGCGGCCGTGGTCGTCACGGGCGACAAAATCTGCCGGTAGCAGGAATCGCCGAAACGCGCGCCGTCGCCCGGTTGGGCCCCCGGATTCGCCGCCGCGTAGTCGGTCATGCCAATCCACATGCCGATGTCGAACCGTCCCAGAGCCGTCGCGTCTACCGTGGCGCTAACCAGCGCCGTGAACGTGTCCGTTGTGGAGTCGCATTGCTCGATCACCTGGGTGACGGTCAGGGCGCCCAGGGTGACATCGTTCGCACTGCACCGATCGTTGCCCGACGCCGCGGAGATGCAATCACCCTCCGTGATGTAGGTAACCCCCTCCTGGGCGGCCACAGGCCCGGCGAACGCCAGGACCAACAAGAGAAAAAGTGCTGCGATACCGACCAATTTGAAACTGCGCTGCTTCTGGTTCATAATGACCCCCTCTTGCTCACTTTCGCATGATAGCCCCGTATGAGGCTGCGGATCCGCAGCTCCGGGTTGGCTACGGATTGGACAGGGTGGCCCGGTGGCGGAGAGCCTTTAGCGGGCCGGCGGCGATTAGAGAAGCGCTCTATAAAACTTGCACAGGTCTACAAATAATCGTACTATACAAATAGTATTATGACAACATGAAGTTGTCAAATTATGAAAGTGCGCAAAAGGGGCGGGCAGGACAACATGAACACCAAAACACCGTCCTCGAGGGTTGGCATCGGCTTGATCGTCCTCAGCATCGTGCTGCTGGGGGTTGTGGCCGGCTTTGCGCTCTACGATCAGCTTGCAACCTGGGTTACGACGCAAACGACCCTGCCCGACGCCATCGCGACTGGCGAACCTGACGCATCGCCACGGGCGCCTGCGCCCACTCTACCCACAGAGATGGCTCTCCCGGTAGAAACGTCGCCCACCGCAATAGATTCGTCCCCCCACTCGTCCTCGACGCCGCCCCCGCTCACGGCGACGGTCATCCCGACCCGTCCCCCGGCTGCGCCCGCCGCGCCGGCCCAACTGATCATCCCCAGGCTGAAGATCACGCGCCCCATCGTCACGATAGATCGGGTCACGCGCAACGGCCAGACCGACTGGGACACCGACAAGCTGTTTGCCACGCGTACCCGACCCGATCTGGTCGGCCACCTGAAGGGCACGGGCGGACTCGGCGCGGGAAACACCGTCCTGTCAGGTCACAACTATAACCGCGGCATTTACAACTGGCGGGGCGTGTTCTACGATATCGGCCGCTTGAGCCAGGGCGACATCATCTACGTGGTGGATCAAGAAGACCGACGCTTCGCCTATCAGGTGGTTCAGGTCGAGAAGGTCAACTGGCCGCCGCGCTCCGACACCGACCTAGCGAAGACCATCCAGCACCTCACAGCCACCGCCGACGAGACGCTGACCCTGGTGACCTGCGGCGGGGCGATCCTCTCGCCCTTCCCGGCCCGCCTTTACGTCACGGCCAAACCGATCCACGAAGCGGTGGCTGTAGACCTGCCGACCGCCACACCCCCGGCCACAGCCGTCGCCGCGACCCCCAGCCCGTCGGTCACCGTTGACAGCGCAACGGCCACGCCCAGACCGGCGGTCGCGCCCCCGGCGACGACCCAGGCCGCGCCGGCGACCGATTCAACCTGTCGCGCCACGGTCACCGTCAAACGGGGTGACACGCTGGCGAGAATTGCCCGCGCAAACGGTGTGAGTATGCGGCTCCTGGCGAAGCGCAACGGGATCACGAACCCCGACCGCATCCGCGTCGGCCAGCAGCTCTGCATCCCCTGAACCCGATCTCCCTCACCCTAACCCTCTCCCACAGGGCGAGGGAGCCGGCCCCTCCGCTCCACCTCACCCCAACCCTCTCCCACGGGGAGAGGGAGTCGGCCCTCCGCTCCCTCGTGTACCCTCACCTCTGCTCCTCTGCTCCTCCGCCCCCTCACTCCACCGGCCGGCGCGCCAGGGGGAACACATCGAGGATCACAATCGCGTCTGTGCGGGCCGGCAGCACCGTTCCGGCAGGCAGCGTCAGTTCCACGGTCGCGCCGTCGCCGGAGGCCGTCGTCTTCAGGTTCGCGTGATAGTCCAGCCAGACCGGCGCATCGGTCTCCGCGTCCACCAGCAAGATCGCCGGGCGGTGCGCCGCGAACACGTAGGGCGTCTCTCCGGTCTGTGTCAGCGTCGCGACGACCCGGCCCGCGGCTTCCCCGGTCGGCGCTTCAAGCGTCAGGCCCGCCAGCTCGACCCCTTCCGGTCGAATATTGGCCCCGCCTGCGTCGTCATAGCGGCGCGTGATGAACGTCCCGGCCACCAGCAGCTTCTTGTACCAATCGTTCGCCAGCCCCGCCACCACCAGATACGGCCCGAACGTGGGGATCGAAAGCGCATCCGTATCGGCGACGAGCGACGCGCCCGGCGCAACGCGGCCATCGGCCCCCAGCCGGCCCCGCATTTGCAGCAGGTTGAACGGGATCGGAATGCCGGTGACCTCCATCGTGAAGTCGCGATTCTCCAGGATGAAGTCGTCGCCGCGCACCTTGCCCGCCAGCGGCAGGGTGAAATCCGACAGCGGGTAGACGTGCAGCACGCCTTCCGTGTCGCGCGTCGCGCCCACCGCCCACAGCACCGCCGGGGCCGCGCCCGTCGCGTCCGGCTCACCCAGCACCACCGGCGCCATGATCCAATCCAGATAATCGAACCCGATTTGGTTCAGGCTGGGCATCATCGGCGGAATCGGCGCGGCCAGGCGCGTCCACTCGACGGCATCCACGCGGTCGGGGCCGAGCGCCAGCGGGAACGCCTCGCCGGGGGGCGTCACGCCAAACGTGAACTCTTGCTCGACGCGACCGGCGGCGCGGCCGCCCAGTTGCAAATTGCCCAGCGCCGCGCCGCCTGAGTAGGTCTGCGCCGAGATGTGCAGCGTATAGTCCTGCCCCGGTTCCAGGAAACCGTCGGGGATGATGTGTAGATACTTGCCGTCGGCGGATTTCTCCACGCGGAAGGGGAACGGCGGATCGGCGGTCACCTGCAAGGCATCTGCCGGGCAACCCACCGGGCGATTGCACACCCAGGCGTCGGTCGTCTCACCACCTTCACGCGCCAGCAGCCGCAGCGTCAGGATCGTCCCCGGCGTTACGGTCGGCGTGTCGCCGCTGAGTTGCGTCGTACCGCCCGGCGTCACGTAGTAGAAGCCGGCCGCGTCGGCCGGCAGGTCTTCGCCCGGAGCGACGGAGCAACGCGCGTCCTCGGCGTGCAGGCAATAGTCATAGGGCACGTACCACACGTCGCCCGTCTCGCCGCCGATCGCGACGCCGGTCGGCCCCAGCGCCGGCGAAGCGTTCAGGTCGTTGCGGTCGCGCAGTTCCGGGTCGGCGGGCGTTGTATCGAACGACCAGCGGCGTGCGCCGATCGCGGCGTCCAGCGCATAGAGTTTGCCGTTACCCGCGCCGAAATAGACGATCGCGCCGCCCTCACCGGTCGGCCCTGCGCCGAGCACCGGGCTGGAGCGGATCGGGTCGCCCGCGTCATAGGTCCAGTGCAGCGCGCCGGTCGCGGCGTTCAGCGCATAGAGGATGCCATCGGCCGAGGCCAGGTAAACGGTGTGTGTGCCGTCGGGCGATTCGCCCAGCGCGACCGAGGCGTAGATGTGGTCGGTCGTCTTGAACCGCCAGCGCGTCTTGCCCGTCGCCGGATCGAGCGCGTAGAGGTAGGAATCGAACGAACCGATGTAGATCGTCCCATCCTTGCCGATCGCAGCGGAGGCGGCGATGAATCCCAGCGTGCGCTTCGTCCATCGGCCCTTACCGGCGGGGTCTACGGCGTGGATGAAGGTGTCGTTGCTGCCCCAGAATAGCGTCCCGTCGTCGCCGATCCCGGCGATGGACCATGCATTTGCGCCGGTCTCGTAGACCCAATCGAGCGCGCCCTGTGGCGTCACGGCGTAATAGTTGAAGTTGGTGTTCCCCGCATAAAGCGTCCCATCGAAGCCAATGGTGACGTTGCCTTCCCACCAGTTGTTATAGCTGTCGCGTTGTGCGGTGTTCGCGTCGAACTGCCAGATCGGCGCGCGGCCGCTCATGCTGACCGCGTGCAGATAGCCGTCGCCGGAGGGGATCACCACCGTCGTATCGGCCCCGATCAGCCCCGGTCGCGTCAGCACTGCCGCCGAATCAATGATCTCGCCGGTCGGATAGGTCCACTTGACGCGCCCATCGGGTGAGAGCGCGTAGAAGATGTGATCCGCCGAACCGACGTAGACATTCCCGGCCGCGTCAATCACCGGCGTGGAGAAGATGCCCTTGCCGGTGCGGAAGCTCCACGGCGGATCGCCCTGATAGTCGGCGGGCAGCGGCGCGGCGCCGGTGTTGCGCCGGTCGCGCCGGAAAAGCGGCCAGGGCGCATCCGGCTGCACCGGCGTGTCATAACCAGAGGGCGCGGAGGGCAACCCCGGCGCGGACTCAGGCCGGGACGCAGGAGGCGCGGCAGGCGCGGCGCACCCTGCCAGCATAATCAACAGGAGGATGAGAGATAGGGTACGCGAACGCGACGACATGGGCCAACCTTTCCGATGCGTGAGGTCAGGGTCGCATCGTATCACAAGACCCGCATCGCCGCCCAAAAGAAACCCGGTTTCTTCGGCGAAGCCGGAAACCGGGTTTCTGGCGCTCTGGAACCCGTTGACTTCCCGTGTCGTCGCACATATAATCGAGAGATATCACGCCCACTCTGGTTCGCCCGATGATGACTGCCCGGTCGCTCAACGTTGCGGAGGAGAACTATGAAACGCCCCATGTGGATTGCTTCGATCCTGCTCCTGGCCCTGGTCGCGCCCCTGCTACTCGCCGCGTGTTCATCTGCGCCTCAAGCAGCGCCGCCCGCATCATACTACGCAGAGGAAGCGCCGGCCGCGCCGCCCCCGGCTGTGGCGCAAGCCGTGAGTGAAGCGGGCCAGGCGCCTGCGGTCGAGGCCCCGGCCCAGCCCGCGCTCGCCGGTCTGGCCGACCTGCCCTCGCCCTACCAGGACGGTCGCAAGATCATCAAGAACGGCGATATGGCCCTGCTCGTCGCCGACACCGACGCAGCCATTGACAATGTGACGCTCATCGCCGTTGGCGAGGGCGGATACATTGTCAGTTCCGAAACGGAGGAACGAGACGGCGCGAAGTACGCACAACTGCAACTCGGCGTGCCGGTGGAGCGCTTCGAGGAGACGCAGCGCAGGCTGCGTACGCTCGCCATCCGGGTACTGCGTGACAACGCCAGCGGCGAGGACGTGACCGATCAGTACGTGGACCTCCAGTCTCAACTCAACAACCTGGAGGCCACCGCCGCCCGCGTGCGCGTCTTCCTGGATGAGGCGCAGACCGTCGAAGAAGCGCTCAAGGTCAATGCCGAGCTCACGAAAATCGAGGGCGAGATCGAACAGGTGAAAGGGCGCATGAACTACCTGAAAGATCGCTCGGCGTTCTCCAGCCTCTCGGTGAGCCTTGAGCCGCAACTGCCCACCCCGACGCCCATGCCGACGCCCACCCCGCCTGCGTTCAAGCCCGGCGAGACGGCGCAAGATGCTTTCGTGACGCTTGGCAACGTGAGCAAAGGTCTGACGACCGGCCTCATCCAGTTCACCATCATCCTTGGGCCGTTCCTCGTGCCGCTCGCGCTCTTCATTTGGTGGCTGGTGCGCAGACGCCGCAAACGCGCCGCAACCCGGATCGCCGCCGCGCCAGGCGTCGCGGCCACGCCGGCCGACGCCGCGCCGGCTGCGCCGCAAAAATAGCCGGACAGCTAACTGCACCTTACCTGGTGCGGAAATACAAAGGCCCGCCCCACGTTGGGGACGGGCCTTTGATCTTATGCGGACCGGAATGGGGGCCGGTCGAATACGAACAAGAGAGTCCTTAGTGCATGAACGAGCGGATGATCTGGAAGATGCCGCCGACGATCAGGAAGATGCCGGCAACCCAGACCAGCGAAAGCATCATGCCGGGGCTGGTGAAGTTCAGGACCAGGAACACGCCCATGACGAGGCCGAGAATGCCGAAGATGATCGCGCCGATGCCGCCGCCCTTGAAGCCCATCATCAGGCCAAGGATGCCGCCGATGATGCCCTGGATACCCAGGAGCAGGAGCAGCGTCGAAGGCAGCGCTAACGTCGCGATAAGCGGATTACGCAGAATAATCACGCCGACGATGATACCCAGGAGGCCCATAACCAGCTTCCAGAGCCAGGCCGTGTGATCTATGAACATCCCGATGATGGTGAAGATGCCCTGGATGATCCACCAGTACGCCAGAAAGATGACCACGGCATTGACCGTGCGTACCGGCGAAGTGACGAGCAGCGCGCCGATGATGACGCTGGCGATACCGCCCATGAGCACCAGCCACCACGGCTGTTGCTGGGTCGCAAACCCGGTATCCATTTCCCAAGATTCAGCAGACATAATTCAGTCTCCTTTTCGAGGGTAGGACAAAACATAACGCGTGCGTGCAGGGCGGTGCTGAACGACACAAAACATAAGCGAGCGGTTGGGGGCCTTTTTGAGCTGCGGCTGCGCCGGCAATCAGGGGATATGCCCCGCGGTGCGGCTGTGCGAGGTAAGTCTGGGGCCGGCAGCGGGTCATCTCGGGCTGCGGCGGTGGCTACTGGGCGCGACAAGACGACCGGTGGGCGGAGCGCGGCAGCGCCGGGGCCGGCCACGATCGTCAGGTGCGCCACTCAGGTCTTGGCTGGGCCAGGCTGTTTGGCCTGGCGCGCCAGCACCTCCTGCTGGGCCCGGATGCGCGGCAAGGCGCGCAGATTGATCAGGACGTAGATCAGCGTGTTCTGGTTGGCGATGGCGGACTGGCGGCGCAGGTAGGGTCGCTCGATGCCCAGTTCTTTGGCCTGAGCGTTGATGCGTTCGGTGGCGGTGCGTTGGTTATAGACTGCGTGGTACGCGGCGCTTTCCCGGTCGAGTTGATACCGGTGGCGCGCCGAACCAACGCTGATGAATGCGGTTGTAAGTGCCGTCTTCGTTGATCGCCAACAACGTGCGGTTGATCTCTTCCCGCAGCGGGCTATCCTGGGGCAGCGCGATGCCATAATATTGTCGCTCGAACAGATTGCCCACCACCTGCACCTTCCCCCGGCCCTCGCCCAGCGCGTAGTAGAGCAGCACCGGCGAATCGTAAACAACGGCGTCTACACTGCCGCCCTCCAACAGCGCAAACGCTTCGTCTATGGCCCCCACACCCTGAAAAGCGATACCGCGGTCTTCCAGATAACTCGCCGCCGTGCTGCCCGTCACCGTAGAGATGTGTTGCCGGGCAGGTCTTCCGGCCCCTGAATCAACCCCTGGAACTGGCTCACGGTAAGTTGCGAGGTGATATTGGCCGTGAAGCTGGCGACGAGCAACAGGCTCACGAACATCCAACCCATCGCTACGATGCGCCCGATCGTCGTCCGCGTTGTGCGGTCGCCATAACCCACCGTCACCAGCGTCACCACTGAGTACCAGATACCCTCCCACACGCCGCGCACATAGGCGGTGGGAAAATCGGGGTTGCGCCCACGCTCCAGCAGCCAAAAGATGTGGCCGACAAGTACGATCAAGAGCGCCAGGCCGGCCAGGGTACCATAGAACACCGACGAAGAGAATGCCCGCCTTATCAGGTCAATTGGCGTCACCCACCCGGTCGAGCCGCCGGCCGCGAGCGCCAAAATTTGCAGGCCGAAACGGAAATAGGGCAACGAGAAATCCAGGGTCTGCTCGCGTTCTTTGGTGATCGTGGTGCCCGTTATCGCCAGATCGCCGCGCCCCGCCCGCACGGCGTCCAACTGCTCCGTAACGGTGTCTACGTACAGATATTCATAATCGCGGCCCATGCGGTCGGCGATTTCCTGCCACAGGTCAATGCTGAAACCGCGATACGTGTCGCCGTCTGCGAAGACGAAGGGCACCAGCGGCTTGATCACCACCCGCAGCGGCGCGCAAAGATCATTGCCCAGACCGATAATATCAGAATAGCAATCAGCGTCAGTCGCAAAATGAGCCGTCTCATCGGCCTTACCTTTGACAAAAGCACAGGGCCGCCGTCTCTGGGACGGCGGCCCTGTCTCTTCCCCCACTTCCCTCGCCCCGCGGGAGACACTGTCCCCGCTCATCCGGGGAGGGCCAGGGTGAGGGGCTCCCGCTTATGACATATTGAACGCGTTTTTGGTGCTCGGTAGCAGACCCAGGATCAGCGCGACGACGTTCAACGCCACTTCGACGATCACCGATTGGAAGGTCGTCTGGCCGAGGATCGCCAGGAACAGGAAAATCAGGTTGATGACTGCGATCACGACGACGAACAGCCAGCCGCGCGGGTCCACATTGTAGAGCTGCCAGGCGGTGACGAACCAGATGAGCGCCACGATCCCGGCGAGGATCGCGCCGAGCCAACTGGTGCGATAGAAGTTCATTGGACCCAGCACGGCGACGGGCAGGATGCCCATCAGCCGCAGCGTGTCAATCACCGCAAAGATAGCGGCGATGACGGCCAGGATCGTGAGGAGCCAGATTGCCCCCGTTCGATTTTTGCCCGTTGAATAGGCCATGTGATGCCTCCACTGAAATAAGAGAGTGCGGGGCCGGAACAGACATGATACCGTCGGAAGACGCCCCATTTCTGCCGCGGGTTTCAGGGGCCGGCGCGTCAGTCTTTGAACCACTCCCAGGCATGAGTCAACAGACTGATTTGGCCGGCCGCCATGAGAAACCAGAAAAAGCGTGACGCCGAGGCTGGCGAGGTTTAGCACGGGCGCAGTGCGCACTCGAACGACCGCAGAGACCTGTTTGGCCGTCGCCACACTGGCGTTAAGCTGCTGCAACCGGCTTTGGACCTGCGCCAGATCAGCCGATGTCGCGCCGACCAGATCCGTCACGCGCTCGCCGCTGCCCTGCACACTCGCCAGG
>JBBQRS010000103.1:0-17408 GCA_038214535.1 Anaerolineae bacterium
TGTCGCCGGGGTTGGCCCAAACACCTGTTCCCCACTCACATCGGCTCTTTTGTGTTGCCCCACTCCGCGAGGGTCTATCTCAGTGCGAGGGCAAGCATTTCGAATGCCGGGGCGAGGCTGTCATCGAGATAGCAATATAGACGGTAGAGGTCGTGGTAGCGTTGGGTGTTGGCAGGATTGGGCCGCGTGATTTCCGGCGCGCCCAGCCAGATGTCGCGAATCGCCTCAAACCGATCCACCGCGCCGGTCGCATAGGCGGCAAGGAATGCTATCCCCAGCGCGCCGCCGGACCCCGGATAATACTCGATAGGGGTCGCGAGAATATCCGCCACGATCTGTCGCCACAGGGAGCTTGCCGCCCCGCCCGCCGTCGCGATAACGCGCCGTGTGCGGGGTTGAATCGGCTCGTAGCCCCTGCGCACGGCATAGCCGAACGATTCCAGCAGCGCCCGGTAGACGTGGGCAGACGTATGGCCGGGCGTGAGGCCGAACAGCACGCCGCGTGCCTGCGGATCGGGATTCGGAGTTCGGCGGCCCATCAGGTGCGGCAACGCGACCAGTCCTTCGCTGCCCGCCGGGATTGCTTCCACGGCGCGGTCGAGGCACGCAAAATCGGGTAGACCGTCCGGCCCCGCGTCGCACCCGGCGACCGCCGCGCCAAATCCCTCACGGAACCACGTCAACAGCCGCCCACACGCCAACACGTTCGCGGCCCACTCCACCGCGCCGCCCTCCAACGCGTCCTGAAAATGCGGCCCTGCTGCGGCATCAGCCAGCGGGCGCGTGGTCAAGGTCAACAGCCCAGTGGTGCCGAACGCGATCATGGCATCGCCGGGGGCGACTGCGCCACACCCGACGATGGTCGGAAATGTATCGCCCGTGCCGGTGATCACCGGCGTCCCCGCGCGCAGCCCGGTCAGCCGCGCGGCATCGCCCGTGATCTCACCGGCGATGTCGGTGACCGCTGACAACGGGGGAAGCAGCCGGGCATCCAGCCCCAGCCGGGCGCACGCGTCCGCATCCCACGCGTTGCGCCGCGCATCGAAGACGCCGCCGAAGATGCTCGCGGTGTCGTAGTCCACCGCGAGCCGGCCTGTCAATCGGGAGACGACATAGTGATGGCTGGAGCAGATGCTATCGGCTCGCGCCAACGTGTTCGGCTCATGCTCGGCCAGCCACATCCATTTCGGCGTGATCGCCTGCGCGGTCAGTCGAGTCTCAAGAATCGCCTGTGCGCGCGCCAGTTGCGCCAGCGCGCGGTTATCGTTGTAGAGGATCGCGGGACGAAGCGGGTAGCCTTCGGCGTCGAGCAGACACAGGCATGGCGTCAGCCCCGACACCCCGATGGCAACGATGTGCTGCGGGTCAACGCCCGGCTGCGCCAGTAACGCGCGGATCACCGCAAGGCTATCGCCCCACCATTGCGCATCGGGGTCTTGCTCCGACCATCCCTCATGGGGCCGGCTGATCGCGTGCTCGACCCGCGCCTGCGCCAGCACGCGCGCAGAAGCGCCGTCGGACGCAACGACGACCCCTTTGACGCCAAACGTCCCGATGTCGAGGCCCAAGTAACAGGGCACGTCCATCACGCAGTTCAGTCCATCGTCAAGACGACGCGATAGGTATCCGCGGCCATCGCCCGCTGCATGGCATAGTCAACGTTCGGGAAGGCCACACGCTCAGAGATGAAGGGGGTCAGGTTTACGGTCTGGCTGTTGAGCATCGCCACGGCTTCCCGGAAGGACTCCTTGTCATGCGAGAAGGTACCGGTGATATTTAGCTCGCGATAGTGGATGTCATTGGGGTCAACCGACAGGTCGCCCTTAGGGTGGATCGAGCCATAGAGCATCAGCCAGCCGCCCTTCGCCATCAGCGGGATCGCAGAACGGATGGCGGGCACGCCGCCCGCGGTGAAGAAGATCGCCGATGCGCCGATCCCGCCGGTCAGGTCGAGGATCGCCCCCTCGAGCGTCGCGTCTGCGGGATCGAAAGCATACGCTGCGCCCCCCGCGAGCGCGTCCGCACGCCGTCGGGCGTCCGGCTCGGTCACAACCACGCGCACGCCGCGCAATTGCAACAACTGCACGTGAAGCTGCCCCATGATGCCCGCGCCCTGCACGATGGCGAGATCGCCGAAGGCAAGCGGCGTCCGTCGAATGCCGCGGGCGACGCAGGACACCGGTTCGGCCAGCGCGAGCTCGGCGTAGTCGCGGCCCTCGTCGGCCCGATAGATCATGTAGTCTTCCACCAGCACGTAGTCGCTCATACCGCCGGGTCCCCAGGGCTGACCGGGCAACCCGCCGCCCTTATCGTTGAGGCACAGGTTATCCATGCCGCGCCGGCAATAGTAGCACTGGCCGCAACGGATCATGATCTCCAGGCAGACGGGGTCGCCCACCTCTGCTTCGCACTGCGCGCACGGGCCTTTCGCGACGATCACGCCGCTGGTCTCGTGGCCGCCGCGAAACGGGTAGTCTTCGGGGCGGCTGCCGCGATAGAAACGCTGTTCCCAGGTGCAGATCGCGCACGTCTTGACCTGCACCAGCACCTGGCGGTCACCCGGCTCGGGCATGGGAATCTCGCGCACCTCAACCTGGCCCGGCGCGGTGAACACGGTAGTCTTCATGGTAGATGGAATCATGATGTTAACTCAACAGCTTCAGCGCTTGCTCGACGCTCGCGCCACCGTGGATCACGGCGGCCAATGCCGCGGTCATCTTCGTCGGGTCGGGCGCGCCCCACACGTTACGCCCGATGGCGCAGCCCACCGCCCCGGCCGCGACGGCGTTGTAGACCATCGTAATCAGTTGCTCCTCGCTCATCTTGCTGCCGCCGGGGACGACGATGGGCGTAAAACAGGACTGCACGACCTGCTCGAAGTGATCGCAGTACGGCGTTTTAAGGATGTCCGCGCCATACTCCGAACCGAACCGGGCGGCCAGTTGGTGGTTCGCGAGCGTGCGATACTCCGGTGCGCTGTCGAAGCCGCCGGGCATCATCTCGCCCACCAGCACGACGCCCCAGCGGTCACAATCGGAGGCCAGCGTGGTCAGCCATTCGATCTGGCGCACCTCGTAGCTATGCCCCGGCCCCGCGTTGGCGACGACGCCATCTGCGCCCAGGCGTAACGCGTCCTCGACCGAGAAGAGCGGCGCGCTGGCCGCCACATCGGGGCCGATCGCGCTCGAACCGCCGTCGGTGCGCACGATGAGGCCTAGCGGAGCCAATTCTTTGGCAAACTCGCGCGCGATACCATAGCTCGTGATGATGGCGTCCGCGCCGCCGTCCGCCACCTTCTTGATCACGTCGCCGGGGCGTTCCAGGCCCTTAGGCCCGGAGATGCCGCCGTGATCCATCGCTACGATCAGCGCCTTGCCGTCAGAGGCGAGGATGCGATTCAGTCGTCGTGTCTTTTTCATGCGTTCTCCAGTAGCGAACCGGCGGTTCGCGGGAAATAAGATCGAATCGTCGCCAACGCCTCTGCTTCCGTGCCGCTCGGATAGCACTCCATCCCGATCAGCCCGTCGTAGCCCAACGCATCCAGTTTGGCAGAGATGTTGGTGTAGTTGATCTCACCGGTCCCCGGCTCCTGGCGCGTGGGGCAGTCGCCGATGTGAAACGTCGGATAGAGGCCGAAGTACTCTTCCATCCCCCAGATGAGATTGCCCGCCGTGCGCTGTTGGTGATAGCAGTCAAACGACAGGCGCAATTGCGGATCGTCGAAGCGGCGCACCACATCGGCGGCGAGATCGTGCGTGGAGACGAAGACGCCCCCGTGGATGTGAAATGTGTTGAGCGCCTCGAACCAGAGCTGGATCTTCGTCTGTTTGACGCGCTGCATGATCTGCTCGATGCCCTCCAGCAGGTTGGCATACATCTCGGCGGGCGTGTAGTCGCGGTTCAGCCGCTGCACCCGCTCGCCCTGCTCGGTCACGTCTATCTGGTTCGAGAAGATGAAAAGGTGGGGAATCTCGTAGCACACGGCCATCTCCAGCGTCTCATCCCAGGCGCGCAGACAGCGCGCGTGATCGGTCGCGTCCACCAGATTGCCGGCCTCACCGTCAAATGTGGAGTTGATGATCACCCCACGCTGCCGGCACTCCTGATAAATCTCAGCCATGGGGCGGTCGCGCCAGAGCCAGACATCCAGCCGGCGGATGCCCAGCCGGTGGAACCGCGCGACGCGCTCGACGATGGGCAGATCGCGGAACCAGAAGTCGAGATACCCGGTCAACTCCATCAGGCCATCACCATCCCGCCGTCCACCTCAATCGCCTGACCGGTGATATAGGCCGCATCGGGAGACGCAAGGAACGCCACCACACCCGCGATTTCGTCCACCGTCGCGATCCGCTTCATGGGGCACTCGCTCGCGCGCAACTCCAGCCATTCCTGCGCCGACAGCCCGTCGCGCGAACCGATCGTTGCAGCCACGCCCTGCACCATCTCTGTCAGGGTGTTGCCGGGGCAAACCGCGTTCGCGTTCGCGCCGTGGGGGGCCAACTCCATCGCCACGCTGCGGGTCAAGCCGATCACCCCCGACTTGGCCGCGCTGTATTGCGCGCTGGCATCCCATGAAGTTTTGCCCGCCATAGATGAGATGTTGACGATGGAGCCGCAACCGGACTGGATCATGATGCGCGCCGCAGCGCGGTTCGTCAGGAAGACGCCGGTCAGGTCAATATCAATGACCTTCTGCCACTCTTTGAGCGGGACATCCACGAGCGGCTGGCCGGAGTAGACGCCGGCGGACGCGACGACGATATCCACCGTTCCCCAGGTCTCGACGACGCTGGCGAACGCGGCGTCTACGCTGTCCTGATCGGTCACGTCACAGTGCAACGCGAGCGCGGGTTGTCCACTCAACCGCTCGCATGCAACGGCAACCTTCGCCGCCTCGTCCACCACAATGTCCAGCACGGCGACCCGCGCGCCTTCCTCGGCAAACCGCAGGCATGACGCCTTGCCGATGCCCTTCGCCCCGCCGGTAACCACCACCACCCTGTTTTCAAATCGGGTAATCATGTACACAGGTTCCGCTTCCTCCCTTGAATGCAATCAAACATGTCATCACGTCTTTCCCTTCGTAGCCTGACCGGCCACTTCGTAGTGACGGCTTCAGCCGCTGGGGGCAGCACAACAACTGAAGGCGTCACTACGAAGAAGAGCGACGCGCAGTTTTCGAATAGATTCTCATTCTAGCGCGGCCAGGTCCGCCACCGAAATCGGGTGTTGTGGGGCACGGGCCGTGAAGCGGCCCGCCGCCTGTAGCGCGGCCGAGTCGTCGGCGCGCCCTGCCGTCTCGATGGCGATGATGCCGGCGATCAACGCTTCGCAAACGCGGCCCTGACAATCGCCCATGCCGGCCCGCGTCAAGCCCTTCACCTCGTTGACGGTCAACGCGCCGTCGCGCACTACGCGCCGAATATCCCCCAGCGTGACGCCTTCGCAGCGACAGATCACCGTGTCATCGTCCGCCAACGTGTAGAGGCCTGGCCCCGGCGTAAACAACGCGCCCAACATCCGCCCGAACCGCCGCTCACGTGCGAGCACAGGCGCATGATGGTCAAAGACTTCACGCGCGGCCTTCTGAGAAAGCTTGCCCAGCCGTTCGGCGACTGCGGTTCCCGCAATCGCACCCTCCACCTCCGCGAGCGCCGCGCCGCCGATGCTCGCGCCGTCGCCCGCCGCATAGACGCCGCGCCGGCTGGTCTCCATACGCGCATCGCGCTGTGGCGCATAACCGCCCAACTCGGGCCGGAACTCCTCGGCGCACCCGGCCAGCCGCGCCAATCCGGATGACGGCAGCAACCCGTAGCCTACCACAATCGTATCTACGGCGAGCGTTTCGGCGGCATGATCGTTGGGTCGCCCCGCCGCGTCCACGGGACAAATCACCGCCTCCTCGACTTCACTCGCCCCACGCGCCGCTATCACTGACCACCCCACCCGGACGGGAACGCGCGCGGATCGCAGCGTGCGCACGTAGTCCCAGCCCTCAGCGATGCGCGATCCCTGACCCTGAAGTGCGCCAAGGTGTCGTACCGCGCGCCAGGTGAAGCGCGCTGCCTCCAGCACGGCGACCACCTCTGCGCCTGCCTGCGTCAGTTCAGCCGCCGCGGCAAGTTGCAGCGGGCCGGTTCCCGACAACAATACGCGCTTGCCCGGCAACACGCGCGATCCCTTCAGCAACGTCTGCACGGCCCCCGCCGTCAATACGCCGGGCAGCGTCCAACCGGGGAACGGGATGGACCGGTCATATGCGCCGGTCGCAAGGATAACCGTGTTTGCAGTGATCGCTTCCGACCCGGTTGGCGTATCGAATGCAAGCTCCCACCCTGCCCCGCCTGGGTCGGGAAATATGCCCCATACCAGCGCGTTATTTATTATGTCAACTTTTGCATCGGCAAGCCCGGCCAACGCGGCGGAGCGTTGCGTCGCGCGCCGCCCGACAGGGCCATCCGCGGACGCCCGATAATACTGCCCGCCGGGTTGCGGCTGAGAATCCAGCAGGATCGTCGCCACCCCCGCTGCGGAAGCGGCTGTCGCCGCGGCTATGCCGCCCGGCCCCGCGCCCACAACTGCGAGTTCGTACCGGGTCATCTCAGCCGTGCCCGATCACGCGGTCAGGGGCGAACGCGGTCAGATCCATGCTCGTGCGACCCGTGGAGACCCATTCAGCCACCAGATCGCCCACCCACGGCGTAATCACCACGGTGGACTTGAACGCCGCCGCCATGAACAGCCCGCCCAGCCCCGCGACCGGCCCCAGCAGCGGCAGCCCGTCATCGGTGAAGGCAACGGGCGCAGCCCAGCCCCGCAGGATGCGCAGACCGGCAATAGACGGCAGAAACCGCAGCACCTCACGTGCAACGACGGCCTGCCCGCGCAGGGTCGCGCCCGACCCCAGATCATCGGTGATGACGCCAGCCTCGCCCAGCAGGAAATGACCATCCGCGGTCTGAGACACCGCAAAGACGGCAGACGCGCCCGCGTCCGGGTCGCCGTCGTGCATCGAGTCAAAGAAGGCCGCCGAGGACAGGTGGTTGTGCAACACGCCGTCACTCGGCGATTGCCGCCTACTGAAAGATTCGGTCACCAACGCCTGCCCGTGAACGTGCCGGGACCCCCATGTACAGCCCAACGCGCGACCCAGCGCGGGCGTCCACGCGCCCATCGCCAGGATGACGACGCCGGCGCTGAAATCATCGCCGCTCGTCTCCACGCCACAGACGCGGTCTCCTTGCACATCGAGGGAAACGACCTCATTGTCGGGGAAAAGCGCCAGACCGTGGCGGCGTCCCCGCTGAAGATAGGCCGCCATGAAGGCGAACGGCGAAACCTGACCCTCGTCGGTGTGATAACATGCGCCCAGCAGGGAACGGCGATCCAGCAGCGGTTCGAGTTCGGCCAGCCGCCCGGCGGGGACCATTTCCGCCGCAATACCGGCCGCGCGCAACCGTTCGACCCGCGCCGCCATCAGCGCCCATTGTCTCTCGGTCTCGATCAGCAACAGGTTGCCCACCCGGCGATACCCGACCGAACGCCCTAACTCCTCTTCCAGCCCGTCAAACCGGCGACGCGCTGCGTTCACCATCGGCAGGCTATGATCGAGTTCAGCGTCCTGAACCTGGATGTTGCCGTAATTGGCGCGTGACGCGCCGCCGGGGATCGGCCCCCGGTCGAGGAGCGCCGTGGTCAATCCGGCGACGGCGAGCGCCGAAGCAACCGAACAACCGATGTAGCCGCCGCCCACGACGAGGGCGTCGAACCGGCGCGCTGAGGGTGTCACGGTCGCGGCTATGGCGTCACGCCGGCGCGCTTGAACAGCGCCTTCGCGGCGGTGCGGCACTCATCCAGCAGGGCTACCTCGTCCAGACAGAGCACTTTCTTGCCCTGCATCAACACCTGCCCATCCACGATCACCGTATCCACGTCGCCGCCGTTGGCATTATACACCAGCGCCGACGGCACGCTCCAGACCGGCTGCATCCGCGGCGAGTTCAAATCAACAATGGTCAGATCAGCCTTGACGCCGGACGCGAATACGCCTGCCTGATCCGGCGATACGCCATTTGCCAGCGCGCCGTTGACGCAGGCCATCCGCAGCACATCCTCGGGCAGGAGGGCCGTCGCATCGAGCGCGCCGACCTTTTGCAGACACGCCGCGAACTTCAGCGTCTCCATCATGTCCTGGCTGTTGTTACTGCCGGGGCCATCGCTCGCCAGCGCCACCGGAACGCCCGCCCGCAGCAACTTCACCACCGGCGCAATCCCGGATGCCAGGTACATATTGCTGGTGGGACAATGCACCACCAGCGTCCCGGTTTCGGCAATCCGGGCGATCTCCGCGTCGCTCAGCCAGACGGCATGCACCAACTGCACGTCGGGGCCGAGGACACCGAGCGAATCGAGCCATTCGACATGGCGCAACCCGGTCGCCTCCACGCTCATCTGCACTTCCTCACGCGTTTCCGCGGTGTGGATGTGCGTCGCCACGCCCCATTCGCGTGCGAGCGCCACAGTGCGTTGGAGGGTCGCCTCGCTGCACCCCCAGGGGATCAGCGGCCCGAACGCCACGCGAATCCTGCCGTCGGCCGCGCCGTGCCAGCCTTCATACAGCGCGGTCATCACGTCCACCACCTGATCCGCCGTCTCCTGAAAGACCGGATGGTAGTTGCGGTCGGCCCAGCCGCGGGCGATGGTGAACCGGCAGCCCACATCTTCCGCGGCGCGACAAAACGCCTCGTCGGTGCGACCATCGGCGTGCAGATACTGATTATCAATCACCGCCGTCGCGCCGGAGCGGATGTTCTCGACCAGGCCGAGCAACCCCGCAAGATAGGCTTCTTCCGCGCCCATCGCCGCGCCGACCGGCCAGATGGCAGCTTCGAGCCACGGCAGCAGCGTCTTATCGTCGGCCAGACCGCGGATGAAGGTCTGGAAGAGATGAGTGTGGGCGTTCACCATGCCCGGCATCACGGCCATGTGGGTCGCATCAATGATTTGATCGGCAGACGCACGCATCTCGTCGGATGGGCTGCCCGCGCCCACTTCAGCGATGAATTGATCGCGAATCAACACGTAGCCGGGGTCATGAACGACCAGCTTGCCCTGAGGCAGCGAGAGCACCGCGCCGTTTTCGATGAGAATGGTCATGGGGTTCGGTTCCTTGAACGGTCTTATCGGGGCCAGTTGCCGTAAGTCAGGGCAAGCGGCTTGCAGACCTCGACGCAGAGGCCGCAATAGCGACACCGGTCTTCGAGGAGGATTTGCTTGAGTTCGGGCGTCTTCGGCTTCTCGCCTTCCATCTCGCGCGCGTCGTAGGGGCAAAGCACCACGCACAGGTCGCACTTGGTGCATTTCATCGGGTCAAACTCGAACGTGAGTATCGCGGTATCTTCCACCGCGTGAAGGTTCGGGATCGCCACGCCGCGCAGATCCGCCAGCGCGGCCACTTCGTGACCGTCCAGCCAGGCGTTCAGCTTCTCGTGGGTGCGCTCGAACCACTCCAGCCCGCGCAGCAACGGCGCGGTGCAGACGCCCAGCGCCGTCGCGCCGACCATCGTCATCTCGACGGCGTCTTCAGCCTGGATGATGCCGCCCGTGCCGATGATCGGGACAGCGTAGCGTCCCGCCAGCTCGGCCACCACCGCTTGCGCCACCGGGCGAATCGCCGCCCCCGACATCCACGCCTTGTTCGCGACGCCGCCGATGGTCGGCTGCCGCGTCTCGATGTCAATCTGCAACGTGGGCCCGAGGGAATCAATGGCGGTGAACCCGTCCGCGCCGGCTTCGAGCGCGGCTTCGGCGGCGGGATAGAGGTCATCGCCCCAGTTGAACGTCAGCTTGGCGAGGACCGGCAGGTCAGTCCGTTCGCGCACCGCGCGGATCAGTGGGATCATGGTGTCTTTGGTATAGGCCACGCATTCGATCGCGTCCACGACGCCCGTCTCGGACACGGGGCGCGTGATGACCTCACCTTCGCGCGCCGTGTGGCCGATGCTCGCGATCAGCGCGCCGGGGTGGCCCGCCATCGCCGGAAGCTCCCGCTCGACCCATTGCTCCCACGGGAGGTCGGCCCACTTCTCCGTATTGAACAACGTGGCGCGCAGGTTACTGGAGCGCGGCACGACCATGTGCGGCGTCGGGTTGACCGCCGCCTCAAGCCGCAGGGTCTTCGTGGTGACGCCGCCCGCGCCGGCGCGAAATGCTTCCCACATGCCGGTCGCATCATAAGACAACGGCCCTGACGCCAGGACAAACGGGGAAGGCATGAGGATATCGAATAGTCTAGTCCTAAGGATAGCCAAAAGATGCTCCTACCAACTTCTAAAGATACTGGCTCAGATCAACTTCGCTGTAACGCACGCGCTCGGCGGCCTCGCGGCGGCCCTTGTCGGCGGTGGCGTCCACCCCGATCTTGACGTGGACGCCGCGCGTGTCCGCCGTGGGGTCCATCTCGTGACCCTGCGCGCCGGGAACCAGGAAGATGTCCTTCTCCCAGTCTACACGCGTGGTCAAGGCCCACATCACATCGGCGGGGTCGTAGATATCCACGTCGCCGTCCACGACGATGCACCACTTGATGTTGACGTGCGCGGTGAAGACGCCCATCGCCACGTTCTTCGGCTCGCCGGGGTTCTTCTTGTCCAGCGACACAATCGCCAGGAACCCGCTGCCGTAGGGCGCGAGGTGGACGCCGATCACGTTCTTGCTGACATGCCGGGCGAAGTTGAGCAGCAACGGCTCACGCGGGAGGACATTGCCGATATAGACGTGTTCGGTCCAACCGGGGATGATGGTCTGGAAGATCGGGTTATCGCGCCAGCAGATCGCCGTCACCTGGAATTTCGGGCTTTCCCAGATGCGCCCGAAGTAACCGTGAAACTCGGCCAATGGGCCTTCGCCCTCACGCTCATGCGGCGGAATCCGGCCCTCGATCACGATTTCCGCCTCGGCAGGGATGTCAATGTCCACGGTGATGCCGCGGCTGACCTTGACGCCCTCGCCGCGGATCGCCCCCGCGATGTAAAGCTCGTCGCCGTCATAGCGCGCCCCCGCCGCGATGGAGATTGCCGGGTCGAGGCCGATGGCGACGGCGATGGGCAGGGCGGCGTCCTTCGCCTCCTGCACATCCATGAACTGGCGCACGTGCCGCCACTCGTTGACGTCGAACCCCATCTCCGTCGGGCTTTTAACCTGCATCCGGTTATAAGACAAATTACCGCGCCCGGTGACCGGGTCTTTGCTGACGGTGACGCCGCCGGTGATGAACGGCCCGCCGTCGCCGACGGCGTGGGTCGGGATCGGCACGTGGCGCAGGTCAATGTCCTCTCCCGTGACCACGTTCGCCTTCCACGCCGCGGCCTCAGTGCGGATCGGGGCGATCCCATGCGCCGGATCGAGCGCGCGGCGCATCACCTCGACGACTTGCGACCGCTCGCAGCCCAACGCCAGCGCGGCCCGCTGCTGGTTCGCGACCGCTGAGGTGAAGATGGGCCACGGCGAACCCTCGACAGACTCGAAGAGCGGCGCAGGCCCGCCCTGCCGTTCGAGCGCGGCGGCGACATCGGCCATCTCATATTCCAGGTTCACCGTGCGCCGGATGCGCGCCAGTTGCCCCGCGGCGTCCAACACGTCGAGATAGGATCGCAAATCGTGGATTGGGGACATGGTTCTCCAAATATTCCCGGATCACCTTCTTCGTAGTAACGGCATTCAGCCGTTGAGCCGGCCCAACGGCTGAAGCCGTTACTACGAAGGGGCGTTCGGATAGATGCTCAGCCCGACCAGAGGGCGCGGGCGGCGCGGTGCGTCCTGGCCCGCAGCGCCGCTTCATCGGCGTCGAGCACACGCCCGTCGCGCACGCGCACCTGTCCGGCGACCATCACCGCGCGCACGTGCGTCGCATTGCGATAGAGCAGGAGTTGGTCGTACAGGTTTTCGAGGGTAACCGGCGTCGGGAAGACGGCGTCAATCAGTTGGAGGTCGGCCTGCCAGCCCGGCGCGAGCCGCCCGACGTGGTCCAACCCGACCGCGCGCGCCCCGCCCTCCGTCGCCAGATGCCAGACCTGGCTCGCAGGCATCACACGCGGGTCTTGTCGGTGCGCCTTGTGGATCAGAAAGGCCCCGCGCATCACCTCGAAGAAGTCGGTGATATAGCCGTCGCTGCCCAGGCCCACCGTGACGCCCGCCGCCAACAGATGGGGTATGGGAGCGATGCCCCCGCCAACCTCGCAGTTAGAGAGCGGCATATGCGTGACGCGCACGCCGCGCTGCGCGATAATCTCGATTTCCTCCGGCGTGATCTGGACACACTGTGAGGCCAGCATGTTCGGCCCCGCCACGCCCAGCCGGTCGTAGTACTCGAAGGGGCGGACGCCGAAACGCGCCAACGCCTGCTCCGGTTCGTAGGTACCCTCGGAGACGTGCATGTGGACGGGCACGCCTTCCCCGGCAGCCAGCGCGAAGGCCCGCTCGATGAAGGGCGCGGAGCACGTGAAGGTTGTGTGAAAGCACATCAACCCGGAGAGCAGGGGCGAGGCATCGTCGGGAACTGCGGCTCGGCAGGCGCGGATGAACGCGAGATTCTCTTGCAAGCCCAGCTCGCCGTTCGCCGCGCTCACGCGCTCCGTCGCCTCGAACGAGAGGACGCCGCGCATCCCGCGCCGGCGCACCACGTCGGCCTGCGCCGCCAGGCAACCGGGGATCGCGTGCGGCCCTTCCGTGCAGTCATAGAAGGATGTGACGCCGCCGCGCAGCATCGCGACCAGATTGAGATCGGTCGCGGCGCAGATCATCTCGTGATCGAGCCGGTCTTCGACCAACGGCCACCAGAAATCCACCAGGAACGGCCAGAACCCGGACGGCGCGCGGTCGAGCGGGATGCCATGCGCGAGGACGCCATAGAGATGGGTGTGTGCGTCCACGAAACCGGGGGCTAAAACCTGATCCGGAGCCTCCCAGACCGCATCGTCGGGATAGCGGCGGCGCAGTTCTTCAATCGGGGCAACCGCGTCTACTTTGCTGCCCAGGACGCGCACGCCCCAACCCATCCTCGGAGCCTGGCCGGGAACATCTATAAGATAGTCGGGCAGGATCAGCGTGCCGGTCATCGGCGCATCCTCCGAATCAGCCACGGGACGGTTCGCCGGCGAGGAACTGCCCGCCGCCCGCGCCGCCCACGTATTCCCCATCCTCAGCGATCACGCGGCCGCGCAGCATGGTGAGCGCGGGCCAGCCGTGAACGCGGAAGCCTTCATACGGCGTATAGTCGCAATTCTCGTGCAGGCACAAGGCGTCAGGGTCGTCGCCCTGCCGCGAGATCACACCTTCCCGCTCCGGGTCGAAGATCACCACGTCGGCGTCGGAGTCGACCGCAAGCAGACCCTTGCGCGGGGCGAGGCCAAAGGCGCGCGCGGGGGCGGCGCAGCACGCGTCCACCCAACGCTCGACGCTCATGCGTCCCTCGCGCACGCCGTAAGCATAGAGCAGCGCCAGACGCGACTCAATGCCGGGCATCCCGCCGGGTATCTGCGTGAACGGCGGATACGCGCCGTCCACACGCCCCAGGTCTTTGCCGCCCGTCGCGGGGCTGTGCGCCTGCTCGTAGAAGAAGGGGCAGTGATCCGTGCCGACCGTCTGCACGTCATCCGCAGCGAGCAACGCCCACAGGACGGCGTTATCCTCGGCGGTGCGCAGCGGAGGCGAACACACAAACTTCGCCCCCTCGAAACCGGAGCGCGCGTAGGCGTCGTCGGTCAGGAGCAGGTATTGCGGGCAAGTCTCGCCGTAAGCAGTCTGCCCGCGGCCCCGCGCCGCCGCCACGGCAAACGCGCCGCGCGCCGTCGAGATGTGAACGATGTACACGGGACAACCCGCCACTTCGGCCAGCGCCAGCGCACGTTCGACGGCTTCGGCTTCCGTGCTCGCGGGGCGCGAAACCGGATGATAGCGCGGCTCAGTGTGGCCTTCGGCCAACAGCTTTCGCCGCAGATAGGCGATCCCCGCGTCGTTCTCCGCGTGGATCATGACCATCCCACCCACCTGCGCGACGGCCGCCATAGCGGCGACCAGCACGTCATCGGTGAGCTTGAAGCTGTAGGTCATGTAGGCCTTGAACGACGGGCATCCGGCGGCGACGATCTGCGGGATTTCCGCCAGCGTCTCCGGTTCGGCATCGAGCAACGTCATGTGGAGGCCGTAGTCTATCACCGCGCGCCCATCGGCCTCGGCGCGACGGGCCGCCAGCGCATCGCGCAACGAAGACGGCCCCCGCGGCGGCTCCGGCTCAACGAAGTCAAGCACCGTGGTGGTTCCGCCGCAGGCCGCGGCCACCGTGCCGGTGACCCAATCGTCGCTGGAGCGCGCTGCGCCGGCAGGCATCTCCAGGTGGACGTGCGAATCAACGCCGCCGGGGATCACCAGCTTTCCCGCGGCGTCTATCACCCGCGCCCCGGTGAGTTCCTGCCCGATCGCCGCGATGCGCTCGCCGCTGATCCCCAGATCGGCGCGCACCGCGCCCTCCGGAGTAATCAACGTGCCGTTGCGAATGACGGTATCGTAGTTCACGGCGCTCCTCATATTCCCTGAATCATGATGCCTGTCCCTTTGTAGTGACGGCTTCAGCCGGTGGGAGCAGCATAACGGCTGAAGCCGTCACTACAAAGGGGGGCGGCGCGCAGTATTCGGAAGATTCTCAGCCTCGCGGCGCCATCGTCAGCGTCATCAGGGCCTTCTGGATGTGCAGGCGATTCTCCGCCTCGTCGTAAATCACCGACTGCGGGCCGTCAATCACCTCGTCGGTCGCTTCGTAGCCGCGATCAATCGGCATACAGTGCATGTAGATCGCGTTGCGCTTCGCGAGGGACATCCGGCGGGCATCCAGCGACCAGTCGGTGTGCTGATCCACCATCGTCTTGACCTCCACCTCGTCCTCGGTGACCATGATCGGCCCCCAGCTCTTGGCGTAGACGATATCGGCGTCCTTCACAGCCTCATCCATGTCATCCACGATCTCGAACTTGACGCCCGCCTCATCGGCGTGCTTGCGCGCCGCTTCCAGCGCCTGCGGCATCATCTCGAAGCCCTTCGGGTGCGCCAGCGTCACGTCGAGGCCGAAGCGCGGCATCAACATGATGAGACCCTGCGGGACGGAGAGCGGGCGCACGTATTGCGGGGCGTAGGTCCAGGAGATCACGAACTTCCGGCCGCGCAGGTCCGCGCCGAACTTCTCGCGGATGGTCATGATGTCGGCCATCGTCTGGCACGGGTGATCCACATCATCCTGCATCGAGAACACGGGGATATTGGCCCATTTCGCCAGCTCATATTGATATTTTTGGCCGATGCCGGTGCGGCAATCGCGCACCGAAATGCCATGACCGTAGCGCGCCAGCACCATCGCGGTGTCTTTGGCGCTCTCACCGTGACCGATCTGCGTCGCCTTCGGGGTCAGCCAGTGCGCGTGCCCGCCCAACTGGGTCATGCCCGCCTCGAACGAATTGCGCGTGCGCGTGGATTCTTCGAAGAAGAGCATGTAGAGCGTCTTGGCGCGCAGCAGATGATCGTGATAGGTCCCCGTGACCCACTGGCGTTTCAGGTCGCCGGCCAGTTCGAGTGCGCTTTCCAGTTCATCCAGCGTCCAGTCCTCAGTGGTGATGAAGTCGCGGCCGAAAAGTTGTGATTGCATGCGTGCTCCTGTGAATTCGTAATCGTATTATGTAAAGCGATTGAGGCAATCGTCGACTAAATCTTCAAACCCAGCTTACACGCCTTGACCGAGCTGCCCTTTTCCAGGTCATGGCCCAGCAAGACGCGCTCCAGGTTGGCGGGCAAGTCATAGACCCGGCGGCCGGTGGCGTGTGCAATGGCGTTCAGAATAGCGGGCGCGGTGGGGACCATCGCCGGTTCCGCGATGTTCTTGGCCCCATATGGCCCATGCGAAAACGGCGCTTCGACAAACTGCCCGACGATCTCCGGCACGTCCACCGAGGTGGGAATCAGATAGGATTCGAAGTTCGTCTCCTGCAGATAGCCCTCCGCAAAGGTGATCTGCTCCATCAGCGCGTAGCCCAGCCCCTGCGCGATGCCGCCGTAAAGCTGGCCCAGCGCGCCTTCCGGGAAGATCACCGTGCCGGGGTCGTGCGCGGCCCACAGTCCGACCACCTGGACGCTGCCGGTGTGCATGTCCACCTCAACTTCGGCTACCTGCGCCGCGAAGTGATAGGCCATGTAGGGCGTGCCGCGACCCTCGTCGTGGTTCCAGGTGATGCGGGGCGCGGTCCACTTTCCCTGCGCCGATAGCGCCAGACCCATCTCGCGCGCGTGATCTGCGACCTGCTCCCAGCCCGCCGGCTCCTCGTTGGGACCGACGTACGCCTCGCCGTCGCGCACGAGCTGGTGCAGCTCGCAACCGAGCAGGTCGGCGGCGGCGTAGTCCAACGTCTGGCGCAGGTTGCTCGCGGCGATCCGCGTGGCGTTGCCGCCGAGCATCGTGGAACGGCTGGCGACGGTCGGCCCGGACTCGATGGCCGTGTCGGTATCGGGGCGCTGCATGTGGATGCGCTCGGGCCTGACGCCCAACTCCTCGGCAGCGATCAGCGTGTAGACGGTGCGCGACCCGGTGCCGTAATCGGTCAGCCCGCAGGTCATGTCAATCGAATTATCCTGCTCCACGGCAAGCGTGGCCGCGGCGTAGTCGGAGCCTTCCGCGCCCAGCGATGTGCCGTGGAAGATCGCCGCGACGCCGACCCCGCGCCGGATGTGTGGGCGCGCCGCCGGGACGGGCGTTGCACTGTACTCAGTACGCTTGCGGTCCCAATCGCTGAGCCGCCGCACGGTTTCGAGACATTCCGGCAGGCCCACCGACTCGGTGAGGATCTGGCCGTGCGGGGTCTCGTCGCCCACGCGCAGACAATTCTTGAGGCGAAACTCGATCGGGTCCATGTCGAGCGCCGTCGCCACTTCGTCAACCGCCTGCTCGATCGCGACCGATGCCTCGGTGTTGCCGAAGCCTCGGAACGCGCCGTAATAGCCGTTATTGGTGTAAACGCAGGTCACGTCTACGTCGCACGCATCGTAGCGATACGCGCCCATCGCGTGAATGCTCGCCCGCCACCCCGTGAAAGAACTCTCGGAGGCATACGCGCCCGAATCCAAAATGCCGTCGAACCGGCAGGCGCGCAATGTGCCGTCCGCGTCCGCGCCGAGCCGGACCTGCATCCGCATCGCGTCGCGCTTGTAGCTGGCGATCAGGCTCTCCTCGCGGCTGAACACCATGCGCACCGGGCGGCCCGTGAGCATGGCGAGGCGCGCGGCCTGGGCCGAGGACTCGTAGATGATGTCATCTTTGCCGCCGAACGAGCCGCCGACCGGGGGCTGAATCACGCGCACGAGGTTGTGCG
>JBBQRS010000104.1:0-17363 GCA_038214535.1 Anaerolineae bacterium
GCGCATCTGCTGCTGGTTGCCAACCCCGTGCTGACCGGCATCACCTATCTCGGTCGGCGTTATCCCGAGGCGAAGATCGTGGGCCTGTGTCACGGCTTCTCCGGCATTTACGGCGTGGCCGAGACGCTGGGCCTGGATCGCGAGGGTCTGACCTTCGAGATCCCCGGCGTGAATCACTTCGTCTGGTGCATGCGCTTGTTCCACAACGGCCAGGATGTCTTCCCCATCCTCGACCGTTGGATCGCGGAGGAAGCGCCGGCCCTCTTTGCCGCGGGTCAGCGGCCTCATGGCCTGGAACCGAAGACGGTGGACCTCTACAAGCGCTTCGGGGCCATCCCCATCGGCGACACCGCGCACTGGAGCGGCGCATCGTGGCCCCTGTGGTATCACAGCGACCCCGAAATCGGGGCGCGCTGGAACGAAGACCCGCCTTCCGGCTGGGCGAGTTACTTCGATCACGTGGCGCGGAACGCCGCGGATTTCGCGCGCATCGCCGAAGATCCCTCGATCAAGGTCACCGAGTTCTACCCGCCGCAGATCTCCGGCGAGCCGATGATCCCCATCGTCGAGGCCATCGCCTGCGACAAACCGCGCGTCGTCATCGGCAACATCCTGAACAGCGGCAATTTTGTCCCTGGCATCCCGCGCGACTTCGAGGTCGAGATTCCGCTGTGGGTGAGCAGGCGCGGCGTCCAGGGCATCCAGACCGGCGGCCTGTCGCCGGCGCTGTTGGCCCATACACTGCGCGACCGGGTTGCTCCGGCGAACCTGGAGATCGAGGCATATGAGCAGGGCAGCAAGGAGCTATTGACCCAGCTCATCCTGATGGACCCCTGGTCGCGCTCGCTCGATCAGGCAACCGCGTTTGTGGATGAGGTTCTGGCGCTGCCGCACAACGCGCCCCTGCGCGCTCATTACCGCTAACTCCCCTCTTCCCACGGAGCGGGGCGTTTTGGTTCCCTCTCCCCGTGGGAGAGGGCTAGGGTGAGGGCATTTCTCCCTTTTCTATTAGGATAGGACATTCCTAACACATACCAACGGAGACAAACCATCGTGTCTACAAAAATCAGTATCATCGGCGCGGGCAGTGCCGTCTTCTCGCTCAGCATGATCCGCGATCTTTGCCTCACGCCCAACCTTCAGGGCAGCGAGGTCAGCTTCATGGACATTGACGAGGGCCGGCTGGATGCAGCGCATCGTCTCTGCACCCGCTACGCCGATGAAGTCGGCATCAAGCTCAACCTGACCAAGACCACCGACCGCCGCGCCTCACTCGATGGCGCCGATTTCGTCGTCAACACGGCCCTCGTCTCGGGCCACCGCGCCATGAAGGAGGGCTGGGCGATTGCGAAGAAGCACGGCTATCGCTTCGGCGGCAGCTACTTCATCGTCCATGACGAAGCCTTCTGGGTTAATTACCATCAGTACGTCCTCTGGGAAGAGATCATCCGCGACATGACGGAGATCTGCCCTGACGCATTGCACCTGCTGGTGGGCAACCCGGTGCTGGCGGGCGTCACCTACATGGGGCGCAAATACCCCGAACACAACATGATCGGCCTGTGCCACGGCTATGGCGGCGTCTATCACCTGGCGCACGTGCTCGGCCTCGAACGTGAGAAGATCACCTTCGAAGTGCCCGGCGTGAACCATTTCCTCTGGCTCACGAAGTTTTATTACGAAGGCCAGGACGCCTTCCCGCTGATTGATCGCTGGATCGAAGAGAAAGCTCCGGCTTATTGGGCCGAATGCGGCAATTCGAACGGGATGGGTCCGAAAGCGATTGACCTGTACCGGCGTTTCGGCGCGTTTCCCATCGGTGACACAGGCAGCCCCGGCGGCGGGACGTGGCCCTGGTGGTATCACACCGACGCAGCGACCGAGCAGAAGTGGCAGGAAGATCCGACCGCGTGGTACGAGGGTTATTTCACCCACACCGCCGAGCGTGTTGCCGAGATCGCCCGCCTCGCCGCCGATGAAACGCAGAAAGTGACCGACCATTTCGAGCCGCGCATGTCGGGCGAATCCATGGTCCCGATCATCGAGTCCATCGTCTGTGACATCCCGCGCGTCCAGATCGTCAACATCCCGAACACCGGCGAGCTGCTCTCCGGCGTGCCGGAAGACTTCGAGGTCGAGGTCTCCGCGCTGGTCAGCAAGCGCGGCATCCAGGGCATCCGCAGCACCGGCCTGCCGGAATCCCTCCTGGCCTACATCCTGCACGACCGTGTGGCCCCCGTGAATCTGGAACTGGAGGCCTACGAACAGGCCAGCAAAGAGCTGCTGCTGCAACTGGTGTTGATGGACCCCTGGTCCCGGTCCGAAGCCCAGGCGCGCGCCTTCCTGGACGAGATTCTCGACCTTCCCTATCACACCCGGATGAAGGCGCACTATCGGTGATGATGTCCCGGATCTGACTCCGGGGGGTGGCCGGCCTAACTGGCAGGAGGTGATAAATCATCTTACACGATTCTTTGACGACGGCTTTGTTGATGATTGTTTGGCTCAAGGTAGAGTAAGGGGAGAGAAAGATGAACAGAAGATACACTCGACGTCAGTTCTTGCGTGTGGCCGGGCTAACAGGCGGAATCGCCGCCCTGACCGCATGCGCAGCGCCTGCGCCTCAGGCTCCGCCTGCAAGCGCTCCAACGACTGCTGTGGAAGCCAAGGAGCCGGTAGTCGCCCCTGCCGAACCAGCAGCGGCGACAACCGACTTGCGCTACGCCATGTGGGACTGGTACGCTTATGCCCCAGGCGTACGCTGGGATGAATGGAACCAGAAGGAAGCCTTTCCGCAATTCGAGTCGGAAAATCCCGGTATCAGGGTTATCTGGGAGCCTCTGGGAGACGGTTGGGAAGATAAAGTTCTCACCCAAATGGCGGCCGGCGCCGCGCCGGACATCATGTCCACTTGGTCACCCAATATTGACACCTGGTCAGAAAAGGGCCAACTTCTCGATCTCCAACCCTTGATAGACGCCGATATTCCCAACGCTGATGACATCTTCATCAAGACGGCCTGGGATCAGATGTGGGATCCCTTCAACAACATCCGCATGGGTATGCTGGCGGACCTGGATATCACCAGCGTGTACTACGACAAAAAAGCCTTCGAGGAAGCTGGGGTGGCGGCGCCCACTGTAGATTGGACGGTGGACGACTACACCATGGCCGCCGAAAAGCTGACCAAGCGAGACGATGCCGGCAACATCACCCGCTGGGGCGGCGAACTGCGCCCGGATATCTTCCTGGGGTATATGTATTACGTGGAAGCGTTCGGCGGCACCGTGCGTGACGAAGAAACGCACATGATCTGTGGTCTTGATGGCTCCGACGCCCAGGCCGGCCTCGAATGGATTCGAAAGGGTATGTGGGACCTCAACTGCTTCTCCCAGTCGAACCAGATGGCGGCCACGGGGCTGCCGAACCTGTGGACCGGCGCGCTGCCGGCGGGCATCATTGGCTTTGCCGAGCGCAGCGCCGACCAATTCTTTGCCCTGGCCGACAGTATGCCGGAAGGCGGTTGGGACATTGCCCACATTCCTTCCGGCCCCAAGGGCCGCGCCTGCATGGGTGTGCCCGATGACTGGGTCATCTACAAAGGTGTCGTTGACCGCGGCACCAAAGACCACGCGTGGTCTTTCATGAAATTCCTCGTCGGCGATTGGTATCAATCCAAGGTCGCTACGGTGGCCGGGCGTATCCCTGGCCTGCTCTCACAAGTCGAGGGGTGGGCGCCGGCCCTCCGGGGCTTGGAGCCCCGATTGGAAACAGTTAATCTTGGCATCTTGGCCGAGCAGATTGATATGGGCTACGCCAAGCGCGGCCCCACCTTCCGTTTCCAGCAAGTCGCCGAAGAATTGATCATTCCGGCCATGGAAGCGGTTTACGTCGAAGGCAAGGAACCGGTTTCCATCTTCGAATCGGTCGCGCCGCAAGTAACACAGGCGCAAAAAGATGCCCTGGCCCGTTCGCAGAACGGCTAGGCGATTAAGAATTACCGGCTGATAGCGGCCGGATGCCCCTCAGCGGGGTATCCGGCCTCAAGGAGCGTGCATCATGGCGACCACAGGATCGGGAGGATTTCTTGCCCAATGGCGGCGCCCAACGCAAAAACGCCAGGATTACCTGACGGCGGCTCTATGCCTGGCGCCCTGGACCATTGGATTCTTGGGCCTGACTTTGGGCCCTATGCTTTACTCTTTTGCGCTGAGCTTTTTCGAAGCGGATCTGCTGACTCAGCGGCAATTTCTGGGTTTTGCCAACTATTCGAACCTGTTCCACGACCCGCTTTTCCTTAAGAGTCTCAAGGTGACGGCCACTTACGCCTTTGTCTCCGTCCCATTGGGAGTTGTTGTGGCTCTCGGCGTGGCCATGCTGCTCAACCAGAAGACCGTCGGTTTGAGCGTTTGGCGCACCATCTATTATATGCCATCGCTGATCTCCGGTGTGGCGGTATCGGTGCTCTGGCTCCAGATTTTCAATCCCCGCATGGGGCTCATTAACGGTTTCCTGGCGAACTTTGGTATCAAGGGTCCGGCCTGGATCTTCGACTCGGATTGGGCACTCCCCTCCCTCATAATCATGAGCATTTGGGCTGTCGGTTCGACGATGCTACTTTACCTGGCGGGGTTGCAAGGTATTCCCACGGAACTTTACGAGGCAGCCGAGATTGACGGCGCCGGCAGCATACGCCGGTTCGTTAATATCACGATCCCGATGTTGACGCCTACGATCTTTTTTAATTCATTGATTGGCCTGATCGCCGCGTTCCAGCTCTTCACTCAGGCCAAGATCATGACCCAGGGCGGACCCAACAATGCTACGTTGACAATGGTGTTGTTCCTCTACCGTAAAGCCTTTGAGCAGACCCGCTTCGGTTACGCGGCGGCGGTCGCCTGGATACTTTTCGCGATCATCGTCGTCTTCAGTGTGCTCTACGTTCGGTTCTCAGACCGGTGGGTGTTCTATGCCAGCCAGGATGCAAAATGAACAGTACATCATCCGGAGTAACGACCAGGCAAGATGAAATAGAAACAAACATGCCCTTATCCGAAACTGCTGATCCACGCGCCGATCACACAACTTTGCACGACACACGGAATCTATTCAAGCGCGTCGGGCGACAGGCGCTGCTGCTTGCCCTGGTGACGCCTTTGGCGATCTTGTTCCTTATGCCCTGGGCCTGGATGCTCTCCACGGCAGGCAAGACCACCGATCTGATCTGGAAGATGCCTCCGGTCTGGTTCCCCCCAAACTACCAGTGGCAGAACTATCCTGAGGCTTGGCTGATGGGTGACTTCGGCAGGTACTACTTGAATACGCTGTTCATTTGCGCAGTCGCCATCTTTGCCACGGTCATGTCCAGTACGCTCGCAGCCTATGCTTTCGCTCGAATTAATTTCCGCGGGCGAGAAGTCCTGTTCGTGATTGTGCTCAGCACCATGATGCTGCCGACACAGGTGACCCTGATTCCGCTCTACATGATCTTCAGCAAATTGGCATGGGTGAACACGTTCCGCCCATTGCTCGTGCCTCTATTCTTCGGCGATGCCTTCAGCATTTTCTTGTTACGCCAGTTTTTTATGACCGTCCCCAAAGAGTACGATGACGCCGCGCTCATTGACGGCTGCACCCGTTTTGGGGTATTGTTCCGCATCCTGATGCCTATGGTTCGCCCTGCGCTGGTGGTGGTGGCAATCTTTACCTTCACCTGGGCCTGGAATGACTACATGGGGCCGCTGATTTACCTGAACTCGCCCAAGTTGTTCACCGTCACTCTCGGCTTGACCCGTTTCATGGGACGCACCAGTGTGGAGATCCAATATCTGATGGCGATGACGGCTGTCTCGACGCTCTTGCCCATTACGATCTTCTTTCTGACCCAGCGTTTCTTCATTCAGGGCATCGTCATCTCTGGGATCAAGGGTTGAAACCGTGAGCAAACGACTTCTCGTCTTCGGCGGAACCGGCTTCGTCGGTGGGCACATTGCGCAGGTTGCGCACGCCGTCGGTTGGGACGTGACCATCGCCGGCCACCGCGACGCCGTGATGGGCGGCGGCATCCCGCGCCGTTCGGTAGATATCACGAATGCGATGGCCGATACCAACCTCATCACGGAGCTTAAGCCTGATGTCGTCGTCAACGCGGCGGCGATTGCCGACGTGGACTTTGCCGAGCGCGAGCCTGATCTGGCGGGGCGCGTCAACGCCGACGGCGCGCGACATATCGCCCAGGCGTGTCGCGCGACCGGCGCGCGCTGCATCTACTACTCCACCGACGTGGTGTTTGACGGCACGCATACACAGTATACGGAAGAAGACACGCCACGCCCGTTGAACGCCTACGGGCGCTCGAAAGCGGAAGGCGAACGCGCCACGCTGGAGGAGTGCCCCGACGCCGCGGTGATTCGCGTGTCGTTGGTGCTGGGTTTCCCGCTGGAGGGCGGCAATTCGTTCGTCTCGCGGCTGCGCGAGCGGCTGCTCGCGGGCCAACAGGTCCCCGCGCCCGCCGATGAGATTCGCACCCCGATAGATGTGTACACGGCCGCGGCCGCGACCCTTGAACTGGCGGAGAACGACTATTGCGGCATCCTGCACATCGGCGCAACCCGCGCCGTGGATCGTTACACGCTGGCGCAACAGTTGGCGCGCGCCATGAACCTGCGCTCCGACCTGATCCTGTCGCAGGCGGTCTATCCGGAGGGCGACGCTGCCGCGTTGCGCGCCCCGCGGCACAAGCTGGGCGTCCTCGACGTGAGCCGGGCGCAACAGTTGCTCAGGACCCCGATGCTGACGGTGGATGAAACGATTGCAAGGTCACTCAAGGACATGCCCTGATGCCAACGATTCCGGTGCAACATGAACTCGAAGTCGCCTTCGGCTCGGAGTACGGGCTGGAGGAAGCGCTCGCCGTGCTGGAAGTCATTCGTAGCGGCGCGCCCTCGTGCGGCGCGCAGGTCAAGGCGTTTGAAGATGCGTTTGCCGCCTATTGCGGCGTGCGCTACGCGTTGGCTGTCACCTCCGCCACCACCGGCCTGACGCTGGCCGGCATCGCCGCCGGCATCGAACCGGGTGATGAGGTCGTCACCACGCCGATCAGTTGGGTCGCGACCGCGATGGCCTTCTCGGCGTTGGGCGCGCAGGTCGTCTTCTGCGACGTTGATCCGCGCACCCTGAACCTCAACCCCGACCGGCTCGAAGCGCTCATCACGCCACGCACCCGCGCGATTGTCCCCGTCCATCTCTACGGCCAGTGCTGCCGGATGGACGCGATCCGCGCGGTCGCCGACCGGTATGGCATCGCCGTCATCGAGGATTGCGCGCACAACCCCGGCGGCGCGTATATGGGCCGCAAATCGGGCGCGTGGGGCGATCTTGGCGTCTTCAGTTTCCACCAGCAGAAGAACATGTCTACCCTGGGCGAGGGCGGCATGGTGACCACCAACAGCCCGGCATTGCGTGACCGCGCCCTCTCATACCGCTCGCTGTGCGCCCGCACCTATGGGCAGAGCCACAAATATCTCTCGATTGACGAGACGGCTTACCCGATGAATCGCGAGTACTGGCGACTCCAGTTCGACGACATTGGCTATAATTTCCGCATGACCGACGCACAGGCCGCGGCCGGGCTGGTCCAGCTCAAGAGACTCGACGGATTCAACGTCCGCCGCGCCGAGATCGCTGCCCGCCTCACGGCGCGGCTGCGCGACGTGCCGGGCCTCTCCCTGCCCTGGGTGGACCCGAACGGCGCGCCCACCTGGCACCTCTACGTCGTTCAGCTCGAACCCGACTTCCCGATGACCAAGCGCGATTTCATGTGGGAACTCTACACGCGCTTCGGGATCAAGGTCTGGTCACACTACATGCCCATCCACCTGACCGGCCCGTATCTGGCCGAGGGACACGCGGCGGGCGAATGCCCCGTAGCCGAGGCCGCGTTCGAGAAATATGTTTCCCTGCCGGTGCATCCCCGGCTCACCGACGCGGCCGTGGATTACATGGCCGATGCCATCCTGCAACTCAGCGACCGATAGGAGCATACGCAGCATGTCCACCGGATCCGAACTGATCGAGCGCATCGCCGCCGGCGCCGCCGACGGCGTGTTGGCCCGCCTCTACGTCAACCTTGCCGCCATCCCCGAGCAGCGCGAACGCTACGTCGGCATGATCCGCCGGCTCGACGCCGCATACCCCGGCGCGGGCGACATCCGGCTCTTCTCCAGCCCCGGGCGCACCGAGGTCGGCGGCAACCACACCGATCACAACGCCGGGCGCGTGCTGGCCGCCGCCATCAACCTGGATAACCTGGCCGCGGTGCGTCGCAACGATGACAACGTGATTCGCATCGCCTCGGAAGGCTACCCGGCGTTCAAGGTGGATCTGGCGCAGTTAGAGCCGCAGCAGAGTGAGCGTTTTTCCCCGAAGGCGCTGGCCCGCGGCGTCGCCGGTCGGCTGGCGGCGCTGGGTTATCGGATCGGCGGGTTCGACGCGTGCGTCTCCGGGCGCGTGCCGAAGGGTTCGGGCCTCAGTTCCTCCGCCGCGTTCGAGGTGATGGTAGGCGTCATCGAGAGCAGCCTTTATAACGACGGCGCGATTGACCCCGTCACGCTGGCCCAGGTCGCGCAATATGCCGAGAACAACTACTTCGGCAAACCGTGCGGGCTGATGGATCAGACGACCTGCGCCGTCGGTGGCTTTGTGACCATTGATTTCAAGGACTTCGCGCACCCGATTGTGCAGAAAGTGGACTACGATTTCGGCGCGAGCGGCCTCACCCTGGTCATCGTGGACACCGGCGGCGATCATGCCGGGCTGAACGAAGACTACGCAGCCATTGAGCACGAGATGAAGTCGGTGGCGGTGGCGCTGGGCGGCAAGGTGTTGCGCGAGTTCTCTAAAGAGCAGGTGCTGGCGAACATCCCGGCCTTGCGCACCAACCCGCTGGTGAACGACCGCGGCATCCTGCGCGCGGTGCACTTTTATGACGACGACGCGCGCGTGGTGCAGCAGGTCGCCGCGCTGGCGGCGGGCCGCCGCGATGATTTCCTCGCCCTCATCGTGGATTCCGGTCACAGCTCGTGGATGCTCTGTCAGAACATCTACTCGCCCCGCGACACCGATCATCAGGAGATCGCCGTCGCGCTGACCATGAGCGCGAACATGCTGGCCGGGCAGGGGGGGTGGCGCGTCCACGGCGGCGGCTTCGCTGGGACGATCCAGGTTTTCGCACCGACTGAGATGCTGCCGGAATTTCTGGCCGCCATGCGCGCTGTCTACGGGCCGGACTCCTGTCACCAGTTAGCCGTTCGCCCAGACGGCGCTTGCCTCGTCGAGATATCGTCATCATGACCGAGATGACCAAGGAAGAACGCGTCCTCTGCACGCTGGCCCGCGAAGAGCCGGACCGTGTCCCCCTGTACGACCTGGTAGATAACGTGCGCGTCCTGGAACACTATGCCGGGCAAACGCTGACGTTGGAGAACGCCGCTGAGGTGATTCCCATGGCTTTAGGCCATTGCCTCGATACGACTCGCGTCTGGCTGCCCGGCGCGCCCGGCCTATGGGTTGATGAACGCGGATTCACCCATGAGCGCGTGGATTGGTTCAACGTGTGGCAGATAGGCGCGCCGTTTGATGACACGCCGGGCGCGTTGGCGTTTTTGCATGCCGACATTGAACGTCTGGAAGCGCATCAACCAGACCGTTCCCCCGAGCGATTACGCGAGCTGCTTGCATGGAAGATACGCTTTGGGGACACGGTCATCCCGGCCAGCACGGCCGGCGAGGCGCTCCAGGACGCGTACATCACTCTGGGCCTGGATCGGTTTGTGTACGTGCAGGCCGAAGCGCCCGACCTGGTCACCCGCTGGATTGACGCCATGCATGCGCAGACGCTGGACCGGTTGCAAGCGGAACGGCCATTCCGCCAGGTTTCACCCGTGGCGTGGATATTTGCCGACCTGGCATACAAAGAGCGCCTGATGTTCTCGCCCCGCTACCTGGCTGCCCACGGGGTCTTTCGCCGCATTGCCGAGATGTGTGATATCTACCATAGTCACGGAATGAAAGTGATCTTTCATTCGGATGGATTCATCCGCCCGATCATTCCGGATCTCATCGCCGCCGGGGTAGACGCCCTTGCGCCAATAGAGATCGCGGCCGGGCTGGATCTGGCAAGCCTGAAGGCCGATTTCGGTGATCAGGTTGCCTTTGTGGGCGGTGTGGATGTGACCATACTGGAGAGCGGCTCCGTGGATGACGTGCGCCGGCTGGTCAGGCAGGCGCTCTTCGATGCCGGACGTGGCGGCGGATTCATTCTCGGCTCTTCTTCAGAAGAGCTGTTCGAGGCCCTGCCGCCTGAGAATATCATCGCGATGTTTGAGACGGCCTGGGAATTCGGGCATTCCCCAATCGTTAACGCACGCTGATTTTTTCAACAACTCACTCTTTGAGCAGGAGCACAACTCACGATGATCGGTTCCCAACTTCGCCTGAATCGCCTTCTCCCGCCCGGCAAGAACATCATCATCTTGCCGCTGGATCATGGGGAGTTCCAGGGTCCCCGTCAGGGGCTCATTGACGTCCGCCAAACCGTCGCGGCTCTCAACGGCTACGATGCCCTCTTGCTTTCGCCCGGTATGCTGGAGCGTTGTTGGGATCTCATTGCTGCGCAGCGCGGGCTGGTGTCCATTGTGCGGCTGAACTGGAACTCGGACTATTGCTTCCAGTGGGACTACCGCGAGGGCATTCACGGTGTGGTGCGGACGCCCGACGAGGCGCTGGCCCTGGGCGCTGACATCGCGCTCGCCTCGCTGGCGCTGGGCGTGAGCCCGACCGCCGACGCGGCCAGCGTCGAGCAGTTCTCGCATCTCGCGGCCGCGGCAAAGGCCGCGGGCATCCCCATCGGCGGCGAGATTTACCCGACCATGGCCGGCCTCTTGCCCGAAGATGAGTTTCACGATCTGGTCTCGCGCTCGTGTCGTATTGCCGCCGAGTTGGGCGCGGACTTCATCAAGACCTTCTACACCGGCTCACGGTTTGCCGAAGTGGTCGAGGCGTGCCCCGTCCCGATTATCGTGCTGGGCGCGTCGAAAGTGGATGAGGCGGACGCCCTCAAGATGGCCGCGGCGGGCATCGCAGCGGGCGCGCGCGGGGTTGTCTTTGGCCGGAACGTCTTCGAATCTTCCGACCCGCAGCGTTTCCTGAACGCCCTCGGAACCGTCGTCCGCGACGGGGCCGACCCGATCGCCGCAGCGCGCGCCGCCGGTTGGTAGACTGGACTCAGTAGTCGGTAAAGTTAGTTTTTGTGCTGTCACCCTGAGCGGGTTAACCACGCAAAGTACGTTGCGATAGGACTCCAGCGAAGGGTCTCGCCTCGCAAACCGAGATTCCCGCTAGGGACTGGAGTCACGTCGTGACGAACATCTTAAGGTCAACCCGCTTACGGGACCGTGACAAAAACTACCTTTACTGACTACTCAGGGAGGCATCATGATTGGAAAAGTGACCCGCCCCAAAGTGGGCTTGCTGATGACGGCCTTGCTGGAAGATGACTGGAACAAGACCGGTTATCTGCGCCCCCAGGCTCAGGCGCAGGTGCAGGCTTTTGTGGACGCCCTCTCGCCGATGGCGGAAGTCGTTTGCCCCGGCCTCGTGGAGACCGAGGCGGAGGCCGCCGCCGCCGATCTGGCCTTCAAGCAGGCCGGGGTCGAGGCAGTCGTGTTCATGGAACTGGCCTACACCCAGAGCCTGATCCCTCTGCGCGCCCTGGCGAGCACGCAGGTTCCCATCATCGTCTGGAACACGCAATACGCTTCCCATTGGCCCGCCGACGCCGATTGGGATTTCGTGATGCTCAATTCCGGGCTGGCCGGCCTGCCCGAGACGACCCACGCGCTGGTGCGCACCGGGCGGCCTTTCCACATCGTGACGGGCCACGTCCATGACCCGGCGCGGCTGGCAAAGCTCAACGACTACATGGTCGCCGCGGCCATTCGCCAGCGTCTCAAGTGGGCGCGCATCGGCATGGTGGGCCACCCCTACCAGTACATGGCTGACCTCATGGTGGACCCCTTCAGCCTGCGCGAGCAGATCGGCCCCACGGTGGTTCACGTCGAGCCAGAAGAGATCGCGGCGGAGGTCGCCAGCGTGACGGCGGACGCGGCGCGCGGCTTGATGGCCGAAGCGCGCGCGCAGTGGCGCACCGATGAGCTGGACCCCGCCATCTTCGAACGATCGGCCCGGTATGCCGTCGGGCTGGAGCGCGTGATCCTGCGGCATGAACTCGACGCCGTAGGTCACTTCGATCAATGCCTGCTCTCCGACCCGCGCTGCGGGATTGCACCCTCCTGGGGGACGTCGCGGCTGATCGCGCAAGGCATCCCGGTGACGGCTGAAGTTGACATAAACACATGCACTTCGATGCTGATGCTCCAGGGTCTGGTCGGTGACGCCAGCTTCGTCGAGAACTACGGCTTCGACTTCGACCAGGGCGCGGCCTACATCGCCCACGACAGCATGGGCAACTATAACCTGGCTGCGGCAGACCCACAGGTCGCGTTGCGGCACAGCGTCTACTACCAGGGCGTATATGGGTGGGGCGCGGCGCTCGAGTTCGCCTACAAGCCCGGCCCCGTCACGTTCCTGGCGCTCGTCCCTGCGTCGGGCGGGAAGTGGAAGATGATCGCCGGCGAGGGCGAGGCGTTGCCCTTCCGGCCGCGCCCGACCGTCGCCCCGCAAATGCTCTTCCGCCCGGCAGAGAGCAGCCTTGAAGACTTCTACGACGCGTGGTGTCTCGCCGGCGCGGGGCATCATTCGGCGGTCGCCTATGGGCATCTCGCCAGTCAGCTTGCCGGCCTGGCATCCATGATCGGCGTCGAATTTGTGAGGTTGAGATAGAGGGGATAGTAGGAGCTTTGATATCTTGAGGACTCTCATCATTGGCGGGACAGGACTGATTAGCACGGCGATCACGCGTCTCATGCTGGCACGCGGCGATGACGTGACGCTTTACAACCGCGGCGTCACGCAGGCCGATATCCCTGTAGGCGCGCAGGCCATCGTGGGCGACCGCAAGGACTACGCGGCGTTCGAGCGCCAGATTCAGGATGCCGGACACTACGACTGCGTGATTGACATGGTGTGCTTCCATCCCGATGAAGCGGCCAGCCTGGCGCGGGCAACCGCCGGACACACGAGACATCTGATCTTTTGCAGCACGGTAGACGTTTATACCAAACCCGCGCCCGGCTATCCGATCCGCGAAGACGCGCCCCGCCAACCCGACCCGAAATTCCAGTATGCCTACGACAAAGCGATCTGCGAGAACACGCTGCTGGAAGCCGAGGCGCGTGGCGACTTCCCGCTGACGATCATCCGGCCCGCGTACACCTACGGCGAGGGCCGCGGGCTGCTGCACACCTTCGGCGGCAGCACGACCGTCCTCGATCGCATCCGCAAAGGGCTACCGGTGATCGTCCACGGCGACGGGCAAGCGTTGTGGGGGTCATGCCACCGCGACGACGTCGCGCCCACTTTCGTGAACGCTGCGGCCAACCCGGCGGCCTACGGCAGGCAATATCACGTGACGGGCGAGGAGTGGCTGACGTGGAACCAGCACATCGCGGGCATCGCCGAGGCGATGGGCGTCCCCACGCCGGAACTCATCCACATCCCCACCGACTTACTGGCGCAGGCGCTGCCCGAACAGGCGCACTGGACCGACATCAACTTCCAGTACGACAACATCTTCGACAACGCCGCCGCGCACGCTGACCTGGGCTTCCGCTACACGATTCCCTGGGTCGAGGGGGCGCGCCGCGTGATCGCCTGGCTCGACGCGCACGACGGCTTCGAGCCGTACCAATCCGCGCCGTGGATGGATCGCCTCATCGCGGCCTGGCGGCGCGCAAGCGCCGATGTAGTGAACGAGTTGGCGACCTGAGCGCTGCGCGGGACGGGTTAACTTTTGTCCTGCTGGTTAACCCGTCCGATGAGAATCTGTCATTCTGAAACGCATAAAATAGCTATCCAAAAATTGCGCGGCGCGCTCCTTCGTAGTGACGGCTTTAGCCGTTGGGGACAGTACAACGGCTAAAGCCGTCACTACGAAGGGAAAGACATGATGGCTTGGGAACATTCGGATAGATTCTTAATTTCGAAAACGGAGATATCCTGTGAGCCTCTATCTGGCGATTGACGCGGGCACCACCTCGATGAAGGCCGCCCTGTTCGATGAGCGCGGCGGTCTGTTGGGCATGGATCGGCAGGAGTACACCCTGCTGACGCCCGCCCCGGCCATCGTCGAGTTGGACCCGGAGACCTATTGGTTGGCCTGTTGTCGCGCTGTGCGCGGCGCGCTGGCGCAGAGCGGGGCTGACCCCACAGCGGTACGCACGCTTTGCATCTCCAGCCAGGGCGAAACCATCGTCCCGCTGGATGCGGCGGGTCGCCCCACGCGTGACGCCATCGTCTGGCTGGACAATCGCGCGGTCGAGGAAGCCGCCCTGATCGCCGCCGAATTTGGGCACGAGCAGGTGTTCCAGGTGACCGGTGAACCCGATATCGCGCCGACGTGGCCGTCGAGCAAAATCCTCTGGATGCGCCGCCACGAGCCGGAACTGTTCGCGCGCACGGCGAAGTATCTGTTGCTGGAGGACTATCTCCTCTACCGCTTGACGGGCGAATACGTCACCGAACGCAGCCTGCAAGCCGATACCCTGTTCCTGGATATCCGCTCCGGCGGTTGGTGGCAGCCGATGTTCGACTTCGTCGGGATCGCGCCCGATCAGTTGGGCCGGCTCTGTAATCCCGGCGAAATGATCGGGCCGCTCAGCCCGGACGGCGCGGCTGCGTTGGGCCTCACGACCTCCACGCGCGCGGTTATGGGCGCGATGGATCAGATGATAGGCGCGCTGGGCGCGGGTAATGCCACCCCAGGTCTCGCCACGGAGACCACCGGCGGCGCGCTGGCGATTGTCGCCACGCTCGACCGGTTCTTCCTCGACCCCGGCCGGCGTATGCCCACCATGTTCCACGCCCGTCCAGACACCTACGCGCTGATGCCCTGGGCGCAGACGGCGGGCATGGCGCTCAAGTGGTTTCGCGACCAGTTCTACGCATTGGAGAGTCAGGTCGCTTATGCCTCTTACGCCGACCCCTATGGGCTGATGACCGCTCAGGCGGCGGCGGTTCCCGCGGGTTCGGACGGCCTGATCGTGTTGCCGCATCTGGAAGGCACGGCCTGCCCCGAGTTCAACCCGCTGGCCCGCGCCGTCTTCTATGGCGCGACGTTGCGCCACACCAAGGCGCATTTCACCCGCGGCATCCTCGAATCGGTCGCCTACATGCTCAAGCGGAACCTCGACACGGTGGAGGAGCTGGGCATCCCGGTGGATCGCATCCGCAGCACCGGGGGCGGCGCGCGCAGCCGGCTCTGGCTCCAGATCAAGGCCGACGTGCTGCAGAAACCCGTGGAAGCGCCAGAGATCGAAGAAGCCGCCCTGCTGGGCGCGGCCCTGCTGGGCGCAGCCGCTGTGGGCGAAGTGGCCGGGCTGGATGAAGGCATCCGCCGCATGGTGCGCATCCGCGAATCGTTCGAGCCGAATCCGGCCAACGCGGATGTTTATGCCGCGGGCTACGCCCGCTACGTCGAACTCTACGACCGGCTCGCGCCGATGTTTGGTGCATAACTGTGAATTTCATCCCGCACAACATCTCTTTAGAGGAGATCAAATTGACTATCTATGACGCTGTCGCCGGCCTCGCCATGCCGCCTGCCGCCGATTACCTGTTCACCGAGGATGATCTGGAGCGTTTACATAACGCCGCGCTGGATGTCCTCGAAGACCCCGGTATGCGTATCCTGTCGCCCCGGCTGTTGGCGGCGCTGGAGCAGGGGGGCGCGACGGTGAATCACGCCGCGCAAACCGTTCGGTTCCCGCGCGCGCTGGTTGAAGGCGCCATCGCCGCCATGCAAGCCGATTTGCAAAGCGGTCGCAAGCCGCTTCTCCTCAATGGCGTCGTCTCGTCTAAGAGCAGCGGGCCGGTGCAGGCCAAGTTTGGCGGCGCGTGTATCGAAATCTTCGACTGGGAGCGTCAGACATTGCGCCAGCCGACGCGTAATGACCTGATTGATCTTGTGCGCTTCGGCGAGGCCCTGCCGGATGTCACGACCGTCGGCAACCCGGTGGTCTACCTCACCGAAGATGACGGCTCTTCCGTAGACCCGCGGATGCAGCGCATCAAGACCGCCGCCCTCATCGCGTGTTACACCACGAAGGCGGGCGCGACCGAGGTGTGGAACGCGTGGGAGCTTGACTACCTGATGGAAATCGGGGAGATCGTGCGCGGCAGCCGCGCCGCGTATCTTGCCAATCCCTGCTTCGTCACGGCGAAGGAGACCATCTCGCCGTTGGTGCTGGAGGACAAGGCCGCCGAGGTGCTGGTGTTGCTGGCCGAGCGTGGCTTGCCCACCACCATCATCCCCATGCCCCTGACGGGCGGCTCCGCGCCGATGGCGCTGGCGTCCAACATCGTAATGTGCAACGCCGAGGTGCTTGGCGTCGCGACGGCCATCCGTTGCGTCGTGCCCGATGCGTGGGTGGCGGGCGGCGTCATCAGCGGCGTGCTGGACATGTCTAGCGGCGGCGCGAGCTTCGCGGCTCCCGAAGCCATCCTGCAAGACCTGGGCATCGCCGAGCTACACGAACGCCGCTACGGCTTCGACTTTGCCATCGGAACCGGCTACACCGACGCGAAATACCCCGGCGTCCAGTCCGTCATGGAGAAGTTCGCGAAATATTCGGCGACCTATCGCTCAGGGCGCGTGAACTACCCGGTCGGGCTGGTCAATGGCGGCAAGGCCTTCTCGCCGGAACAGGCGCTGCTCGACCTGGAGGTCGCCAACTGGATTCATCAGGCCGGTAAGGGGATTCCGGTCAACGAGGAGACGCTGGCCGTGGATCTGATTCGCAAGCAGGGCATCGGTGGCTATCAGGTGGGCGAGGACTACACCTTGCAGAACATGCGCAAGGTCGTATGGTATCCATCCCTCATGGATCGCACGCTTTCGGCCGGGCTGGAAAAGGACCGCGAACGCGACATGATCGAACGGGCATCCGCGCGCAAGCAGCGAATCATGGCAAAGGCCGATTACGAGATAGACGCAGACCGTCGCCGCGCGATCGAAGCGGTCGTTCGCGCGGCTGAACGATCCCTGGATCACTAGAACGCATCCGAAGACTGCACGTCGCTCTCCTTCGTAGTGGCGGGGGTTTGGGGGGGGGGGGTTGAACGGCGAAAAGCCCCCACAACAACGGGGTGGAAGAAAAATATTAAATAATAAAAAAGGTTTTTTTTTG
>JBBQRS010000105.1:0-17338 GCA_038214535.1 Anaerolineae bacterium
AAAAAACTTACCAACACCCCGGGCCTTTTACACCACCCCCCCCCTGGGTTTAATGGGGGGGGGTTTTTTTTAACCGCCCCGCGTTTCTCACGATGCCTTTCGTTTCCGTGGGTTGGGCAAAGTCGCGGCGCAAATCCTGGACGCGTTGGAAGCGTCTCCCGGCATGACCGCAACGGAGTTGGCAGAAGCGACCGGGCGGCATGTCTGGACAATCCGGCGGCGCTTGAAGTATCTCGCGGGCGCAGAAGTGACCGTCAAGCATCGGCGGGGTAAAGAGACGTGGGAGACTACGCAACGCCTGCTTGACCCGGCAACGGGGGAAATTGTGGCATTGGTAGAACGGGCCGGGGATGGTTGGTGCGTGGTGCGCGATGTGGACCTGGGTAACCTTGCCCGGATGCTGGGCACAGACGGCGCGGGCGCGCGGCAAGCGCAACAACACGCCGACGAACGCGCCGGCTTTCGGCGGGCAATCGAGCGCGCGCAAGCGGGGGATACGCCGCGTCGCGAGACGCCGGCGGATGTGCGGGCCGCGATGGCGCGGGCGGATGTGCTGATAGGTTCGTCTGCCTTGCGCACGCCGGGGGATGCCGGGCCGCTGGACGTGCTGGACGTGTTGCGGGCCGCGGCTCCCGCGGCGCTGACCCTGGATGAATTGGCCGCCGCGCTGGGGATGCCGGCGGGCGCGTTGGCCGTGCGGCTCGCTGCGCTATGCGCTACGGGCCGGGTTGACCGCTTACAGGATGCAGAGACGAGATACGCGGGGGTGCGCAATGTGGAAGGACTTTGAGCGCCGGGTCGCGCGTTCGATTGGCGGCCGGCGCGTAGGGCCAACCGGCACGGCGACGCCGGATGTTATCTCCGATTGGCTGCGCATCGAATGCAAGGAGCGGCACGCGCTCCCGGCCTGGCTATCTGACCCGCTGCGCAAAGTGCGGTCACAGACGCCGGCGGATGCGCTGGGGGTTGTCGTCTGGCATGAAGTCGGCGCGCATGATGCAATCCTGGTGATGAGCTTCGCGGACTTCGTAGACTGGTTCGGGGAACCTGAGACGCGCGCGGATGCCGTCCAGGGCGGGCAAAGCGCAGCGTGAGGGGGTAGACGTGGGAAACTGGACCGACTACGAAGGCGGCTACGAGCTGCTGTTGGCGGCGGTTGTGCGTCAAGCCCGCGACGATGCCCAGTGCGGCGACGGGCGGGCGCGCCATTGGTTGCGCACAGAGGGCATTCACTGGCTTGAGTATCTGGGACTAGACCCGGAACGGGCGCGCGCGCTGTTGGGGAGTTGCATTACATGACCGTAGGGAAAGACGTTGTAGGGCCGGGAAACCGTTCTGAGGGGCTGTAGCGGGCCTTACAGGGCATTGTAGACGAACGCGCGTTCGGGTGCTAGAATGAGAAGCAGAGGTTAGCCGGCGATGGTTACTACAACAAATCACTTGTGCAAGGCGACGCGACGCGATGGCCGCGCGTGTCAAGCCTACGCGGGAGAATCCGGCTTCTGTCTGGCGCATGACCCGGCGCGCGCCGGTGAGATCGCAGAGGCGCGACGCAAGGGCGGCAAAGCGCGACACGGTCGCAAACTCGGGGATGTAAGAACTCCCCCGGCCGCGGTTACGCTGGGGAGTATGAGCGATGTACTGGCCTTGCTTGAGCGCACGGCCGGCGATTCGTTGCAACTGGAGAACTCCCTGAATCGGGCGCGGACGTTAACTTACATTGCGCAGACCTGGGCCAAGTGCTTTGAGGTATCGGAGCTTGAGCGGCGGTTAGCTGCGGTGGAACAGAGGCTACACGATGGACCGTATCCGGCGCGTTGAGGTTCTCGAAGCGCACACGGGGGCCGCGGCTGTTGCCGGCGGGTTGCGAGAGGTTGACACGATTGTGCGTTGTTTGCAGGTGTTGGACGGCTCACGCGATGAGCTTGAGCTGGCGCGCTTTGACGGCGCGCTAATCACGGAGTGCCGGCGGGCGCTGGCGCTCATAGGAGCGGAGGCGACAGATGACGGGTAACAGGGTAATAGGGGTGATACGGACCGTGGAGGCGTACCAGAAGGCGGGGCGCGCGCCGGATGGGGTGATTCGCGTCGCGCCGGCGGCGCTCCCGGTCGCGAAGGCACGCGCAAGCGCGGCGGAAATGCGGGTCCGTGCGAAGTTGAAGGAGCTGGGGATTACGGACGGGACCGCACTGGCGGCCGGCATCCGGGCGCTATATGGCGACCCCCCGCCGGCGCAACCGCGCGAGAGTGCGGCCCATAAGCAGGCGCGCGAGATGTTGCGCGGAGGGCCGGACAAATGACCCTTGATATGTTTGCGCGCGAACACGCCGCGGATGATAGCACCGGTGCTGCAGAGGCTAAAACGGCTGCAATGCCGGAAATCTTCGCGCGCGGCGCCGATAGCACCGGTGCTGATGCATCCACAACCGCGCCGCCGGTAGCGGTTGATGATTGGTTTGACCGGGTGCGCGCAGAGGAGCGACAGAGGCAGCTTTACAGCGGCGCGACGTTACCGGGCGCAATTCCTGGGCAGCGACGCCGACGAATGCAATCGCCGGCGCAGGTCAATCGCGGGCTGGGCATTCCACCCTATCGCGAGTAATGGCGCGCGCCCGACCCCGACCAGGTACACGCGGGTGGGCGCGCTGGGGAACCTGGCAAACCGACCGCGACCGCCGGCCCGCGAACGTCGGCGGTCGCAACTCGCGGAGGTGTTTCACGCTCCAACCTGGCGGAACGGCCGGCGCGGAGCTCCAACCCCAAACGGTTCGCGGCGTCTCTCCAGGGGCGGCGCGAACCGTTCAACCTCCTTCGGGGCCAACCCGAAAACGCGGTTCGGGTTGGCCTGGCGGGGTGAAAGGCAACGCCGCGGCGGGCCTTGTGGCGCGAACCTTAACGAAAATGCGTCATTTTCGAGCGGCTTAACAATCAAAACGGGGCAAAATGGTCGCTGGGATGCCGATTCGTTAAGGCGGGTGCGGGGTTCGTCCAGGGTTGAAGCAGGGATAGTCTAGAGCGATGTTCACACTATGTGCATTATGGTAAACCCGTTGCTTTGCCCATGGGGTGCTCGGGGCGACGTACCAGGCGGGGCAGGGAGGCGCAACTAGTGTAGCGCGAAAATTGCGACTTGACAAACCGGCAAGACGGGTATAAGGTTACAAGCAGTTGGCCGACGGATGCTTGTGACACCCGCCGGCCGTGGCTCCCGATGTGGGATTAGCATCGGTTACCGGGTAGCAGTCTACCACGGCTCCGAACTCCCAACAAGGGGGGCGGGGCCGTTTTGTTTACTCGGACGGCCTGCGAATCTGACCGGGTAACGGGCGGAAACTTCGCAAATCCTTAACATGGGCAAGGTCACACGTGACCGGGCATAGAGTGGGCGGGGCGGGTGCGTGATTCTGTGCGTGGGGGGCCAGTAAGCCCCCGTAGCTCAGCGGATAGAGCGAGTGCCTTCTAAGCACCAGGCCGCAGGTTCGATTCCTGCCGGGGGTATTTGGCCCATTACAAACGGTAACCTCGTCCGTTGGTCTCGCATCAAATTGGATTGAGATTATTTCAGGAATAGGTGAGATAGCAAATGACCGCATCCGCGAACGTAGTAGACGTGTCTGAAGCCACGTTCCAACAGGAAGTGATTGACCGCTCGTATGAGCAGCCGGTGGTGGTTGATTTCTGGGCTCCCTGGTGCGGACCGTGCCGGATGCTGGGACCTGTTTTGGAGAAGTTAGCGGACGAAGGAGATGGCGCGTTTCGTCTGGCAAAGGTGAACTCCGACGAGAACCAGAATATCGCAATGAATTACAATATCCGCGGTATCCCGGCGGTGAAGGCTTTTCGCGATGGAAAGGTTGTGGCGGAGTTTGTGGGCGCGCAGCCCGAGCCGAAGGTGCGTGAGTTTCTGAAGCAGATCGCGCCCGCGCCCCAGGATGCTGCGTTTGCCGTTGTCGCGCGTCTTCTTGCCGAGCGGAAATGGGCCGAAGCAGAGGCGGCTTACGGCGAGGGCCGCGCGCCGACACTTGGGCTGGCGAAGGCGCTGGTTGGGCAGGGCAAAGGTGAAGCAGCGGAAGCGGTTTTGCAGGCCATTGAAAACCACGACGAGTTGGCCGGGGCGGAAGCGCTCAAGCCGCTCGCCCGACTTTATGTAACCCCGCTGAATGACAGGAACGGCCGCGAAGAATTGGACGCGCTCCTGAGCCGGTCTACTGAGTCACTCATGGCAGGCGATTACACGGCCGCTATGGATGCGTTGCTTGAGGTCATGCGGACCGACAAGCGTTATCGGGGCGATACCCCGCGCAAGGTGATGCTGGCGATTTTCGAGTTGCTGGGCGAGCAAACCCCGCTGACGCAAGGGTATCGCCGTAAGCTGGCGGCGGCGCTTTACTGAGAACGTATTTACCATAGAAAACACGGAAAACAAGCGCCGCATTTTCGGCGTGGTCCGTGTATTTTATGGCTGATTGCACAGGCGAGCTTGATCGGCTCGCCTGTTTTGCATTTCTGTGGCTGTCTGCGTCAATCGCTGAGTGCGTCAAACGTTGGCTTCAGGGCTAGATAAAGGCCGCGGTAGATGGGATAGAGAGATTCGTAGACGGCTGCATCCGTGGCGTTTGGCGCAGTTCGGTTGACGACTTCGACGGTGCTGGCCACGGCTTCATTGACGCTATCGAAAATACCTGCACCCACAGTCGCGATCAGAGCCGCGCCGAAGGCCGCGCCCTCGGTGGAGTTGACGACCACCAACTCAGTGTTGAAGATGTCCGCCTGGATTTGCCGCCAGAGGTCGCTGCGTGCGCCGCCGCCCGACGCGCGCACCTGCCCGATCGGCACGCCCAGCGTCCGAATTAGTTCGAGGCTATCGCGCAGGCCGAAGGATACTCCCTCCAGCACGGCTCGCGTCATGTGCGGTTTTCCATGGCGCAGGGTAAGGCCGACATACGCGCCGCGAGCATTCGGATCCGGGTAGGGCGTGCGCTCGCCCGACAGGTAAGGCAGGAATAATAGACCTTCGGCGCCGGCCCCTACGGTCGCGGCCTCTTGCGTCAGAATATCATACGGGTCTACGCGCAAGGCTGCTGCTTCGGCAACTTCAGGCTGTCCCAACGTATCCCGGAACCAGCGCAACGCTCCGCCCGCCGAGAGCATAACTCCCATCGCGTGCCACGCGCCAGGCACGGCATGACAGAAGACGTGCAATCTGCCCTCCGGCTCCGCGGCGTAGGTATCTGTATAGGCGAACACCACACCACTCGTGCCGCTGGTCACTGAGATGATGCCGGGTTTGACAATCCCGTTGCCCACGCCTTGCGCGGCCTGATCGCCGCCGCCGCCGGCCACAGGTGTGCCGGCCCGCAACCCGGTCGCTTCCGCGGCCGACTTGCTGATCCTGCCGGTGACGACTGACGATTCTGCACATACCGGCAGCCATCCCATCGGGATTTGCATCAGCCCGGCCATGGTCGCCGACCAACGCCGGTTGGCGACATCGAACAGCGCGGTACCCGACGCGTCGGAGACTTCGGTGGCGTATTCGCCCGTCAGTTTGAAACGAATATAGTCCTTTGGTAGGAGGATGTGCGAGACCTTCTCGTAGACTTCGGGTTCGTTCTGGCGCACCCACAGGATCTTCGGCGCAGTGAAGCCGGGCAGCACGGCGTTGCCCGTCAATTCGAGCATACGCTTGAGGCCGCCGGCAGACGCGGTGATCTCGGCGCATTGCGGCCCGGTGCGCTGGTCGTTCCACAGGATCGCCGGGCGCAACGCGTTGTTATCTGCATCCAGCAAAACGAGGCCGTGCATCTGACCCGTCATACCAACGGCCGCGATTTCGACATCGCCGGCCATGCTGAGCGCCCGGCGGATGGCGTTGCGCGCTCCTTGCCACCAGTCTTCGGGGTTTTGCTCACTCCAGAGCGGGCGCGGCGTGTATAGCGGATATTCTTCGGTCGCGCTGGCGATGATCTGGCCTGTTTCACTGACAATCAGCGCTTTTGCGCCCGTCGTGCTGATGTCAACGCCCAGTGTACAAGTCGTCATTGGCATCTCTCCTGTGAACTGTTGGCGGCCTGATCAGGCCAAGCGTTCGGCCTGACCGGTGCGTGATGAACGAAGCAGAGCCTGGATCGTGGCCGTGTTACCCCGGCTGTCGGCAAGCGTCACGCGCTGCGGCTTGCCGAGCACAGCCGCGTCATAGAGATCTTCGACCTCGCCCAGATAGAGTTCAACCTGGGGCGAGTGGATCACTTCCGTCTTGTCATTGGCGTCTTTGACCGTAATCGAAGCGGCCTCGCGCGGGGTAAACGGTTCCGTCACTTGGATCATTCCGGTTTCGCCGACGAACTGCATTGTCTGGCGAAAGGTCTCCTGGAACCCGCAATCAAACTGGAAGAAAACATCGCCGGGGAAACGGAGCTGGCCCGTGAATCCGACATCTACGCCTGAAGCGCCCCGCAATTGCCAGCCGAAGACGTCGGTGGCCTCGGTTCCCATCATGGCGCGGCCGTAGCTGATCGGATAGCAACCTACGTCCCAGATGCCGCCGCCGCCCAACTCGGGGTCGAGGCGGACATCGCCGGGGCGGTTGAGAAAGAAGCTGAACGCCCCGTGGATGTAGCGGAGCGGGCCGATCGCGCCGTCATCGAGTAATTCCTTGACCTTCAGCGTCTGCGGGTGATGCCGATACATGAAAGCTTCCGCGATGACGACTCCGGTATCTTGACCGGCTTTAGCTATCGCATCCACTTCTTCGACGGAACCGGCCAGCGGTTTCTCGCAGAGGACGTGCTTGCCTGCCTGCGCGGCGGCGATGGTCCAGGGCGCGTGCAGGCTGTTCGGCAACGACACGTAGACGGCGTCAATCTCCGGGTCAGCCAACATAGCCTCATAGCTGCCGTAAGCTTTGGGGATCTTCCACTCGCGCGCGTAGGTTTCCGCACGGCTGAGGTCGCGCGAGGCGACGCCTGTCAGGACGTTCCGTTGTGATTCTCGCAACGCCGGGATGAGCCGGCGATTGATCGCTGCAGTGCTGATCAGTCCCCAGCGCAGGATTTTATCCGCCATGAGTTTTGCCTCTCTTATCTACGGGTTCGCTTTGACTTGTTGGACCCATTCGGTCATGGCGGGGTCGCTGACGATATCCTGTCCTAACTTGATGCGTTGCCAGGATTGACTCATGAGTTTGCCTGCCCTGTCGAAATTCAACTGTGCGATGCCGATATTGCGCCCAGCATGGCCGGGCGCAACGAGGTCGGCGTGGAACCGGGGCGCGGTTTCGCTCACGGTGTCTTCCGGGTTTCGCACCGGGCCGCTGCCCCCGGCCACGATCACGTCAATCTCCGGGAAGCTCCCCGCGATCTCTGTGTCGGTTGCTTTGCCCGCATTCGACAGCAAGATCACGATGCTCGATTTAGCCGGAATATCTTGCAAAACGGCGCGCAGTGAAGTCAGCGCGTCGCGCACCTCGATGCGGTCGGTGTTGCTCATGCCGGTCAAGCCGATCAGATAGACGTTTCGACCGCCGACTTCTTTGACGACATAGGGCTTCGCAACGCGCTCATCTGTGCCACGGATGTAGGCATTGGCCGAAAGGAAAGGAAAGCCGGCTTCCGCGCTGCGCGCTTTGAGCACTTCGGGACCCAGAGTGACGTCCAACGCGCCGAGCGCCGCGGCGTCGTAACCCATACGATTCATCGCCTCGACGCTAGTCTTTCCCTTCGACGCCCTGGCAGGATCCTGGTCATTGGCAAGGCTGTCGCCCGCGTCAACCACCAGCAGGTTCGTCGCCTGTTTTCGCGCCTGTGCAATCGCTGTAGCCCGCCGGGCTACTCCACCTGTGGGCGGTTTTCAGCCGCAGGGATCGGTATAGCCCCACGTGTCGTTGCTGTGGACCAGGGTCAGCGGGAAGGTAAATTGCCCGGCCGCGTTGCCGGGTACGACCTGACAGGCCGTAAGCGTAAGCAGGGCGATAGCAACGATCAACGTCAATTGGCCGGGCGGGATTCGCAGGTGTTTCATAGTTATTTCGGGACCCCTGAGAGGGCTGTGCGTCGGTAGCGCGTCAACGCGCGCCGCACGCTTGCAGGCAGGCCTGCATGTGACCGCGCGATTCTGCGGCGATCACCGCGCATTGCACCAGGGGATATTCCTTTGCCCCGATGATCTCCAGATCAACCGGGCCGTCATATCCATTCTCGTGCAAGACGCGGATGTAGCCCACGAGGTCTATATCACCGCGCCCGTTGGCCTGAAGTTCGGGTTTGCCAGGGCCTTGCTGGCGTCCTTTGCAGTCTCGGATATGGACGTGGCGCACCCGTCCGATGACCGCAGCCAGCGCTTCCACGGGATTTTCGCCGGAGCGATAAATGTGCGATGGGTCCATGTCAATGCCCAGCGCCGGCGACGAGACCAGTTCCATGAGCCGCAGGGTGGTTGGGGTGTTGTAGATTGCCGCGCCGACGTGGGCCTTGACGCAAAGCGTGACGCCGTATTGACCCGCCAGTTCGGCAAGCAGCCCTAACTGCTCCACCGACTTTTGGAAGCTCTCTTCGTCGTCGCTCTTGCCGCCAGGGCCGCAGTTGATCACGGGGATGCCGAGTTCCGTCGCCGCTTGGAACGCCGCTTCCATCACAGCCCGATCCTGGGAAGGTTGTTCAATAGCGAGGAGTTCGAGCCCATATGCCTTTGCAAGGCGACGTACTTCGGGCATAACTTCGCGCCAGCGGTCGAGCGTCAGATGTTCGCTCATCCCTGGAATTGCCGAAAGTTCGATGCCGTCGTAACCTGCGAGCGCCGTGTGCATGAACGCCGTTTCGAGATCGTAGCCGCCGAACAGAACCGAGTTAGCGCCAAGCTTCATGATGTTGTCCTCTCATTGCACATATACCACGGTCTCAGTGACCAGGGACTCAATCGCGGCCGCCAATACCTTCTGGGCGGCTAGGCCATCGGCCCCCGAACCGTCAATTTCGTCAGGCGATACGCCCTCGGATACTTGCGCCAGGAAGGTGTGGATGCGACTGCGAAAGGTGTCTGTGAAGTCGCGCATACCGCCGAAGACCGGATTTGTATAGACCGTCTTTTCGGGATTGCCCGCCGGATAGAGCGTGGCCTCGCGCCACATGTCGTCAATCACGAAACGCCCGCCGGTTCCCGCAACTTCACAGCGCTCCATTGGGTGGCCGCGCTGGATATCATAGCTGCCCGTGAGCGAGCCGACGACGCCGTTCTTGAAACGCAGATTGAACTGCGCCGTAGACCAGATCGCTCGCCCCGGCGCTTTGGTCGCAAAACACTGCACCGCCTCAACATCGCCGCAGAAATGGCGCATCACATCAACCGTGTGCGGATGAAGCGCTTTGATGTGGTAGTAAGGCGAGCTTTCCGCCGGGTTCATAATCCACATGCTCATGTTGATGAAGAGTAAGTGCCCCAGGCGGCCTTCGTTTTGCCATTTTTTGGCGATTCGCGCGGCAGGCGTGAAGCGGTGATTCAGGTCTATGCCGTAGCACAGACCCTTTTCGCGCGCCTTTGCGACCATCATTTCGGCTTCAGAAATCTCGTTAGAGATGGGCTTTTCCCCAAGCACGTGGCATCCGGCTTCCAATGCCTGTATGGTAGGAGTGAAGTGATCGCTGCTATACTCGTAGCCGCCGGTCGCCACGCTGCACAAATCTGGCTTAAGCTGCGCCAACATCTCCTGTGCGTCGTAAAAGGCGGGAACGCCCAGACGACGGGCCGCCGCGTCGGCGCGCTCGGGTTGGATGTCGCAGATGCCCACCAACTCAGACAGTTCGTCCTCGCAATAGAGGTCTGCGTGGCGATTTCCGATCGGCCCCATGCCGATCACGCAGGTTCGGAGCATGTGACCTCCTCGGTGATAGGCATTCGATCACCCTGGGCCGACGGAATTTCATAACCATACTCTCGTAATGCAGGTTCGAGCATGCCATAGAAGTTGGCGCCCGGGTCTTTGCGCCAACGCCCAACCGCCTGGGGATTCACCGGAATCCGCGCCAGTGGGAACCCCAGGAATTCTTCCAGGCGCGCCAGGGTCTTTTCCTGATCCAGTACGAAATCCTCGAACCGCACTTCCAGCCAGTTCTGGGGTCGCGGCGTGTTGCGAACCAGGTCGTACTGATACTTCCATGAAATGGCGCGTTGCAATCTCAGATCGTCGGTTAACGGATAGCTGATGCCGAAGTCTCTGAGGTCGTCGGTCAGATGGCTGCCCAGGATGCAATCGCGCGGATCACGGATCCAGAAGATGTATTTAGCCTCAGGGTACATCTTTTGAATCCAGGGGTACACTAGGGTGGTCTCGGGGATTTTCCAGCCTTTACGGGATGCGGGCGCGTTGCTAACCGTTGCCAGGTAGGAGTTAATCAGATCTGTGAATTCGGGGGTCGGCTCCATGGCGAGGAGTTGGCTCCAATCCCAATTCAGGTCGCCCTGCCAACTGACGTGCGGGGCGAGGACGCGGCAGGCGTCATACATAGCCTCTGGCGGCAGCAGGTCGCCTGAGCCGTTGAGCGCGCCGCCCATGAAGACGCCGCTGGCCGATAGCGTTTGCGACATCGCCCGTGTGCCGGAATGCCCCCGGCCGATAATGGTGATCAGTGTCATGGATGGATTGCTTTCTGGTCTGTGCGATGCGCTAAAGGGACACAACCTGTCCTGTTTGCCATGATTCGATGGCCGCTTCGATGATGGTCTGCCCCTTGAGGGCTTCCGCGCCCGAGGCGTCAATCTCATCGGGACTGACTTGCTGGATGTTCTGTTCGACCCAGCGCCCGATGCGACTGGCAAAGGTTTCGTTGAAACTCATCATCCCGCCCACGTAGTCATAGGTGACCGACTCACGCGAGAAACGCGGGTAGAATTCGAGATGCTCGCACGCGTCGCGGAGCACGAAGCGGGCGTCTGAGCCGACGACTTCCAACGTTTCCAGACCGTAACTGCCGCCTGCGTCGTAACTGCCGGTCAAATGACCGATGATGCCATTCTCGAACAGCAGGTTGATCTGGACATTGGACCAACAGACGCGGCGTTCATCGGAGCCATTCCCCTTAATGCCGCGTTTGAAGAGCGCATGCACTTTAGTAACGTCGCCGCCGTAATAGCGCATGACGTCAAACGAGTGTGGATGCAAGGCCCGGATGTGGAACCACGGCGAGGTCTCCCTGGGGTTGTTGATCCACATGGTCATGTTAATCATGTTGATTTCGCCCAGGCGACCCGCGTCGGCCCATTCTTTCGCAAGGAGCGCGGCTGGGGTGAACCGATGGTTCAGGTCAATCCCATAGCGCAAGTTCTTTTCTTTGGCGAGTTCGACCATCTTGCGCGCCTCGTCAATGTCGTTCGAGATCGGCTTTTCCCCAAGCACGGGGATACCGGCGGAGAGAACTTCGATGGTAGGACGATAGTGATCGCCGCCGTTCTCCGCCCCGGCGCTGCATATGCTGACTGCATCAATTTGGATGCCGCTTGCCAGCATCTCTTTGACGGAATAGAACGCCGGCGCGTCGTATCGGTCGGCGGCCTTATCGGCGCGTTCCGGGATGATATCGCACACCGCAACAAGCTGGCAATCGGCGCGCTTGTCGTAGATGCCTGCGTGGATATTGCCGATATTGCCAAGTCCGACCACTGCAACACGTAAAGCCATTTTGGTTTTCTCCTGGATGTGAAGGCTGCGCTATTTGCGGGATTCCGCTTGAAGCCGTTGTGCCTGTGAGATGTCGCCGATGTAGAGCGTGTCGTAAGCCTGTTGTGAAGACGTGAAGGACCCCACGCCCTCATGCCCGTGCCAATCGCCCTGCGTCATGATGGGGTTGGGCAGACCGGTTTCCTGTTCGCGCTGCGCAATCCACGCCGCCATACGTGAGTGCAGCAGTTCGACGATTGCGGGTTCGCTTTCGGCCTGGTTGACCAGTTCGCCCGGATCTTCCGCCAGATTGTACAGCTCAACGGCCGGTTTGAAATGAAAGTCGGGTTCCAGCGCTTCGATGAGCTTCCATTCGGGGGTGCGCCAGCCGTGCTTGCGCATCCAGGTGCATTCCGTGATGTAAAACTCGCTGGGTCCCGAGGCGCGTTCGCCGCGCACCATGGACATCAGGCTCTCGCCGTCGAAATTGATGCCGGAATCCACGCCGGCCAGCTCGAGGATGGTCGGGGTCAGGTCTTGATGCCGGTTGTAGCCCGCGAACCGCTGACCGGCCGGCATGTGCTTCGGGTAGCGGATGATGAGCGGGACGTGCAAGGTCTGATCGTAAATCCCATGATGATCGAAGAAACAATCGTGATCGTAGAGCGTCTCCCCGTGGTCCGAGTTGATCACGACGATGGTGTCATCGAGGAGGCCTTTGGCTTCTAGGGCAGTGAAGATGTTCTGGATGGCGGAATCCATATAGGCGATTGCGCCGTCATACTGCGCAATGACGTAATCCTTGTCGGTGATGCCCGGCGGCATCCAACTGGCAAAGAAGTCTCGGAACGGCTTGAAGGCCTTGACCGGGTCCATGGATGTATTCTTTTTGTCCAGTTCATTCCCGCTATAGAACATGCGCTCAAACGGTTGCGGTGGCAGGTAGGGCGCATGAGGATCCATGTGACGGAGGAACAGGAAGAAGGGCTCTTTGCCTCTTGCCAGGCGATCCAGTTCCGGCAGCGCAACCTCGTTGAGGTTCTGCGCCTTCGGGCTTCTGCCTACTTCCCAGTGTCCCCAGCCGGCGAAATCCACATATTTGTCAAACCCGCGTGAGCTTGGGTTGCCGGAGAACCCCACGCAGACGCTTGCATACCCGGCATCTCGTAAGATCTCGGGCAACGTCTGTACTTCGGGACGCAATGGCCCTTTGTGCCGCAACGCCACGACTTGCGACGAAAAGAGGTCCATACCGGTGAGCATGGCCGTGTAGGCGCTGGTGGTTGGGATGTATGCGCTGTAGGTCTTCTCAAAGAGCGCACCCTCAGCAGCAAAACGATCCATGTGAGGGGTGGTCAGACGCGGATAGCCATAACAACTCATATGGTCCGCGCGGAGGGAATCAATCCCAATCAAGACAACATTGGGTTGGCGACGCGATCTTTTTTGTTGCGCCATGAGGACTCCTTTGGTCTGGCTGTCGAAGCAGGTTTTGGTTCGGCCTGAAGCAGCTTTTGCGACTGCACGGGCGGCAAACAGTGTAAGTCTAAATCCAGTATTGTGTTTTGCGCAAACTACCGCTAATTGGTCGTTGTCTTGCGGATGCTTTGACAAGGCTCTGCGGGCGGGCTACAATGCTTGACCGATGGGGTCTTTGCGAGAACGATCCCCCGTATCGTAATGATTTAGAGGAGGCAGAATCTCTTGGCTGATTATACCGATCTCAACACGTCACCGCGTATTTTACTCGGGCCTGGCCCCAGCATGGTGCATCCCCGCGTGCTTCGCGTCATGGCGACCCCCCTCGTCGGCCATCTCGATCCGCAGTTCATTGCGGTGATGGATGACGTTAAGGCGTTGCTCCGCGAAGCTTTTCAGACGACCAATGCCTTGACGATTCCGGTTTCAGGGACCGGCACGGCGGGCATGGAAGCCGCGCTGGTAAATTTCCTCGAACCGGGCGACTCGGCGCTGGTGTGCGTGGCCGGCTATTTCGGTGAGCGCGTGGCGGAGATCGCGTCGCGCACCGGGGCCGACGTGCAGCGGATTGATGCGCCCTGGGGCGAGGCGTTCACGGCCGATCAGGTACGCGCGGCCTTACAAGCTCACCCGGCGAAGCTGGTCGGAATTGTGCATGGCGAGACTTCGACCGGCGTTCAACAGCCGTTAGCCGAGATCACAGAGGTGGTTCATGCGCATGGCGCCTTACTGCTGGTGGACGCGGTGGCTTCGCTCGTCGGTGTTCCCGTCCCGGTAGACGAGTTCGGCATTGACATCTGCTATACCGGTTCGCAGAAGTGCCTCAGTTGCCCGCCCGGCCTGGCGCCGATCACCATCGGCCCCAGGGCTGATGAGGTGTTGGCGCAGCGCAAATCCAAAGTGCAGAGCTGGTATCTTGATCTCACGCTGGTGCGCAGCTATTGGGGTTCTGAACGCGTGTATCACCATACCGCGCCGATCACGCTCAATTTCGCCCTGCGTGAGTCTTTGCGCCTGGTCCATGAGGAGGGTCTGCAAAACACGTTCGACCGCCATGCTCGCGTTGCCCGGCAGTTGTGGGACGGACTCGAAGGCATGGGGCTTTCGATGCTCGTTCCCGAGGAGTTGCGTCTGCCAACCCTGACGACTGTGCGGGTTCCAGATGGCGTGGATGATGTCGCAGTGCGTCGCCAGCTCCTCAATGACTATAATATCGAGATTGCGGGTGGATTGGGCGCATTCCGCGGGCAGGCTTGGCGCATCGGGTTGATGGGACATTCCGCCCGGCCAGAGAACGTATTCGCGCTGCTCGGCGCTCTCGGACATATCCTTGACCGACATTAAATCACTGCTCCTGGAGGGCGGTAGTTTGTTGGTTGTTGTACATGCGCTGGCTGTCGTTTGGCTGAGCATCTATGGCTTTCAAGCGCTGTTATTGACCGGCCTCTTCTGGCGGCATCGTCAGGATGTCGTGCCGCGTGTGTCGCCTGAAGCGGATGGTTGGCCGGCGGTTGTCGTGCAGTTGCCGGTTTACAACGAACAACACGTCATCGCGCGCCTGATTGACGCCGCGGCGGCGCTGGATTACCCGCGAGAGCGGCTTGAAATCCAGGTGCTCGATGATTCGTCCGATGAAACAACCGCGATCGCAGAAGCGCGCGCCGCGTGGCATCGGGCGCGCGGACTCAATATCCGCGTCACCCGCAGACCGGATAGATCGGGGTATAAGGCCGGCGCACTGGCCTGGGGTCTCTCGCAAACTGACGCCGAGTATATCGCCGTCTTTGACGCCGACTTCAAACCCGGCCCGGCGTTCCTGCGCAGTACGATTCCGATGCTGATGGCGGAACCGCGTGCAGGCATGGTTCAAACGCGTTGGGCGCATCTGAACGAAGCTTACTCGCCCTTGACGCGCGTCCAGGCGCTGGCGCTCGACGGGCATTTTATGATCGAGCAGACGGGCCGTAACCGATCTGGACTTCTGATTAACTTCAATGGTTCGGGCGGCGTATGGCGGCGAGCGTGCATCGAACAGGCGGGCGGCTGGCAGTCGGACACCATGACCGAGGATATGGATCTTAGTTACCGCGCGCAATTGATCGGCTGGCGCTGCCTCTACGCGCCGGAGACCGAAGCGCCTGCCGAATTGCCGCCGCAAATGGAGGCGTTTAAGCTGCAACAGGCGCGTTGGGCGCAGGGTTCGACGCAGTGTCTACGCAAGCTGGGCGCGTCCATTCTGACGAGTCAACTCACCCCGGCGCAAAAGATCATGGCGATCATCCATATCGCCAGTTATCTGACCCAGCCGATCATGCTTTTTTTGCTGCTTGCATCGCTGCCGTTGATTTTCACTTCGCATACCACAGACGGATTGGTCGGGTGGTTATGGCTGGCAGGGATTGGGCCGCCGTTGCTGTATACGGTGGCCCAAGCGCGCTTGCATCGCGATTGGGCGCGCCGGATGCTTTACTTTCCCCTGCTTGCCGTTGTCACAGTGGGGATCACGTGGAGCACCACGTGGGCCGTGATTCAGGGCTTATCGGGGTGGGGCGGCCGCTTTTTGCGTACGCCAAAATTCAAACTCGAAGGCAAGTCGGGCGACTGGTCGGCGAGCCGCTATCGCCTTAAGCCCAACGCGATGATCATCGGCGAGATCGTCTTGTTGGTGTATGCCCTGATTACTTCATGGGCAGCCTTGAGCCGGGGCAACTACGGTATGGTTCCGTTCTTGCTCTTGTATGTCATGGGATTTGGATTGGTCGCCGCAAGCAGTCTTTTGCAGGGATTCGGGCTGTCTACAGCCGAAGGATAGGAAACCGCGCATGTTTGAAGGCTTTTGGCTGGGCGTGATTGTGATGGTTGCGCTGTGTGGGGCGCTCCTGTATGCGTTGATCCAGATTGTGAGATACGCGATTCTCGGTACCGTAACGCCTTTTGCTCCGTCGTGGGCGGGGCCGGCGATCCTTGTACTCGCGCTCCTCGGTTTCGGCGTGGCGGGCTATTTGACCTTTATCGAGACGCGCCAGGTGGCGGCTATGTGTGGCCCGGTGGGCGATTGTAATCAGGTGCAGTCGAGCCCGTATGCTCACTTCTTTGGTATCCCTGTGGGCATCATTGGGCTGGTGGGCTACGCCGCGATTGGGATCGGCTGGGCTGCAACGCGCTTTGGATCGGAGCAAATCGCGAAGTTCGGCTGGCTGGCGATTTTTGCAATGGCGCTGTTCGGTGTCCTCTTTTCGATCTACTTGACCTATCTGGAATTGGCGGTCATCAAAGCGGTGTGCATCTGGTGCCTCAGCAGCGCCATGATTATGGCTGCCACGCTGTTTCTGGTGACGGGGTCGGCGATTCTGGCGTTGGAGGAATAAGCCCGTCGCGTCGCGCTGCTTGCTGGGGGACGTGAATTCGCATAGAATGTGTTCGTCCTTGCTCCTGCGCAATCATAACCTTCACTACTGACAGCAGAGCGGGCAGCACATACAATTCGTGAAGATGTTAACCAGTGCGGTGACTTGGCGCCATCGGATTTGATCGGTGGCGCTTTCGATGACGTATCTATCATTCCAAGGAGAAAAACGACGATGCTAAGCAAGACGATGCAGGATGCGCTCAACGAGCAGATTAAGCACGAACTAAACTCGGCATACATTTACCTCGCAATGTCCGCACACGCTGAGGCGGAGAACTGGCCCGGCGCTGCGCACTGGCTGGCTGCGCAGGCCGCGGAAGAGCAGGGGCACGCGATGAAGCTTTTCAGCTACATCAACGATCGCCGCGGTCGGGTGACCCTGCAAGCGATCCCGCAGCCCCCGCATGAGTTCACCTCGCTGCTGGACCTGTTCGAGCAGGTTCTGGCGCACGAACGCACAGTGTCGGCGAAGATCAACCGGCTCTACGAAACGGCATTGAGCGAGAAAGACTACGCCGCGCAGAGCATGTTGCAGTGGTTCATTGATGAGCAGGTCGAAGAGGAGAAGACGGCTTCGGGTGTTGTTGACGCGCTCAAGCTGGTGGGCACGCAGGGTACGGCCTTGTTCATGGTAGATCGTCAGTTGGCGGCGCGGGGCGGCCACTAAGGACTCGTAAAACAATAACTTCCCGATCTGTCAGGAATCCACTGTCGCAAGGGCACGGTTTGTTGTAGACTGAAGGATCAGTTCCGCATCCAAGTTCTGGAGCCAGACGTGCCTATGCGTGCCGTACCGATCTGTC
>JBBQRS010000106.1:0-17272 GCA_038214535.1 Anaerolineae bacterium
GGTCACGCATAATCACTTGTTCGCCAGTATTACCGACCTGGTCGCCGCCGTCGAACAGTTCCTAACCGATCTCGACAGCCATCGCGCCGAAGTGCTGTCTGTCATTGGAAATCCCCAATGACTTTTGTGGACTTATTTAGGATAGATTCACCACGAAGAAACGAAGTTTTTTATATCTATCCTTCGTTCCTTCGGGGTGGCATTCAGGAGCGTTCATAGATTCACCACGAAAGAACGGGGAAGAAATAAGAAAAAACTTCGCTCCTTCGTGGTGCCATTCAGGAGGCAGAAGATGGACACTTTGGAGGCAATCCGGACGCGGCGGAGCATCCGCGCATACACCGACGAACTGATCACCGACGAACAGATTGACGCCTTGCTATCGGCGGCGATGCAGGCGCCCTCCGCAGGCAACCAGCAGCCGTGGCACTTCGTCGTCATCCGCAAGCGCGCCGGGCTGGAGCAGCTCGCCGATATGTTGCCCTATGGCAAGATGTTGCACCACGCGCCGCTGAGCATCATCGTCTGCGCGGACGTGGAGCACGAATCGAACCGCGGTTACTGGGTGCAGGACTGCTCCAACGCGACGATGAACCTGTTGCTGGCCGCGCACGCGATGGGTCTCGGCGCGGTGTGGCTGGGGGTCTACCCGCGCGATCAGCGCGTGGCGGAGCTACGCCGCCTGCTGAGCCTGCCTGAAGGCGTCACCCCGCTCTGCGTGGTCGCCCTCGGCCACCCCGCCGAGGACGTGGCCCCGACCGACCGCTACCAGTCCGACCGCATGCACCAGGAGAAATGGTAGAAGATTTTCACCACCAAGGAACGAAGGCACGAGGTAAATATAAAAAACTTCGTGCCTTCGTTCCTTCGTGGTGAGTCTTCACGCCATAAACGCGAGGTTACGCTTCACGCTATGAATATGCGGGTGATCTGGAGACAGGTTGCGCTGCAGGATGCTCAGCGCGCGTTCCAGCGCGGCGCGTGCGCCGTCCCGGTCGCCTTGCAGGTAGCGCACCGTGGCCAGGTTGTTGAGCCAGTTGGCCGCATCGGGGTGGTCGGGGCCAAGCGCCGCCTCGGTGATGCGCAGGGCGCGTTCGTATTGCCGCAGGGCCCCGGCGTAGTCCTTGCGATGCTGTAAGACCCGCCCAAGGCTGTCCAGGTCATTTGCCAGGGTCGGGTGATCGGGACCGAACGCCGCTTCGTCAATCGCCAGCGCGCGGGTGTAGTGTGCCTCCGCTTCCTCCCACTGCCCCAGATCCTCCAACACCAGCCCCAGGTTGAGCAAGCGGATCGCCGTGTCCGGGTGATCCGGCCCCACCTGCCCTTCGGTGAGGCGCAATGCGCGTTCGAGGTGGGCGCGGGCGGGTTCGAGCGCACCGAGATCGCGCAGGGTCAACGCGAGCGAGTTCAGGTAGGGCGCAAGGCGCGGGTCGTCGGGGCCGAGCGTCGCTTCGGCCAGCGCCAGCGCCTGTTCCTGCATTGGCTGCGCTCCGGCGGCGTCGCCCAGGCCGCGCAGGATCGCGCCCAGGTTGATGCGCCGCGTGGCAATTTCGATGTGGTCGGGGTCCGGCGCGGCTTCGTCCATGCGTAGTGCGCGTTCCAGCAGCGCCCGCGCGCCCACCAGGTCGCCCAACGCCTCCAGCGTTAGCGCGAGGTCGTTCAGGCGCACCGAGACGATGGGATCATCCGGCCCCAGCGCGGCTTCGGCCAGCGCCAGCGCGCGCTGACGGGCGTCGCGCGCCGGGCCGAACGCGCCGATCTCGTGCAACTGCGCGCCGAGCACGCGCCACAGGCCACTCGCTGCCAGGGGCCGCCCCGCAGTCTCCGTCCATGTCGCCGCGGCTGTGAGGTGCGCGCGATAGGGCGCGGCCGCCGCGGGCGTATTCGTCTCGGTGGCAGCCTCGGCCAACGCTTCCAGCGCCTCGCCCAGTGTGCTGAGGATGCTCTCATCGGCGGCGCTGTCTTGCAGGCGCGCAAATTCGGCCAGCAGCGCGTGGATCGTAGGATCGGGATAACTGCGCATCGAGATCAACCCGCGGCGGGCCAGTAACGCCAGCGCGCGCCCGGCGTGGCGTGAGGTCGCCTCCGCGCCATCTACCAGCCGATAGAGCAACGCGTGCGGGATGGGCGCGGTGGGCGCGCAGTAGCCACACGCACGAAATAGCTGCATCGCCGCGGCGCCGTCGCGCACGTCCTCCACCAGGCTGAGCCAGCTTGCGCTGAACGTGGCGGGCAGGCCGGGATGCGTGGTTGGGCTGTATCCCGCCCAGTCGGCCAACGATTCATGCGCCAGCGCGGCCCCGCGGTTCAACTCGGCCAAATAGGCCGCGGGCGTGAGATCGGCATTGCCCTTCAGATAGCGGCCCGCCAGGTCGAGCGCGAGGGGCAGACCCGCCAGCCGCCCGGAGAGCGCGTCCAGGTCGGTGTCCGCGGCGTCCGCGAGGCGTGGGGCCAGCGCGCGCAATAGATCGCGACCCTCCGCCCCCTCCAACGGTTCGAGCGCATGGCAGACGACATCCAGGTCTTCGGGCCACGCATCGTTGCGCGACGTGACCAGCACGCGCACCGCGCCCAGCCGGGGCAGCCAGTCGCGCAGCGTCGCCGGCTCCTCGACGCCGTCCAGCACCACCAGGCGGTTCGGGTCGCCGGCCCAGACGCGCAGCGTGGCCGCGGCCTGGTCGGGTTGCGTTTCGGGCCAGGGTGAGACGCCCATCGCGCGCCCGCACTCGACGACCTCCGGCTCGAACCCTATCGCCGCGGCGATCCAGTGAACGCCCTCGAACCAGCGCCCATAATGGTGGCAGAACTCGATCGCGAGTTGCGTCTTGCCAGAGCCGCCGCCGCCCGTTAGAATCACCGGGCTGGTGGGCGTTTTCACTTCGGCGTTCTCGGTGGGCAGCAGGTGCGCGGCCAGGGCCAGCAGGTCGGCGTCGCGGCCGGTGAAGGCCTTGTTGCGTGGATAGGGCAGGCGCGAACCGGGGGGCAGGGGTGCGGCCTCGGGCAAGCTGTTGGACTGCGGTGGGGGCGGCGCGACCACGGCCAGCAGCGCAGCGACCGTCTGTTGCAGGGGTTCCACGTCCGCGCGTTCCTCGCCTGCCGCGCGCAGCAGGGCGGCCAGCCACCCCTCGCGGTTGGCCGTCTCGACCACGGCGCGCGTCGCGTCGCGCAGGTTGTCGCGCGGGGTCGCGACCTGATCAAGCCGCCTGTCGAGCCGGAACTGGAGCAACTCTTCCAGCGCGTCCTGGTCGAACGCGTCGAGCAAGGCATCGCGAAACTGTGTCATTTGCGGGCCGGTGAGCCGGGGCATTTACGTCTCCCGGATGAATTATAGCAAGGCGCGTAAGAAAAGGAAACAAGCAGACAGGGAAACAAGGAGACATGTAGACATGCCGGACAAGAAACCCGGTTTCTGGCTGTGGCGTCCTTGTTTCCTTGTCTACTTATCTACTTGTCCCCCTGACCGTACGCGATACCAATAGCGATAAGATTCCGCGAAGCCGAGGCGGGCGTAGAGACGCAGCGCGGGCGGGTTATTGAGCATCACCTGTAGATAGGCCGTCGTCGCGCCGTTCGTCCCTCCCCACGCCAGCAGCCCCGCCACGATCTGCCCGCCGAAGCCGCGCCCGCGGTAGGCGGGGTCCGTCACGATGTCATATAGCCCGACGTAGCCGGCTTGCGCGACGCCCAGCCCGGTGGCAACCACGCGCCCATCGGCGGAGAGCGACGCATACGCGTGCGCCGGGACGATGTTTGCGAGGATGCGCGGCAGTACGGCGCGCGGGTGCGCCGAGAGGTCGCTGAGGCGCGTGAAGGCGTCCAGCCAGCCGGGCGTCAACTCCGGCGTGATCTCCACATCGGGCGGCATCGCGTGGACGGCCCGCGCCAGGTCGAGCCGTTGGACGGAGGTGTGCGCGTCGGCGTCATAGCCGCGTTCCGCCAGTGCCGCGTCGAGATCGGGCGGGGCCGCGCCCTCGGCCAGCTTGAAGATCACCGGCAGGCCGCGCGCGTGGTAAAGCGGCTCGCAGAAGGCCAGCTTCGCGTCGAGGTCGCGCGTCGCGGGGTAGAGCGGGTTGATCGAGTTGGCGCGGCGCGTGTAGCCCTCTGCGAAGCGCAGCAGCCACCCGTCATAGACCACGGTTTGCAGCGCGGGCCACGCGTTCAGCGAAATCTCTTCGAGCGCAAGGGGTGTCAGCATAGGCCTCTCTCTTCCTTTGTAGTTGCGGCTTCAGCCGCTCCGCGCGCTCCGAGCGGCTGAAGCCGCAACTACAAAGGAAGAGAGTATATCAGTGATATAAACCGATTCCCAACCGCGTCTTCATCATATCTTGACGCGGTCCTGTTATCCTGTAGTCAAGTCGGCGGAACACGGACCGGCGAAAATCTCAAGAAGGAGCTTTGCAGATGACACGCAAGTTAGATTTGAAGCGTGCGCTGGGCATCGGGGTCGCCACCGCGGCCATTGCGGTCACCACGGCGTTCGCCGCACCGCAACTCAGCCAGGCGGCCACGACAAACAGCGCGGTCGTGCAGGGCCGTGGGCCGGGGGTGGGCGTCGGGCCGACGGATACCTATCTGGCCGACGCGCTGGGCATCACGACGGTGGACCTGACCGCCGCGCAGCAGAAGGCCTACGAGGCGGGCATCCAGCAGGCCCTCGACGCCGGGCTGATCACGCAGGCGCAGGCCGACCAGTTACGTAACGGTCAGGGTCGCCGCGGGCTGCCCATGCTCGAGTGGAGCGGGGCCGACGTGGATCATGGGGCGCTGTTGGCCGATGCGTTGGGCATCACGACGACCCAACTGACTGCGGCGCAACAGGTAGCCGCCGACGCCCGTCTGGCGCAGGCCGTGACGGATGGGAAGCTGACGCAGGCGCAGGCCGACATGATGAAGGCCGAGCAGGCCCTGCGCCAGTACATCCAGGACAACAAGCTGTACGACAAGGCGGTCGCGGCGGCTGTGGCCGATGGGGTCATTACCCAGGCGCAGGCCGACACGATCCTGGCGGGTCGCACGAACATGCGCGGTGACTTCGGTCGCGGCGGCTTCGGTGACTTCGATGGGCCGCGCGGCGGCGATCGGGGCGGGCGCGGCGACTTTGGTCGCAGCGGTTCAACGCCCGGCACTCAGCCCCCGACCAGCGCGCCGGTGCAGGGTTCCAGCTCGTAAGCTCGAACGCAACGGATACGAACGGATAAACGGATAAACGGATGGGGCACGTGCCCCATCCGCTTACCCGTTTTCATCCGTTGCCCCGATCTCACGCGGAGACGCGGAAGAGCAGAGGAGCAGAGGATTAAATCCTTCTCCGCGTTCTCCGTGTCTCCGCGTGAGCACCTTCGCGATCTTCGCGCTTCGAGATCTTCGCGTCCCTCCGCGTCTTCGTGTTCCAAACCGCCCCAATCCTCCAAATAATCCAATCATTCGCAATGTTCCGTTTATTGGATTGACAACCCCCGCCCGCGCGGATAAAATATAGCCGCGTATGTGACGCAACCCCACACACGCAAAACCGAGCTCGTAATTCGTAATTTTCAATTCATCATTGTTTCGCAACAAGGAGGTTGTCCCGCATGTACCCCTTTGGCGTTGACTATTACCCCGAGCACTGGCCCCCCGAACGTTGGTCGCAGGACGCCGCCATGATGCAGGCCGCCGGCATGAACGTCGTGCGCCTGGCCGAGTTCGCCTGGAGCCGCCTCGAACCGCAGCCCGACCAGTACGATTTTGCCTGGCTCGATGCGGCCATCGAAGTCCTGAACCGCGCCGGCATCCAGGTCATCCTCGGCACGCCCACCGCGTCGCCGCCGCCCTGGGTCATGGAGATGCACCCCGACGCCTTCATCGTGGACGCCAGCGGAGTGCGCCGCACTTACGGTTGCCGCCGCGAATATTGCCCCACCCACGCGGGCTATCGCGAGCGCGGGCGCAAGGTGACGCAGGCGATGGCGCATCACTACGCCGAGCATCCGGGCGTCATCGGCTGGCAAACCGATAACGAGTTCGGCGACTATTGCTATTGCGAGCTGTGCCGCGCCGCCTTCCATGACTGGCTCATGGGGCGCTATGGCACGCTGGACGAGCTCAACGCCGCCTGGGGCACGGTTTTCTGGAGCCACGTCTACACCGACTGGGCGCAAATTCCCACCCCCGCCGGGACCGGCGGCGTGCCCAATCCCGCCCTCGCCCTCGACTATCACCGCTTCATGTCTGATACCTACGTCGAATTCCAGCGCGAGCAGGTCGTGATTTTGCGCGCGGCGAGCACGCGCCAGTTCATCACCCACAACTTCATGGGCTTCGCCTACAGCAAGCTGGATTATTATAACCTGGCCGCTGATCTCGATTTCGTCGCGTGGGACAACTATCCCCGGCTGGGGTTCCGCATGGGCGCGGGCGTGGACCCCGCGCGGCTGGCGCTCGGTCACGATGCGATGCGCGGGTTGAAGGGCAAGAACTTCTGGCTGATGGAGGAGCAATCGGGTTCGGGCGGCTGGACGACGGTGGGCACGACGCCGCGCCCCGGCGAGATTCGCCTGTGGACGTGGCAGGCCATCGCCCACGGGGCCGACGGCATGGTCTACTTCCGCTGGCGCACCGCCCGCCACGGCACCGAACAATACTGGCACGGTGTGCTCGACCACGACGGCCGGCCGCGCCGCCGCTATCGCGAGGTGCAGGCCATCGGCCACGAGCTGGCTGCTGCGGGCGAGCGACTGCTGGGCGCGGAGAGTTACAACGAGGTCGCCCTCATCAGCGATTACAACAGCCGCTGGGCCTTCCAGATTCAACCGAACAACTCGGCCCTGGCCGGCCCCGGCGCGCCGGCGGATTTCGTCTATCCCGCCCTCGTCAAGCACTACTACGACGCGCTGTATGCCGCCAACGTCGGTGTAGATGTGGTATCGGCCGATGCCGATCTGTCACCTTATAAGCTGGTTATCGCCCCGGCGCTCTACATCCTGCCGCAAGACGTCGCCACCTCGCTGACGGAGTTCGTCAAGACGGGTGGGCTGCTGATTACCACGGCGCGCAGCGGGGTGAAAGACGCCGCGAATGCCGTCGTGGATATGCCGCTGCCGGGCCTCCTGCGCGATGTGTGCGGCGTCGAGGTGGACGAGTACGACTCGCTGCCCGCGGGCGTCACCGTGCCGGTGACGTTCGAGGGGCTGGGCGCGGCGCAGCCTTCAGGCCCGTGGTGCGACGTGCTCGAGCCGACCACTGCCGAAGTGCTGGCGCGTTATGACGGCGAGTATTACCAGGGGCGCGCCGCCATCACGGTGAACCACTATGGCAAGGGCCGCGCGATCTACGTGGGGACGCTGGCCGCGCCCGAACTGGAGCGGGATATCGTCAACTATGCGCTGGCCGAAGCGGGGATTGCGCCGGTGCTGGAGACGCCCGACGGCGTGGAAGCCGTGTTGCGCTGCAAGGATAACGACTGTCTGTGGTTCCTGCTGAACCACGCCGATGAGCCACGCACGGTCCCCCTGCCGTTCCCGGCGCTCGACCTGCTCAACGGCCGCCACCTGGAAGACGCGGTGACGATCGCCCCGAAGGATGTGCTGGTGCTGCGGCAGGAATAGGGCGTTTGGACCACAAAGACGTGGAGGAACACGAAGACCGCGAAGCGCGAAGATCGCGAAGGTTTCACGCGGAGACGCGGAGGCGCGGAAAAGAAACCTTATTTCCCGCCCCTCCGCGTCTCCGCGTGAGTTGTCTCTACACCATCACCCGGCACGATGCGTCGGCGATGAGGCGGGCGGCGGATTCCGTGTCCCAGCGCGCGGCGTTCAGGATGAAGTGATAGAGCGCCGGGTTGGCCCAATCCACCCCGTAATAGCGGTGCAGATACTCCGCCGCCGCGCGATCCTTCTGCTCGATGCGCGCCTCGGCCTGGCCGGCGTCGAGGTGTTCGACGCGTTGCACGTTGGAGACCCGCACCACCGTCGGGGCCTCGATCCGCACGTGCAGCACGCCGGGCCGATCCTGCAACACGACCTGGCCGCCGCGCCCCACGATGATGATCTCGCCGCGCTCGTAGGCCTTCTCGATCGTCTTGCGCACGAAGCGGGTTGCCGTGTCGAAGTCTACCTCCGACGTTTCGGCGATCATCGTCGCGCCGGGGACTTCGCTCCAGGTGTGTGGCAGCGCGGTGCGCTTCGCCTCGCGCGAGAAGAGGCGCTCCAGCAGCCCGCCCACTTTGTAGTTATCTTCCGAGGCGTCCACCACCTCTTCTTCAGACAGCCCCACGGCCGCCGCCTCGCGCGCCAACAGGCGCTTGTCGAAAGAGGTGTAGTTCAGCATCTGGCCCAGCCGCTCGACGATCTCGTCGCCGCCGCTGCCATATTGGCGTGAAACCGTAATCACCGTCATGGCAATCCTCCTTGATTACCGCACGAAGAAACTTCGGGGCCCTTGTTCGTAGTGCGCAGTTCTCATACTCCCCAATCATGTCTTCCCTTTGTAGTGACGGCTTCAGCCGTTGTAGTGCCCCCCAACGGCTGAAGCCGTCACTACAAAGGAGGGTTACGCGCAATTTTCGGATGCGGACTCACTGACTTCTCAGTGGCACACCCAGATGCGTTGCAACGCCCAGCCGTCATCGAATTTCACGAAATCAATATTGATGTAACCCAACTCTGAATCATGCCCGCCCAGCTTGAAGCAGGCCATATCCGTCGGGAACTCGCGCCCGGTGTAGAGCGCGCGCAGACACTCGTCTTTCTGGCGCTCGCGGAGTTTGGGGAAGACGGAATGCTCGAAGTAGCGCGTGTAGTCGTAGGAATCGTCGGGGTGCAGGCCGGCCATGCTCGTGGTGAGGGCGTGGGGGTCGCCGGCCTCGACCTGGCTGCAGATGAAATCAACCGCCTGGGTGAGGGACGCGAAACGCAATGCAGTCGCCGTAGATAGCTCGGCCATGGGTCTGCCTCCTTGCTGACTCGCGGTACGCTATGGTTTCGCTGTGAATAATATCACGGACGCGCGGGGAAGTCAATAGGTTTTGGAACACGAAGGCGCGAAGCGGCGCTGAGAGCGCGAAGAATTCGTAGTTGTATTTCACGCGGAGAACGCGGGGGCAGACGACTTTCTATCTTCACTCCGCGTTCTCCGCGTCTCCGCGTGAGGCGGCGTGCGCCGGAGGCGTTACTTCACCCAAACCGGGTCCCATGCGGCGAAGCGGTCATCGGTGAGCGGCCTGGGGTTGCCGCCATCCGCATCCATCAACCAGAGTTGGCGTTGGCCGGTGCGGTTTGACATGAAGACCAGCGAGAGGCCATCGGGCGACCAACTGGGGTGCTGATCCCACTCCCACGTGTTGTGGGTGAGCTGCACCGGATCGCGTTCGCCGATCGTAGATAGCCATATCTCGTCGTTGCCGCTCTCGTTCGAGACCAGTGCCACCCGATCCCGACCCGGCGACCAGGCCGGCGCCCACGCTGCGCCCGCGCCAAACCACGTAAGCTATTTGACCGCATCGTATTGCGCATCACGATACCAGACCTGCACGCGCCCGTTGTTGTCGCGTTGCGAGAAGGCGCGCAGGAGACCATCGGCGGAAACGGCCTCGCGCGTTGCGGCCTCGCGCGTTGCGGCTTCGTCGTAAGGCCAGCGGTCGGTCAGGCGGCCCAGGCGGGCGGTCTCGGGGTCCAGGGCGTAGACGTGTTCCGCGCCCCCCATGTCCGACAGGAACAGAATCTCGCCCTTAAGCTCCGCGGGGATGGGAGGGCGCGTGGGCGTGGGCGACGCGCCCGGCGGCGCCGTAGGCAAATCTGCGAGATACACCAGCACCGGCGTGAAGGTGGGCCGCGGCGTGAAGGTGGGCGTCGGCGTCATCGTCGGTGACGGCGACGCGATGCTGACGCGCATCTCGCCATCCGTCACGGCGTAGAATTGCGCGCTCGTACCGCCTACGCCCAGCGCCAGCGCAACGCACCCTGCGAGGGCCAGCAGCGCGATCGCCGTGAAGAAGGCGCGGTTCATCCCGTCACCTCCTCGCGCGGCTTGCGCCACAGCTCGCGCACGATGTTGACCGCTTCGGCCAGGATCAACAGGACGGCGGGCAGGATCACCGCGCGAAACCAGCCGTCGCGCGTGCGGATGTAGGCCCACACGTAGCCGACGTAGGGGATACGCGTCAGGTAGACGCGCTTCACGGCGTTGGGCGGCACGATCCAGGGGGTCGGCCTCGTGGTTGAAATCGCCTTTGGAGTGGATGCCGTCCTCGCGCACTGCCACCACGCGGTGCGTCACCAGCTTGCCCTCCATCTGGAAGCTGATGATGTCGCCCGCGACGAGCGCGCGGTTGGGCGCGGCGGTCACCAGCAGGTCGCCGGGATCGAACGCGGGCATCATACTGCCCGTCTGCGCGACCAGCAGCGCATCGGAGAAGAGCAGCACGGCCCCGAACAGGATCAGGGCGGCGAGATAGAGGGCGGTGATCAGGCGCATGGATTTGGCTCTTGGGGCGAGACCTTCGAGTCACGATTGAGGCTCGAAGGTCTCGAACAACGTCATATCAGAGAGGTCGGGCCGGATAGCCGCCTCTTACAGGCTTAGTAGTTCGGATCCCAGTTTGGCGACCCGGGCCAGCTTTCGGCATACGCGCCGGCCCCGAAGCCTGAGGTTTTCGGTGTCGGGCTGGGGCCGTCATACTGCACGGCGACCAGATGCACGACGTCGGTATTCGTCTTGCCGGCGAACATGTTATCGGCGGTGGCGGGCAGGGTGACTTGCACCGTGAGATTGACCCACGCGCCGGCTGCCACATCATCCGCAATCTTCGGGATGACCGAGGAGCCTTGCCCCGTGTACAGTTTGGCAATATTTGGGAGTGTATTGTAATAAAAGCGACACATAGTTATGTGACTTTCGATTCAGTACAGCGCACAACAAGTTTGTGCCGTAAGACGCGTCAGAGTGTTCGGCTTATAGTGCGTACTCTCGTGCGCAGGGCAAGCTGGCGCACAGGAGTGCGCACTACGAGCCGGGAAGAAGACGCGCAGAGCGGCCGATGGGAGATCATCCCGCCGACCGCTCTATTGCTGGTCAGATTTGCGCGAAGCTTACTGCTTGACCGTCGCGACGCGATGGATGGCGAGGGCCGTCAGGGTCGCCGAGCCGAAGAAGATTGCCAGCGCCAGCGGCAAAGTCGGCGCGCCGCCGGGGGTGGGCAGCGTTACCGGGCCTTCCGGCTGCGCAACCTGCACGACCATGATCTCGACGTTCTCGGTCGGCGCACCCTTGGTGATCACCGGGATGATGGTGTCGCTGGTCCACAGCAACGTGTCACCCTGCTTGATGGTGGCGCGCACCGAGTAGGTGTTGCTCTCGACGATCTTCGCGGGGTCATATTCCACTGAGAACGGGATCGGAACCTGCTTGCCGTCGGCCTGGATGACCTGCTCGCCGATCACTTCGGCGGGCGCGCCCTGGCGCGAGACATCCTGAATCTGGACGTTGATGACGGCGTCGGCGGGCAACGCGATGCGCGGCAGGTAGGTGACGGTTCCGCTAACGGTGGGGGCCTGCGCGGCCACAGGGGCGACGACGGCGACGGACAGGATCAGCAGCAGCAAGGCTGCCAACGGGACAGAACGACGAACGGTGTGCATATGCCTCCACAAGCTTTTGGGCTGCGCAAACACGCGACAATGTTTTGATAATTTCTCTAAGTATAAGCGCATTCCGGCGTAAACGCAAGCAGCAGACTTACATTGTTGATTTGGTGTCACAGGCCTGACAGGTTTACGCAAACTTGTCAGGTCTTTATGAGGCCTATTGGATAGGGTAGCTGAACAGGACGACTAGCCCGCTGATGAAGACGACAAACGACAGCGCGAGCATCATCGCGTCCACCATCCGCGATTGGAATTTGCCGCTGATGCCGCCGAAGAAGAGCACCGAAGCGAAGATGACCGTCAACAGTACATAGCGGTCGGAAATCTGGTTGGCATTGTCGGCCAGGGCCGTCTTGTCGGCGGCTTCCTGTTCAGCCTGGTGGGCCAGCCCGGTTTCAGGCAGCACGTATTCGGACATGACGAACGGCGAAGCCGGCGCGGCGGGGTTCTCCAGCGGTTTGGTAGCAATCCACGCATCGCTGGCCGTCTTGAGTTCCGGCGGGAAACGCTGATAGATGAAGTCGGCCAGCCGCATATTATCTTCGCTGTAGGCTACGATCCACTGGGTGAAAAGGTTGGCCTGGATGCTGAGTCGCTGCGTGGCCTGATTGGTGAATGTTGCGGCCTTCAGGTTAGCCGCGCCGGCCTCCGCCCGATACTGCGTCTCATCGCCGCCCCACAGCGTTGATTGGTAGCCGCTCCACGCGGTGGCGACCGTCGCCAGCGCCAGCACCACCGCCGAGAGAAACTCGACCCAGCGGTCGAAGCGGCTGACCTGCAATTCTTCCTGCGACAGCGCGCGCTGGAATTGGTGGGCGACATTGCGGTCCGTTGGTTCTTCCGGCTCGATGGATGCTGGCGGTTCGTTCACCCTGCGTGCTCCTGGCGATTGTGATGATGTGACTGCCGGAGGATTATAGCACGCGCGCGCCGGGGGATAAAGGCGCGGAGGGGCGGAGGGGCGGAGGAGCAGAGGAGCAGAGGAGCGGAGGGGCAGAGGGGGTGAGGGGCACGTCGTCTGGCTCCTCTCCCCCTGGGAGAGGTTGGGTGAGGGGCCGGCGCGTCAAAGGTCAGCGTTGTCGCGTTCAGCACCTGTGGGCCGCGAACCCTTTGGACCACTAAATGCACGAAATAGCGCTAAAGACACGAAAGACTTTCGCGTCTTTCGTGTCTTTTCGTGCGTTTCGTGGTCCAAAGGGATGCCGATCACAGAACATGATACCCGATCATGCGATACTACTCTGTATGAAACGTGTAACGCGATTTGCATCATTACACCGGTGGGCGCGGGTTTTCCAGCTTCTCATCGGCTTGTTGCTTGTGGTCGCCCCGGCGGCTGTGTCGGCGCAAACGCCGGAACCGACCGGGGAGCGCCCCTTCATCCTGCCGTTCGCCGGGCCGCCCGGCCCCGATACGTGGCTGTTGGGCCAGACCTATGGCAACACCGTCGGCGCGTATTTCAACCGCGCGACGACCTATCGTTATAGCCAGGGGATTCACTTCGGCGTTGATCTCTCCGCGCCGTGTGGCACGGAGATCGTGGCGATTGCCGACGGCGTGGTGGGGCTGGTAGACGCGCGGGCCTACGGCTCGCTCCCACACAACCTCATCATTGACCACCCGCAACTTGGCTACGCCTCGCTCTACGGCCACTTGCTCGAACGCCCGAACCTGCAACCGGGGCAGCAGGTTAAGGCGGGCCAGGCGATCGCCCTGAGCGGCGACCCCGACGAGACCTGCCGCGGCCGCCCACACCTGCACCTGGAGATTCGTGACTATCCGGGCCGGGCCTGGAAATACAACCCCATCCTCCTGATTGCCACTGATTGGGATAACCTGGCGCTGGTGGGCTCGTTCCGCTCCGGCTTCGAGCGCGACCTCGACGAGCCGCGCAAGTGGCAGCAGCTCGACGATCAGCCCCCGGCAGTCAGCGGCGGCCGGCTGCTCAACGATTTCGCCAATCCCTGGCCGCGCGCGCGATAAGACCGCAGAGGGGCGGAGGAGCAGGGGAGCACAGCGGTCTGGCTCCTTCCCCTCTGGGAGAGGCTGGGTGAGGGACCGGTTCGTGGTGCGCTCGTGAGCGTGCCGCGGGGCGGCATCACGGCCGCACTACGAACGGGATGGAGCCTGGTTATGGACGACAATAAATCCGCAAAGGCAGCACGACGCACGGGGTCATCCGTCCCCTGGCGGGGATCTGCGATTTATCCGCTCTTATCCGTTGCCGCGTTCCTGATCATGTTGGCGCTGGCCGGATGCAGCGGCGAGGCCGCGATTGGGCCGCAAACTGCGGTCGCGTACGTTGAACCTGTCACACCCGCCACCCCCACTACGCTGCCAACCGCGACCTTCACGCCGACCTCTGCGCCAACTGTGACACCTTTGCCCACGTTGACGCCATCACCGACGCTCACGCCGACGCCAACTGCGACCCCCGCGCCGCAACCTGTGCGCCTGACCGAGGGCGGCTGCTGCACGCAGCCCTTCTGGTCGCCCGACGGCGCGGAGGTGCGCTTCATTGACCGTCTGCCCGATGATCCGCGGGTGGGTATCTGGGGCGTGGCGCTGGCCGAGCCGGGATCAGTGGCGTTCGTGACCGAGCGCGTCGAAGCCAGCCTTTCCGATGGCGATTATTTGGTCGAAACAACCGCTAACACGACGACCATCGAGCGGCTATCTGACGGTGCGCGCTGGACCGTGCCCGCGCGTGGGGAACGCGTGGGTATCTCGCCCGGCCAAACGCGCATCGCGTGGATTGATGGCAACGATAGTGTCTCGCCCGACCAACAGGTGAACACCGTCTGGGTCGCCAACCTCGACGGGTCGGAAGCGCGCAAACTCGTCACGCTGCGTCGGGGCGGATTAAGCGGGTGGATCTCGGATGATGCGCTGTTAGTGAGCGGCCGGGAGAGCGCGACGGCGACCGATCAGGTGTTGTGGGCCGCGCCGCTGAATGCCAGTCCGCCGGTCGAGCTGGCGCGCGCCGAGCGGTTGCGTAGTTCGCAGGTGTCGCCCTCGGGCGCGTGGGTGGCCTACTACGTCACATTCGACGCCGACCCCGCACGCAACGGGTTGTGGATCGCGCGTACCGATGGCAGCAACCGGCGGCAGATCCCGCAGGAACTGTTCGGCAGCTATCAGTGGCGCGGCTGCCCCGGCGTGTGTGACCCCGCCGAGGCAGCGTTGCTCATTGTGCCGTTGCAGCCGGGCGCGGCGTATCACGAACTGTGGCAGGTGCGCGCGGCCGGCGGCGAGCCGCAACGCCTCACCGACCTTGCCGTCACCCCGTTCAAGATCGCCAACGGCGACTGGCGCGTCTCCCCGGATGGCCGCTACGTGGCCTATGTGGAGAGCGAGGATCGGAATATCTGGGCGCTGCCGCTGCCGGAGTAGCAGCGAAGGTACGGAGGAGCGGAGGGGCAGAGGGGCGGAGGGCGCGCGTCGTCTGGCTCCTCTCCCTTTGGGAGAGGTTGGGTGAGGGCTGAGGCGCATCAATACCGACTGGCCCTTACGCGCCCGTTCGCATCTGAGGATGCTCACTCCTCCGCCCTTCCGCCCCTCCGCCCCTCCGCTCCTTCACCTCCTCACAGTCCGTCGTCGGCGCGCCAATCCTGGCCCCAGCGGGCGTCAATCGTATCGGCCACGAGCTGATAGCGGATGTCTGTGGAGAGGCGCATCCGCCCGTCGGTCGCCATGTTCTGCGTCGCGGCGTGGATCATGTAGGAGTTGTGGATCATCATGTCGCCGGCCTCGTAATCCGCGACCAGCCAGCGCGCGTCCAGTCGCTCGGCCAGCGAGGGCAGGTCTTTGGTGAGCCAGCCGCCCGCAACCATGTGCTTGTTGTACGCGCTGATGCGCTCCTGCGGCGACAGGTCGGTGCTTTTCGCGATGAACTCCGCCTCCATCTGCCGGCCCCACCCGTCCGAACCTTCCAGGTAGACCAGCCCGCCCATCTCCACCGGCGTGTCGCCGATGGGAATCCAGCTCGTGTAGACGCGCTCCGTGCCCCCGCGCAGGTAGGTCAGGTCGTAGTGCCCGCCGGTTGAGTTGACGTCGTCCGGCTTCGTGAAGCGGATGATCTTGCGCTTGTGCAGGTAGACCTCGCCGCCCAGCGCCTCTTCGTAGAACTCGCGGACGCGCGGCGAGAGGCAGAACGCCTCGTAGGATGCCCAGCGCGCCGCCTCGAACAGCTTTTTCGTGACCAGATCCTTATTCTCGCCCGCGCCCGCGTAGATGCCCTCGACCGGGTCCACGCCGGGCATCAGCAAGCCCATATCCTCGAACCCCGCGAAGAAGCGCCGCCGGAACGCCAGCACGGCGGCGCGATCCAGCGCGCCCTTCAGCCACACGTAGCCCTGCGCGCGGTAAATCTCCCACAGGTCGCGCACCGGCAACGCCGCGTCGGTCGGCGTCAAGCGCCCCAGCCGCGCCGGCGCGTCCGACAACACATACCCGTTGCTTATCAAAGGCTCACTTCGCGTTTGCACAGTCACCTCCGGGAATTAGGAATTGAGAATTACGAATGATATACGCACGAGACTCACCGATCATGCGTAAGCTGTAACCCATTCTCGATTCGTAATTCCTAATTCGTAATTCCTCAACTCCAGCCGCACGCGTATCCCTCTTCGTACATCGCCACGATGTTCTCGACCGGGCTGACGGGCTGGAGGTTGTGGCATGGCGCGAGGATGTAGCCGCCGCCCGCGCCGAGGATGCGCAGGTTGTCGCGTACTTCCTGGCGCACCTCTTCGACCGTGCCGAAGGGCAGCGTGTACTGGTTGTCCATCGCCCCGTGGAAGATCAGGTCGTCGCCGAAGTCGGTCTTCAGCCCCTCGCGCGCCATCCCCTTCGAGCGCCACTGGATCGGATTCAGCACGTCAATCCCCAGCTCGATCATGTCGGGCAGGATCGCGCGACAGTTGCCGTCGTTGTGGTGGAACGCGTACGCGCCCGCCGAGTGCGCCAGGTCAATCATGCGCTTCATGCGCGGCAGCAAGAAGGTGCGCAGGTGGCGCTTCGAGACCATCAGGTTCTCTTGCCCGCCCATGTCCTCCGCGATATAGCTGATCATGATCTTGCCGGGAATCTGCTCATAGATGCGCGTTGAGTTGACATAAGCGAGATCGAAGAGCTTATCCAGGCAGTAATGCACGATGTCGGGATGCTCGACGAGGTCCATGAAGGCCTGTTCGTCGCCGCGCAGGTCTTTGTAGGTGAGGAACGGCTCGGAGCCGCCGCCCTGGATGGGGTAGTGCTCCCACCCTACGATCTGGTCGGGGATGCCGCTATAGTCCATCCAGTCGGGGTTGGGCCAGGTGTAGTTGGCCTCGATTTCTGCCACGGAGTTATAGGCGGCCAGCGGGTTGGTTGCCGCCTCTGCGTAGACCCCCGTGCCGTAGTCAATGTCGCGGTAGCCGATGCCGAAGATGTCGGTCTTCGGCGGCAGGGCGGGGCCGGCGTACTTCGGGCCCACGTGGATCACGAAGTCCACGTGCAATGACTGGAGCATCGCGCGCCGGTCGCTGATGCTGGTGTAGCTCTTCAGCTTCGCCTCGAACTCCGGCGTGCTCCAGTAATCCATCGGGACGCGATCGGGCGTCTGGCGGGTCAGCACGGCCAGCCAGCGCTCGCGCGGGGACATGGTTTCT
>JBBQRS010000107.1:0-16629 GCA_038214535.1 Anaerolineae bacterium
CGTGGGACTCGCGTGGCCGCCCGGCGATCAATCGCCGGGCTACCGAGCTGCGCCCCCTGAATGGGTCTTAGCCGGATTGATCCGGCGCCGTTGGGTAGCCCGGATAATTCATATCCGGGCGGACAACGGCGCCGGCCAAGCCCGCACGGCGCGCAAAGCCGTGGGTCACGCGTGACCGCCCGGCGATCAATCGCCGGGCTACCGAGCAGCACCCCATGAATGGGCTTAGCCGGATTGATCCGGCGCCGTTGGGTAGCCCGGATAATTCATATCCGGGCGGGCAACGGCGCCGGCCAAGCCCGCACGGCGCGCAAAGCCGTGGGTCACGCGTGGCCGCCCGGCGATCAAATCGCCGGGCTACACAAACAGCACCCCGTGAACGGGGTTGGCCGGATTGGAGAAGAAACCATGCCCTTCTGGCAACTTTACTACCACATTGTCTGGGCCACTAAGAACCGTGAACCCATCTTGACGCTGGAAGTCGAACCGATCGTACACGACCTGCTCCGAGCAAAAGCAATTGGTCTCGAAGCCGTTGTTTTTGCCCTTAACGGCACTGAGGATCACATTCATATGATTGCCGCCATTCCGCCCAAGCTTGCAGTCGCCAAATTCATCGGGCAGGTGAAGGCGGTTGCAGCAACACGCTTTAACAAATCGGGGGCACCAGGCGGCCCGCTTTTCTGGCAGGAAGAGTACGGCGTCTTCTCCTTCGATGGTAAGCGCCTGGCAAATCACATTTCATACGTGGAGCGGCAAAAAGAGCACCATGCGACCAATACCGAGATCCCCATCCTGGAGCGGATTAGTGGCGAAGGTGTTAGAATGGTTCGCGATAGCACACCGGAATATCATCTTGACGAATTGTCAATTTAGCCGGATTGATCCGGCGCCGTTGGGTAGCCCGGATAATTCATATCCGGGCGGGCTCGTGCATATCATACAGATCAGAAAGGAGCACCCTTAATGTATATGGTCATGCTCGTATTGGACGATCCGCGCCGGCTCGACGCCGTGCTGGCGGCGTGGCGCGCGGCCGGGGTGGCCGGCGTCACCCTGGCGGAAACAACCGGCGCGTATCGTCGGACGCAGCAACCCCAACATATCCCCGCGCGCTATGCCATCGGCCTCACCCCCGATGACATCGCCGCGTATAACTACACCCTGTGGGTCATCGTGCCCGATCTCGCCATGGCGCAACGCTGCCTGACCGAGGTCGAAGCGGTGGTGGGCGACCTCGATGGGCCGGACACCGGCGTGCTGGCCGCGTGGCCGCTGGCGCTGGTGAAGGGCGTGCCCGAGCCGCGCCCCGCCGACGCCTGAGGGAGGATACGCTTGTGGTCTGGCTGATATTCTTCGGCAGTTCCATCGCCATCGTCGTCGCCGCCTGGTATCTGGCGAAATACGGCGACATCATCGGTCTGCGCACGAACCTGGGCGGCATGTTCATCGGCACGCTGTTGCTGGCCGGGGCCACCTCGCTGCCCGAAGTCCTCACCTCGATCAGCGCGTTGAGCCAGGGCGTGCCCGATCTGGCCGCGGGCAACCTGATGGGCAGCAACATGGTGAACATGTTGATCCTGGCCGTCCTCGATCTGATCTACCGGCAGGCGCGCATCTTGCGGCGCGTTGCGCTGAACCACGCCCTCAGTGCGAGCATCGCCACGCTGCTGATCGGCATGGCGGTCTTCTTCATCCAGGCCGACATCACCGTGCGGATCGGCTGGATTGGGCTGGACAGCCTGCTGCTGATGGCGGGCTACATCGTGGGCGTGGGCCTGCTCCGTTCAAGCCTCCCGCGCGGGCAAACGCTCCCGCCCACTGAGGAGGAGTTGGCGGGCGTGCCGGAGTTGGGCCGGGCGCTGGCCGGTTTCGGCCTGGCCGCGGCCGCGCTGGTGGTGATCACCCCGATGATGGTGCGCAGCAGCAACCAGATCGCGGAGCTGACCGGGCTGGGCGCCAGCTTCATCGGCGCGACGCTGGTTGCCCTGGTCACGTCGCTGCCCGAACTGGCGACCACCATCGCCGCCGCGCGCCTGGGCGCGTTCGACTTGGCCGTCGGCAACCTCTTCGGCAGCAACATGTTCAACATGTTCGCGTTGGGCCTCACCGACGTGTTCTATCTCAATGGACGCTTCCTCGGCGTGATTGACCCCGCGTTCGGCCTGGTCGGGCTGCTCGGCCTGCTGCTCACCTGTATGGCGCTGATCGGCAACCTGGCGCGCATCGAGCGCCGGCTCTTCTTCATCGAGATAGATGCGCTGATCATGTTCCTGGTCTACCTGGGCGGCATGGGGTTCTTCTACATGCGCAGCGTGGGCTTCTGAAACAGCGGAGGGGCAGGGGGCGAGTCTGGCTCCTCTCCCTGTGTCCCTTTGGGAGAGGTTGGGTGAGGGCTTCGGCCAACACGGATAAGCTAACACGGAAGCACGGATAGGTAACGCGACATCACGCGGAGACGCGGAGACCGCGGAGAACTTCTTTTCTTCTTCTCCGCAGTCTCCGCGTCTCCGCGTGATGCCGATCAACGCAGCGGGCGTGCCCCGAGCCGACGCAAGGTCCCATTCTGCCGCGCCGTCATCAGCCAGCCCGCATTGCCCGCCAGCCGATAGAGTCCTCGCGGCATCAGTGGTTGGCGCAGCAATGTGATGGCCTCCGGCGGCGCGGCCTGGCCCCGCGCCAGCGCGTCCGCCGTTGCGTCGAGCGCCGCGACCACGTTGCGCGCCATGCCGCCCACCTGCTCCAGTGGCTGCCCGTTGATCGCCCCGCCCCCGCCCAGCGCCAACCCGCCGGCCCACGTGAAGCCCGCCGCAGCGGCAAACTCGCGGCAGATCGCCAGCGCAATGTTCCGCCTCCGGGAAGCCGCAGTTGGCGATGGCGAGGAATCTCCCCTTCTCCCGCCGAGAGAGGGGGCCGGGGGGTGAGGGAGCAAATGCAATCTCCTCCAGCGCGCGCGTCGCCAGATAGGGCAGCGCGTCCACGTAGAGCGGGAAGGCCAGGATCACCAGATCGGCCCTATCCACCGCGGCCAGCATTTCATGCGTGCGCGCCCCGGTGCGCAGTGTCCGGTGCAGCAACTCCGTGTCGGTTTGCCAGCCATGCGCGGCCAGCCGCCCCAACAGATAACCGCCCAGTGACTCAGACGTGCTGGTCCCTTCCGGTTTGGCGCTACCGATCAGCAGGAGCGCCTTGCCGGGGGTGTTCAAATCTGCGTTCATATCACCACCTCCGCTTGCGCCGTCGCAGCCTGGATCGCCCGCCTTACTATCGCCTCGCCGCTGCCCGGCGTGACGACGTGCGCCGCGTGGAAGGGCGCGTGCAGGTTCAACGCGTTGCGCGCGACCAACGCCTTGAAGATCTGCTCCTGTTCCGGGTCGGGGCCGGGCAGCACACCGAACGCGACCACCGCCGGATAGTGTTCGTAACGGACGCGGTGGTGCGTTTCGCCCCCAATGGTGGTGAAGAATGGCGACACGATGCAAATGCAGCGATCGAGCGCCCCCTTCAACTCAGAGGAGTAGCCGCCGAAGGTCACAGGGGTGAGGTAAATGGTCAGATCACTTTCGATCATGGCGCGGGCGACAGCGCGCGCTGTCGTCAATGCGACACAGCCCCGGCGTCTTCGTCCAGCACTCGAAACAGCCGAGGCAGTAGGCCAACTTCAGGTCGCGCAACGCCAGCGATTCGGCCTGCCAGCCATGCGCGGCCAATTCGGCCAGAATTACGGCGTTTATGGCGTTCACCGCGGCGTCATCGGCCCGCGCGCCGTTCAGAATCGTTGCTTGCATGGTTATGTTCCATCCTCGGTTTGTATCGTTCGTAGTGCGCAGTTCTCTGCGCAAGCGCGCTACGAGCAAGCGTTTGCATCGTGGCGTTGTGCTGCGGGCGGGACGTGACCCGCGCGGATGCGCTCGATCACGCTTTCCAGCCACGCCAGGTGCGCCTCGGCGGCAATCCGGCCCGCCTCCAACGTCAGGAACCAGAAGAAGTGTTCGCGGTCGTCGCCGTAAGCATCCACGTAGGGTTGGGCGAGATCGGGCACGCGGCCATATTGCGCCAGCCCCGCGCGCACTGCCGCCGCTTCAGTCTCGAAGATCGCCAACGCTTCCTCGTCCCTGAGCTGGCCCGCAAAGAAGACGCGAATCAGATCGGCGCTGCGATGCGGCTCGGGTGGAAGCGGCATCGCGAGCCAGCGCCGCAACTCCGCGCGCCCCGCGTCCGTGATGTGATACGCCTTGCGGTCGGGGCGATCATCATTGCGCACTACCTCCACCTCGGCCCAACCCTGATCGGCGATGCGCGCCAGCGTGCGGTAAATCTGGCTCTGGTCGGCGGGCCAGAAGTGCTGGACCGACGTGTCGAAGACCTTCTTCAGATCATAGCCGGACGAAGGTTCATATTGCAGAAAACCCAGAATTGCGTGTTCCAGTGACATGATAAACCTCTCAAAAGTTAAGGTGCAACGCACTTCGGAAGTGCGTTGCACCGGGTTACACCTGGTTGTCGAAGGTGTAGCGAATGACGCTCGTCGTGCAGACATCCACGCAACTGCCGCACAGGATGCACTCGCTATGCTCCATGTGACCGCTACGCACCATCGCGTTGACATCCAGGCTCATCGGGCAGTTATAGGTGCATGACTTGCAATTGCGACACTCTTCCGTCCGCGCGGTCAGGTGCAGCGCGGGCAGCCGCAGCGCGTTGCGCGTCTTGCGCCCCAGGATCATGAAGGGCGCCATCCAGCAGAAGTAGTGACAAAAGCCGCGTCGCCCCGCAAAGTAGGAGGGGAGCAAGATCAGCGCCAGCACCAGATAGTAGGTGATGTACTTGAGCGGCGCGTCCACCGAGATGCCGGTTTCGGTCATGTAGAGCGGCTGCACCGAGCGGTAACCGCCTGCCGAGATGGCCGCGGCGACGATCAGCGCGATCCAGGCGAACCAGATGCCCCATTTGATCCGGTTGAGCTTGCCGCCGGGCGCGGGCCGGTTGTTGACCATGAACGCGGCCTCCATCAGCCCCGCGCCGGGGCAGACCCACGCGCACCACAGCCGCCCGAAGAAGAGCGCCGAGGCGAACATCAGCGCGAACGTCAGGAAACTGCCGGTGACGATGCCGCGCGCCGAGCCGTCAATGATGAGGTAGGGCGAGAGGAAGTTCATCACGACCGGGAAAAGCAAAAAGAGAGCGAGCAGCGCGCCCTTGCGGATGCGCTGCCGCGCGGCCTTCGGTTGTCTCGCGGCACGCTGTGTCATAGCATTCACCTCTGATTCCAACACTAACAACATATCAGATGAGTAATCTATAGGACTAATCATATAATACACCTGTCTTATATCTCTTGTCAAAAGGGAATATGCGGTTTCGCGCAGAATCCATCACGCGGAGACGCGGAGAACGCGGAGAAGAAGAAAGGAAATTCTCCGCGTTCTCCGCGTCTCCGCGTGATTTCACCAGGAACTTTTGGGATGCCACGGCACACAATTTTGTGACACGATCCGGTATACTAACCATAGAAGTCCGACATGCCAGCAGACAAAGCCGGACGCGTGGGTCAACAAGGAGGTGTACCCATGTCCACGCAGAGACTTGCAGAAAAGGTCGTGATTATCACGGGCGCGGGGTCGGGCATCGGCCGCGCGATGGCGATGCTGTTCGCGCAGGAGGGCGCAAAGGTCGTCGTCGCCGACATCGTACAGGAACGCGTGACGGAGGTCGTCGAGGCGATCAAACAAGCGGGCGGGGTCGCCACGGGCATGGTCGTCAACGTCGCCGCGGAAGACGACATCAACCGCATGGTTGACGAGACGGTCGCAACGTACGGCCGGCTCGATATCCTCTGTAACAACGCCGGCGTCATGGATCGCATGATGGCCGTCCACGAAGTCAGCGATGAGCTTTGGAACCGCGTGCTCAGCATCAATCTCACCGGCCCCTTCATGGCCTGCCGCAAGGCCATCCCCATCATGCGACAGCAGGGCAGCGGCGTCATCCTCAACACCTCTTCGCTCTCCGGCCTGTTCGGAGCGCGGGCGGGCGCAGCCTACACCGCCTCGAAGCACGGGCTGATCGGCCTCACCAAGAACATCGCCTACATGTATGCCACCGAGGGCATCCGCTGTAACGCGATTTGCCCCGGCGGGGTGGACACCGCGATCGGCGTGGGCGGCGAGCCGAGCGAGTTCGGCTATGGCCGGATGCAGTTGGGCTTTGGCAATAACCCGCGCGTGGGCAAGCCCGAGGAGCTCGCTCGCGTCGCGCTGACCCTGGTGAGCGACGAGGGCAGCTTCGTCAACGGCGCAGCAGTGGTGATTGACGGCGGCTGGTCGGCGTATTAGATCGCGGAGGAGCAGAGGCGCGGAGGAGCGGAGGGGCGGAGGGGCGGGTGAGCATGGCTCCTCTCCCTCTGGGAGAGGCTGGGTGAGGGTCTCCAGGTGATTCGCATCGGCCCGTTCGCATCTGAGGATGCTCACTCCTCTGCGCCTCCGCTCCTCCGCTCCTCCGCGTCCCCTACCCGCCCAGCGCGATCAGCAGGATGCCGCCAAAAATCGCGAGCGCGCCGAGGATGCGGGCGGGGCCGAAGCTCTCGCCCAGCCAGCGCCAGCCGATCAGCGCGGCAAACACCACGCTGACCTCACGGATCGCCCCGGCATAGGCGACCGGACTGACGGCGTAGGCGGCCAGCACCAGGGTATACGCGGCCACGCTGAGCGCGCCGATGAGCACGATGCGCCACGCGGGGGTGGGGTTCGGGCCGGGCCGGATCGTGCGCCGCCACGCCATCACCGGGGTCATGAACGCCGCGGTGAGCAGGAAGCGTCCGGCGGTGTAGGGCGCGGCGGAAGGCGCGGCGCGCACCCCGGCGGCATCCACGATGGAGTAGCACGAGATGCAGAGCGCCACGCCCAGCGCCAGCGCCACCGCTTGCCGAGACGTCCCACCCCCGTTGGCGGCCGTCCACCCGATGACGATCAGCCCGCCCAGCAGGGACGCCAGCCCCAGCCAGCCGACCGTAGACGGCTGCTCACCCAGCAACAGCGCGGCCCACACCGCCAGCAGCAGCGGGGCCGAGCCGCGCGCCAGCGGGTAGACGGCGGAGAAATCGCCCCGCCCATAGGCCGCCGCGAGGAGCGAGAGGTAGACCACCTCGATCAGCGCGGCGATGGCGGCGAACCCCCAACTGCGTAGCGGCACGGGGTCGCTGAGCAGGATGACCGGCAGGCCCAGCAGCCCACCCGCCGCCGACGCCAGCCAGGCGGTGCGCGCGCGGTTGGCGCTGCCCTTCAGCAGCAGGTTCCACACGGCGTGCATCAGCGCGGCCAGCAGAACCAGCGCCAGGGCAATGGGAGACACGCCCTATTCTAGCACGGATCACGCGGAGACGCGGAGACCGCGGAGATATTTTTCTCTGCGTCTTTGCGCCTCTGCGTCCTAAATATCTCCGCGGTCTCCGCGTCTCCGCGTGGCCGATTCTGCGCGCAGGGCAAGCCAGACCCTCACCCGACCTCTCCCAGGGGGCGAGGAGCAAGTGTCGTCGCGCTATCCGTGCATCCGTGCTTCTAATCCGTGACTGCCGAATCCGTGTTAGCCCATCACTTACGCGAACCAGGTGGTGCCGGGGTATTGGTGCTGGCGGGCGACCTCTTCGTCCAGCTCCAGGCCGATGCCGGGGCGGTCGGTCATCGTGATGTAGCCGCCCTGAATGATGTCGGTCTTGTCGGTCGTGATGGTGGTCCAGTAGTCGCGGTGCAGCCAGTGGAACTCGAGCACCATGAAGTTGGGCACCGTCGCGCAGACGTGCGCCGACGCCATCGTGCCGATGGGCGAGGAGACGTTGTGCGGCGCAAACGGGATGTAGTAGATCTCGGCCATGTTGGCGATCTTGCGGCACTCGGAAAGCCCGCCGCACTTGGGAATATCTGGCATGATGACGTCAACGGCCTGCTGTTCGAGCAGGTCGCGGAAGCCGTGGCGCAGATAGAGGTTCTCGCCGGCGCAGATCGGCGTGGTGGTGGCTTCGTTCACCTTGCGCATCGCGGCGACGTTTTCCGCGGGCACCGGCTCTTCCAGCCACATCAGGTGATACGGCTCCAGGTCGCGCGCGAGGCGGATGGCGCTGGGCACGTCGAGCCGGGTGTGTACGTCCGCGGCGACGGCCACGTCGCGCCCGGCGGCCCGCACCACCATGTCCACCAACTCGACCATGCGCTCATGCTCCCACTGGAAGGCCGTATAGTTGAAGGGGTCCTTCTCGAAATCGGCCACCTCGCTGCCGTGATGCCCGTAGGCGTGGATGTCCACGTCAATCTTGAGCGCGGTGAACTCGCGTTCCAGCACCTCATCCACCACCTGCTGAATCTCCTCGAAGTTCATCCCCGGCTCGACCTGGCAATCGGCGTAGACGCGGATCTTATCGCGGAACTTGCCGCCCATCAGCTCGTAGATCGGCGTCTTGAGCGCCTTGCCTTTCAGATCCCACAGGGCGATCTCGATGCCGGTGAGCGCGGTGATCAGCGCGCCCGCGAAGCCGCCCTCGAAGACGTGGCCCCGGCGCAGCTCCTCGAAGTGGGCGTCAATGGTGAACGGGTCTTTGCCAATCAGCTTCTCTTCGAGGTACTGGATGATGGCGATGGCCTGCGGCCCGCCGTGGACGCACTCGCCCAGCCCCGTGATCCCCGCGTCGGTGGTCACCTTGACCCACAGGTGCATACAATGTCCCACCGTCGCCGCCGTCTTGACCGCTGTGATCTTCATGGATAGTTCGCTCCCCCATTTGTAGTGCGTTCGTCAGAGCGCCCGCATTCGGCACGCTCATGTTCTCGGCCGGCAGTTAATTAGGTGTCGAGATCATCCAGGATGCGCTCCACCTCACGGCCCAGCGCCGGAATGTGTATCCTGCAAACCTCGAACACCACTTCAGCATCAATGTCGAAATAATGGTGGCTCAACACATCGCGCATCCCCATGATGCGCTTCCATTCCACGGCAGGGTACTTCGGCAGCAGTTCACCCTGCGAGAGCTTGTCCAAATGCTTGGCGCTCTCACCAATCGCGATGAGTTGCATACAAATGGCGTCGAGCTTTTCCATCCCTTCATCTGACATGAGAAAATCGGTGGGTGAGGAGATCGGCGCGATCCGTTGCGCGATGGTGCGCGTCGCGCCGAGAATTTGGCCAATACGGCGCGCACAAGCACGGGTTCAGGCATAGACGGCTTCCCGGTCTATATGTTCTTTCAACAGGGGATTCATGTTTTGGCGGTAGCGCACAATGTCAACGGGCCGTTCAAGTAGCGTTTCTAACTCTTGCTTGATCCCCACCATGAGAAGCAGGTCGGGCTGCGCCAACTCGACGACCACATCCACGTCGCTATCGCTCGCCAGCTTATCGCGCGCGGCTGAGCCAAATACCCCGATGCGCACCAAGCCGAATTGCCCCGTGCGCGTTCGATTAAACCTGCGGATTGTCCCCAATACATCGTCGCGTGTTGTGACCATGATGCCCTCCCGGCAGACGAAACAGTTAGCCCGCCTGCGATCATTATACCCGATATACCCGATTGCCGCAGGCGCGCAAAACCCCGCGCCGACCTGACAGGTTTCCGCAAATCTGTCAGATCTACCACGTCGCAACCTTAAAGTTTTGACAAAGTTTCAGTAAACTATTGACAAACAATCCATTATGTGCTATAAGTTAAATACCAATTCATGTGTGGCGCTGCTACAGGCCCACACCGCTGCCAGCGGTTCGCCGGAAAGACCCAATTTCCCACCCTTTGAGTCAGGAGTTAGACGAACATGAAGAAGCTTTGGCTGGTATTGAGCATGGTGATGGTCCTGGCGCTGGCCACGACCGGGTTTGCCTTCGCGGCCCCCGCGCAGGATGAACCGACCCTCAACCTCGTCGAGTTGGCGCTGGCCGCCAACGAAGCGACGGGCGACTTCGACACGCTGATCGCCGCGGTCACGTGTCCCTACTTCGGCAACGGGTTCATCCAGATTCTGACCGCCGCGCGCCCGCGCACGGTCTTCGCCCCCACCGACGCCGCCTTCGCTCGCCTCGAGCTGAACCCCGAGAACATCTGCACCCTGCCGAAAGAGACCCTGAAGTACCTCCTGTTCTACCACATCACCAACGGCCGTGTGGATTCGGGCCAGGTGGTCGCTTCCGAGCAGTTGATGATGCTCAATAAACTGTACGCGCCCGTGGTTGTGGGAGACGGCAGCGTCCGCATTGCCGGCGCGGAAATCGTTGCCGTGGACCTCATGGCGACCAACGGCATCATCCACGTGATTGACGGCGTGATGCTGCCGCCCACCCCGTAAGTCCTGACCCGGCATTGACTCGAGACCTGACAGGTTTCTGAAAACCTGTCAGGTCTGGTGGGCAGCCGTGACGCATCCCTTCCCCCTTGCGGAAAGCCAGCGAGTCAGCGATACTGCGCGTATGCGTGCTATGCAATCCGCCTCACATACGATCCAAATCACCCCGCGCCACGCCCTCCTCGCGCTGCTCGCGGCCGGGCTGGCGCTGATTGTGCTACGCGGTATCCTCACGCCCGCTTTGCCCGGCGCACTGGCCGAGAAGTTCGATAAGCAATATGTGACCTGCATCACCGACACGCCCATCCGCCCCGGCGAGCCGCGCCAGCCGGAGTGCGGCCTGGTGACGGCCGGGGCCGTCGCGCCGGGGGTCGTGCCGCCCGATGCGCAGGCCGCCGGGGTCACCCGCGCGCTCTGCATCCACCTCACCGTGAGCAACCCCGCCTGGACTACCCTGGGCACGACCCGCCACGAGATCGTGACGCACGCGCGCACCTTCGGCAAGGTCGCCCTGTTGCGCGATGGACGGTGGGAGACCGGCCCCGACCGTGAAAACCTGGACGCGGTCGCGTGGGCGCGCTACGGCTGCGCGGGGGATATGGACGCGCCGTAGGGGTTGGAACACGAAGACACGAAGGGTCACGAAGGTCGCGAAGCGCGAATCTTCGCGCCTTCGTGTTCCAAACGCCTTCGTGTCTTCGTGTTCCTAACGGCGCGTCCTATACCCCTGCCGGTTCGGGCACGCCCCTCAGCGCGTTCCACTGATACGCGATGCCCGCGATGGCGACCACAGCGAAGATAATCCAGATGATCCAGTCCGGCGCGCCCGTCCACAGCAGGGGCACGCCGTCGCCCACCAGGATGCCGCCGGCCAGCGCCGATAGCACGATCGCCGCGACGCCAAAGAAGTAACGCAGGGCGAACGTGCTTACGAGACCGCCGACCACGATGATGACCAGGCGCAGCCATTCCGCCGCAGACTCCGCCGTGATCCCCAGCGGGTTGAGGAGCTCAGCGGCGACGACCGCGCCGAGCAGGAAGCCGATCACCATGACGGTGATCCGGCTCAGCAAACGGGCCGACAACCCCAGGATGATGGCGAGTCCGATGCCCACGGCAAGGGCAAACAGGGAGGACGTGGCGCCGGCGATCACCCTGACGATGGCGATACCGGCGACCAGCCCGACCAGCGCCGCAAAGAGCCAGAAGAACTTGCGACCCAGAAAGGCGATGATCAGGCCGGCGACGATGAAGATGAGTGCGGGCAACCAAGAATCCACGATGTAAGACTCCTTTCAAGAATGGGCGCTGCCGAGGCGCGCCGGATGAAGAAAAACAAGTGACCGCTGTAATTTATATGCCCACGCACGCGGCAAGTCAACAGGGAGCGGAGGGGCAGAGGAGCGGGGGAGCGGGGAGCGGGTGACCCAACGCGACCGCGGAGTGCGCATCCTCAGATGCGCAGGAGCGAAGTATGCGGCCGGCCCGCCCTCACCCAACCTCTCCCAGGGGGAGAGGAGTCAAACTCGCCAGTGCACCCACTTACCCCCTCTCCCTTGCTCCTCCGCTCCTCCGCTCCTCCGCCTGTTTGTAACCCCACCCCGCGCGGGCGTATAATGCACCCGGAGGCCCACCCATGCTCGACCCCGAAGATGGATTCCCCCGCGCCGCGTGGGAGACGACGCAGCCTACCGCGCGCGTCGCGCGCATCCGTGAGCGGCTGCTGAACGAGCCGCGCCGCGTGGACCTGGCGCGCGCCGTCATCACGACGGAGAGTTATCGCCGCACCGCGGGCGCGCCGATGCCCATCCGCCGCGCCGAGATGCTGCGCGACCTGGCGCGCGAAACCCCCATCGCCATCTACGCGGGCGAGCGGATCGTCGGCAACCGATCGTTGCTGCCGCGCATGGGCGTCATCGCCCCCGAAGGCGCGGTGGATTGGCTTGACCGCGAGCTCGAAATCCTGCCCACCCGCCCGCAAGATCAGTTCCACATCACGCCGGAGGAGATCGCGACGCTGCGACGCGACGTGTTCCCCTACTGGCGCGGCCACACGCTGGAGGACACCGTCGCCCGGCGCGTCCCCGCGCACATCATGCGCGCCGTCAAGGCCCGCGCCTTCAGCCTCAACCAGACCGACCACGCCCAGGGCCACATCCTGCCCGATGTGGAAGGCTGGCTGCGGCTGGGCATCGGCGGGCTGCGCGCGCGGGTGGCGGACGGGACGCGCGACCACGCGGGCGACCCACAGGCCGCGGTCTTCTACGAGGCCGCGGGCATCGCGCTGGACGCGGCCGCGCTGCTGATGCGCCGCTACGCCCGGCTCGCCGCGGGAATGGCGCGCGCCGAAGATGATCCCGCGCGCCGCTGCGAGCTGGCCGAGATCGCCGTGCGCTGTCGCCGGCTCGCCACGCAACCTCCCGCCGACTTCATCGAGGCGTTGCAAGCCGTCTGGTTCCTCTTCGTCCTGCTGCAAATGGAATCGAACGCCTCCAGCTTTTCGCCGGGCCGGCTCGATCAGTATTTATTATCCTATCTGGCGCGCGACCTCGATTCCGGTGCGCTCACGCTGGACGCGGCGCAGGAGTGGCTCGAACTGCTGTGGCTCAAGTTCAACGAGATCGTGCTGCTGCGTTCCAGCGCCAGCGCGCGCTATTTCGCCGGTTTTCCCATTGGCTTCAATGTGATCCTCGGCGGGCAGACGCGAGATGCCGAAGGCACAGACGCCACTAACCTGCTCAGCTATATGTGCCTGCGCGCCCAGGCCGACGTGGGGATGACGCAGCCGAACCTCTCGATCCGCATCCACCGCGCCAGCCCGCAGCCATTCCTGCGCGCCGCGAGTTCCGTGATCGGGCGCGGCGGGGGGATGCCCCAGGTCTTCAACGACGAGGTGATCATCCCCGGCCAGATCGGGCGCGGCGTGGACCCTGCCGATGCGCGCGACTATGCCGTGGTGGGCTGCGTGGAGCTTTCGACACCGGGCAAGGCGCTGGGCTGGAGCGACGCCTCGATGTTCAACATGACGCGCGTGCTCGAGCTGACGCTGTATGGTGGGCGCGACCCGCTCACCGGCGACCAGATCGGCCCGGCGACGCCCGCGCTCGACCAACTGCCCGATTTCGCCGCGCTGGAGGCCGCGTATGACGCGCAACTGGAGCACTTCGTCGCGCTGATGGCCGAGGGATGCGGCATCGTGGAGCGCATCCACGCCGAGTTGCTGCCGTCGCCGTTCCTCTCGCTGGTGGTGGAGGATTGCCTGGCGCGCGGGCTGGACGTGACGGCGGGCGGCGCGCGCTACAATTTCTCCGGCGTGCAGGGGGTGCAGGTGGCGAACGTGGCCGACAGCCTGGCCGCGGTGAAGCAGGCGGTGTTCGATGAGGGCCGCGTGACCGGCGCGGCGCTGTTGGCCGCGTTGCGCGCCGACTTCGCCGGGCAGGAGCCGCTGCGCCAACGCCTCATCAACCGCGCGCCGAAGTTCGGCAATGACGACGACCGCGCTGACGCCTTCGCCGCGCGCTGGGCCGACCGCTACAGCGCGCTCGTGGCCTCCTACCCGACGGCGCGCGGCGGGGTGTATCAGCCGGGGTTCTACACCGTCTCGGCGCACGTGCCGATGGGCGCACACGTGGGGGCGACGCCCGACGGGCGCAAGGCAGGCGAGCCGCTGGCCGACGGCGGCCTCTCTCCCGCATCGGGGCGCGACCGGCGCGGCCCGACGGCGGTGCTGCGCTCGGTCGGCAAGATTGACCTCGCGCTCGCGTCGAACGGCGCGCTGCTCAACATGAAGTTCCTGCCCGCGTTCTTCCAGGGCGACGCCGCGCTTGACAGCTTCGTGGACCTGCTGCGCGGGTTCTCGGCGCTCAAAATCCCGCACGTCCAGTTCAACGTGGTCAGCGCGGAGACGCTGCGGCAGGCGCAGGCGCAGCCGGAGGCGTATCGCGGCCTGGTGGTGCGCGTGGCGGGCTACAGCGCCTACTTCACCGAGCTCGACCGCGCCCTGCAAAACGAAATCATCGCCCGCACCGAGTTCGAAGAAACCTAGCCACGAATTTCACGAATTATACGAATTTTTTTCTATCTATCTTTATGCGGATAATTCTGTCCTTGTGATAGTTCTCCGTTTACCGAAGTGAAAATAAAATAATTCGTATAATTCGTTAAATTCGTGGCAAAAAAATCTTGGGAGGAATCATGCGTATTACGAAGATGGAGACGTTGTTCGTCAAGCCGCGGTGGATGGTGTTGAAGATCCACACGGACGAGGGGATCGTGGGACTGGGTGAGCCGACGCTGGAGGGCCGGTCGCAGACCGTCGCCGCGGCGGTGCAGGAGATCGGCCGTTACCTCATCGGCGAGGACCCCACCCGCATCGAGCACCACTGGCAGGCGATCTACCGCCACCAGTTCTATCGCAACGGCCCCATCCTGAGCAGCGCGCTCTCGGGCATCGAGCAGGCGCTGTGGGACATCACCGGCAAGTGGCTGGGCGTGCCGGTGTATAAGCTGCTGGGCGGCGCGACGCGCGACAAGATCCGCATCTACGGCTGGGTCGGCGGCGAGACGCCCGATGCGTTCGCGGATGCGGCGCGGGCGCGCGTCAAGGCGGGGTTCAACGCGCTGAAGATGGGCGTAGACGGCGCGGGGCGCATCGTCGAATCGCCCGCATGGATCGAGCGGCAGGTGGATAACTTCGCCGCGGTGCGCAAAGCGGTCGGCTCCGGCGTAGATATCGGGATGGATTTCCACGGTAAGGTCAGCCCGGCGAACGCAGTGCGGCTGGCGAAGGCGCTGGAGCCGTACTATCCGCTCTTCATCGAGGAGCCGGTGCTGCCGGAGAACGTGGATGCGATGGTCACGGTGGCGCGCAGCACCAGCATTCCGGTCGCCACGGGCGAGCGGCTCTTCACGAAGTGGGGTTTCCGCGAGGTACTGGAGAAACAGGCCGCGACCGTTTTGCAACCCGACCTGTGTCACGCGGGCGGCATCCTCGAGACGAAGAAGATCGCCGCGATGGGCGAGGCCTACTACGCGGCGGTGGCCCCGCACTGCCCGCTCAGCCCGATCGCGCTGGCCGCGTGCATCCAGCTCGACGCGTGCATCCCTAACTTCCTGTGTCAGGAGCACGTCAGCCTGGGCGACGGGTATCTCAAGACCCCGTTCGTCATGGAAGACGGCTACATCCCGCTGCCCACCGGCCCCGGCCTCGGCGTCGAGCTGGACGACGACGCCATCGCGGCCCAACTCTACGACGGCAGTTGGGACGGCCCCCACCTCTACCACGAAGACGGCTCCGTCGCCGATTGGTGACGCGGCGCGTTTGATGCCTCAGCCCTGACAGGTTTTGCAAACCTGTCAGGGCTGAGGCGTTTAATGGTATAATTTAGCCACAGTTCCATTGTGTAAGGTAGCAGTATGAAGCTCCAGCGAATCTATCTTGATACTTCGGTTCTCGGCGGTTGCTTCGACCAGGAGTTCGCCGAGTGGTCAAACGGCCTGATGCAGGACTATCGCAGCGGCCTCTATAAGCCCCTGCTTTCCGAAGTCACGGCGACGGAGTTGCGGGGCGCGCCGGAGAAAGTGCAGATTTTGTATGCCGAATTGCTTGCCGTCGGAGCGGAAATCCTCGAAGTGACCGAGCGCGCGCTGGAATTAGCGGATGCTTATCAGCAGCACGAAATTCTGACGCCCAAGTACTATGATGATGGTTTGCACATCGCGGTGGCTACTGTCGGCGAGGCTGACGTGTTGGTCAGTTGGAACTTCAAGCACATTGTGCGTTTCGACAAGATCCGTGTTTTCAACGCGGTCAATCTGGAATATGGCTACAAGCCCTTACAGATTTTTAGTCCGCGGGAGGTGACAACGCATGACAGAAGAGAAGATTGATGCGATTAAGATGACGCGCAGTATTCGCGACAAGAACTATGAGCGAATGCGCCATATGTCGCGCGCCGAACGCCTGGCTTTCTATCAAGAACAAGCGCGCCTGATGAACGCGAAAGCCGCTACACTGATTAAAAAGGAAGAGCTCCCCGCGCCGCCGGCCTGAATCAAGATAGACAAAGGTTGAGATGTGGACGTTGAGATGCCGTCTATGTATAATCCTGTGGATGAGCCGGAAGATGCGCTTGCTTCGCAGGAAACGACGCGAAGCATCGCAGACAGGCAGTAGTTAAACTTCACAACAACAAGAGGGGTTGGATGCCCCCTCCCCTTGCCTGGGGTTAGCAGGCATAAGGCCGCCGGTGGCGGATCTGACGGTTGACCAAGCCAGCCACGGCGACGACTCGTGCGGTGTGCTGTTGGC
>JBBQRS010000108.1:0-16539 GCA_038214535.1 Anaerolineae bacterium
ACTACGCACACCCCCTGGGGGGGCGCCGCCGTGTGTGGGGGGGTGGGCGCCCGGGGGCCCCCCCCCCCCGCCACAACCCCCCCCACTCCTAGCGACCGCGACGCATAATAGAGTTGACCCGCGCCGGGCTTATGCCGTATAGTGAGGCGGGCGGCATCTCTTCAGGAGCAGCGTCAATCCATGATTCGCGTCAACACCCAGTATGACGTCGCGTGGCGGCCCGGCATGACCGTGCAGGACCTGCTCGACGCGCTCAACTTCACGTTCAAGATGATCGCCGTGCGCGTGAACGGCGAGGCGGTGTTGCGCGCCGATTACGCGACGACCGAGATCCCCGACGACGCCGAAGTCCAGGCGCTCCACCTCATCAGCGGCGGCTAGGCGCTATTATACACCACGCGTTAGTAACCTCCAGGTGCAACGCACTTCCCAATTGCGTTGCACCTGGAGCGCCCTAGAAACCCGGTTTCTCGAAGAAACCGGGTTCTAGTTTCCCCCCAACCTTAACGATTTCGCGCGTTTTTCCATACTGGGCCGCAAAAGGCCCGTTTCGGCTTGACACGAACATCCGTTCTATGGTATAATGCAGGTAATGGCGTAGATGTTGACATGGCCGCCCGGGCCTGATCCCCCGGGGCCGCCCGACGCCAGCACCACGGGACGCCGACTGCGCAGCGCCACCGTCCGGCATCCTCTCGCGAGAGGGTGTAGCACTCCGGTCAAAGACCGGGGTGGGACGGTGGCGCTTTTTGTATGGGCCTGCCCGTCCCCTTCGTAGTCGCGGCTTCAGCCGCCGGCGGGAGGACGGCGGCTGAAGCCGCGACTACGAAGGTCCGCGGCATCCGCGTCCCATCTCTTGAGGAGGAGCGTCATGTCCGAGAACCCGCTTTTGACTGCCGCGCTGGCATATGCCGCGCGCGGCTGGGCTGTCTTCCCCTGTCAACCGCGCGGCAAGGCCCCGGCCACCGCGCACGGCGTCCATGATGCCAGTTGCGACCCGGCGCAGATTCGCCGCTGGTGGGGCGTCATGCCGCAGGCCAACATCGGCCTCGCGTGTGGCCCCGCGGGGCTGGTGGTGCTGGACCTCGACGGCGGCGACGGGCTGCAATCGTGGGAAGAACTGCGCCTGGCGTACGGCTTCGCCGACGACACGGTGTGCAGCGCGACGGGCAACGGGCTGCACTTCCTCTTCGCGGCCCCGCCCGACGCCCAGATCGGCAACTCGGCGGGCAAGCTGGGGCCGGGGCTGGACGTGCGCGCCCGCGGCGGCTACATCATCGCGCCGCCCAGCGTCCACCCCACGGGCCACGTCTACGCCTGGGACGACGCGCACCACCCCGACCACATAGCCCCGCTGCCGTTGCCTGAGGTACTGTGTGCAATGTTGGTCGGGGATTCACCACGAAGACACCAAGAAGATTTGGAACACGAAGACACGAAGCGCCGCGAAGAACACGAAGCACGAATGACGCGAAGGGTACGACGACCCCTTCGCGGTCTTCGTGCTTCGCGTCCTTCGCGAACCTTCGCGCCTTCGTGTTCCAAACCCTTCGTTTCTTCGTGTCTTGGTGGTGAAAAGGAGCTCGCGGCCGTGCGGGCCGCGCCGGAGGGGGCGCGCAACGATACGCTCAACCGCGCCGCGTTCCTGTTGGGCAAGGACGTGGCCGCGGGCCGGCTCGACCGGGCGGCGACGGAAGCCGCCCTGCTCGATGCGGCGCAGGCTGCCGGGCTGCCGGCGCGCGAGGCGCGCGCCACGATCGCCAGCGGCTTGCGCGCATCGTTAGGAGATTCACCACGAAGACACGAAGGACACGAAGATCACGAAGAAGATTCAGAAGAAGATATGGAACGGTCTGCACGTCCTAAATCTTCTTCGTGTCGCTTCGTTTCTTCGCTCCTTCGTGGTGAGACGGCGCCCGCGGCCTGGCTCGACGCCTACATCGCCTTCAGCCGGGCCTGGTCGCCGCGCGCGCCCAACAGCTTCCACGAAGCGTGCGGGCTGTGGCTGCTCTCGACCATCGCCGCGCGGCGGGTGGTGACGCACATCGGCGGCGCGCGGCACACCAACCTCTACATCGCGCTCACCGCGCGCAGCAGCATCTACGGCAAGAGCACCACCGCGCGCATCGCGCTCGATACGCTGCGCGCCGCCGGGCTGGAGCATCTGCTGGCCCCCGACGACGCCACGCCGCAGGCCTTCATCGCCGCGCTGGCCGCCCGCCTGCCCGACGACTACGCCTCGCTGGGCGACACGGCGCAGGCACGGGCGCGCGCCCGGCTGGCCTGGGCGGGGCAGCGCGGCTGGCACTACGAGGAGTTCGGCAGCAAGGTGGCGGCGCTGATGCGCGAGAACGGCTTCATGGCCGATTTCCGCGGCCTCCTGCGCAAGCTGGACGACTGCCCGCCGGCGTATGAGTACGTCACGGTGGGGCGCGGGGCGACGCGCATCGAGCGGCCGTATCTCGCGCTGCTGGCCTCGCTGACCCCGGCCGACCTGCGCCCGTTCGCCCGCCGCGGGGCGGCGTTGTGGCAGGATGGTTTCTGGGCGCGCTTCGCCTTCGCCGCGCCGTCCGCCGCCGAGCCGCCCGGCGAAGGGCGTTTCCCGGAGGGAGAGCGCGTCATCCCGGCGGCGCTCGTCGAGCCGCTGGCGGCATGGCATCGGCGGCTGGGGCAGGCCGAGGCGGAGATCACGCCGCGCGCGGGCGGCGGGCAGGACGTGACGCTGCACCCCGCGCCCGAGCAGGCCTGCGCCCTCGCGCCGGAGGTGTGCGCGGCGTTCTACCTGTACAACGAAACGCTCCTGCGCCAGGCGCTCGAGGCGGGCAACGAGGACCTGGACGGGCCGTATGCGCGGCTGGCGGAGAAGGCGTTGCGCGTGGCCTTGCTGTTGTGCAGCGTGGAGGGGGGCGCGACGGTGGAGGCGCGGCACTGGGCGCGCGGCGAAGCGGTGGCCGAACGCTGGCGCGCTGGGCTGCACGCGGTCTACGAGCAGGTGAACACCGCGGCCGGCGACGAGCGCACGCGGGATCTGGAGGAGCGGCTGCTGGAGCTGGTGGATAAGCGGGGCAACGTGACCGCGGGCGTCGCGCGGAGTTACATCAAGAATCTCTCCGCGGAAGAAGCCCTGCGTGTATTGGGCGCGCTGGCGGAAGCGGGTGTTTTGGGCGCAACTACCACCCAGAGAGGGACACTACGCTTTCAGCGGGTTGTCAACGCAGAGGAATGAACTTATAGACTCTTAGACTTTTTGACCGGGGTCATTTCGTCTAAGAGTTGTTATTCCGGGGAAAGGCTGGTTTGCAAGGGTTTAAAGCCCTATAAAGCCATCCTTGCTTCAACGCGTCTGGAAACTGTGAGCGATATGGTTAAGAGAAGTATCTTGATCCAATGCACCAAAAGGATACCCGGTCAAAAAGTCAAAAAGTCTATAAGTTGGGTGAGCGCCGGCATGGTTCGCAGTGGCGCACGCCAGTGCGCCCCGGCGTCACATCGCAAAAGGTGCAACGCATTCGCAAGTGCGTTGCACCCTGGTGTCTTCTCCGTGTCTCCGTGGTAAATGGGGGCCGGGTTTTGCGCTCACTGCGCCAGCACGTGCTTCACGTAATCATCCTGCGACATTGGACACGCCAACAGCAGGCGCAATTGAGACGGACTCACGGATAACTGCCCGGCGATCCGCGCCAGCAGCGTGTCATCTACCTCGTTATAGGATCGAGAAAGCACGGTCGTCGCCAACAGCATTTCGCCGTGATAGATGCGATACTTCGTATGCTTGCTACCCTCTTCTTCCACAGCCCCGAGTTTCCCCACGTACATCCGCCGCAAGTCACGGACGCGCGTCCGCATACGCAACCACCTTCCTGAGTTGCGCCAATTGCCGCTGCAACGGCGGGGCCAGGTGCATCGCGGCCCCTTCCAGTTCCCGGAAAACTTCGCCCAACACTGCGCCTAGATCGAGCAGGGCCGCGTCCGCCGTCTCGCCCAACCCGAACCACAATCCGAGCGCATCCTCATAGGCTGCGAACGCGCCGGTCGCAGGTTCCCACTGTACGTGCGTTGGTACCGACCGCACCAGGCGCAGCCCTTCATCCGGCAACCGGGTCAATGCTTGCACGCGATGCTCCACTTGATAAACCTCCGCCCGCGGCGGCGCCTTGCTCTGGGCATACATCCGCGGAGCTTGTGTGCGATTTGTGGTCGCCACCACCACTGTGCGCGCCCCTGCCAGGATACCGCGTGACAAAGGGAATGATACCACGGTCATGGCGCCTCCTCTACTCCGGGTTCCCAGGCCAATTGAGGGCCCGTGGCCAGCTCGTACTTCTGCCCAGCCTCCTGCAATGCCTGTACCAGGCTGGGAAGGCCCGCGGCCGGCCAGATCAAACGCGCCACCAGGCGCGCGCCGATCTTCTCCGGTGGCTGCCCGCTCACGTCAACTGCCGGCGGTACAACCTGGTAGAAGCGCAGATAAACATGGTGCTCATCGAACGTCGTCACCATCTGCTGGCTGAACTGAAACACCTCGCCTTCATCCGACTCCAGCTCGACTGGCACTTCATACCGCTGAATCTCGGCGGCTTCTTCGTTCATCCGCTCCCCCCTGTTTTCAGTCGCTATCGGCAACCACTACTCTCCACAGTCGCCGTCATCAAATCAATTGCGTCAAGCCACACCCCCGCCAGTGCGGTGTCTTGCTTCCCGGCAGCAATACTACGCAGCAGTGCATTCTCTTTCTCTAGCACCGCCAGCGCGTTAGCCGTAACTTACACCGTCCCGTCCGGATGGTTTCAATACCCTTGCGGGCATCACAAAGGGATTGTTACTTTGGAAATCCTCGCAAGGTGCTTGCCGGTCGCTCGCAATAACGCAATCGCAACATAGGTGAGCATAGCGCGGCGCGCACCGGTTGTCAAGTGCGGCGGCGCGGCGATGGGCACAGGGTGACAGGTACAACGCACTTCGCAAGTGCGTTGCACCTCTGGGTTCAGCCGAACGGGGCGCAGGGCTGCGGATGCTTGACGCGATAAGAAGCGATGCTTACAATCAGGTCGCAACGGTCGCCGCATCTGCATCTGTAATGTTGCGTGAGAGGTCTCGATGATCACGACTGAACCCGGATCTGCAATCAACCTGGATGAATTACGGGGGCAACTGGCCATGCGGGTGGCGCTGGTTCCGCTCATCGGCGCGGCCGTGCTGGGTATCATCCTCAGCGCCCGCCGTCAAGCGGTTCCCGCCGCGCCGCTGGCGTTGTTGGTGGGGCTCATTGTAACGAGTGTTGGCGTGTGGCTGCTCACACGGCGACATCCGGTGTTCGCGCGCTATCTTCTGATGCTGGGCCTCACCGTATTGCTGGTTGGGGCAATGTGGGTGTCGCCGGCTGCCTGGCTGCCGTTCTGCGGTCTGTCCCTGGTGTTTGTCGGCGCGATGTTGATGACAGGTGGGGAAGTGGTGACTGCGGCGCTCATCGGCGGCGCGGCAGTCTGGCTGGCTTCACGGCTGGAGCGTGACTATCCGATTCCCGCATTGCTGACCACGCTGGCTCTTGCGGCAATCCTGGCCTGGCTGATGTTTCGTACGCTCTATACGGCGCTCGAGTGGGCGTGGACCATGCAGCAGCAGGCCGACCAGTTGCTGGAATTGGCGCGCGATCGGCAAGGCCAGCTCGCCCGCACGCTGAAAACGCTCGACAACAGCAACATCATCCTCCGGCGCACGCAAGCTGAACTGATCGCCGCACGCAGGCAAGCGGATGAAGCCCGGATCATGAAAGAACAGTTCGCCGCGAACGTCAGCCACGAGCTCCGCACACCTCTCAACATCATCCTGGGCTTCAGTGAACTCATGAGCCTTTCCCCTGAAGTTTACGGCAGCATTTCCTGGCCGGCGACGCTGAAGCAGGATGTGAACCAGATCTACCGCAGCGCCAGGCACTTACTCGACATGATTGACGACATTCTGGATCTCTCCCGCTTCGAGATTGCCGGCTTCACCCTGAACAAAGAAAGCATCTCGCCGAGTTTGCTGCTTTGGGAGACAGCCGACATGGCAAAAGACTTGTTTGATTGCCGCGCAGTCACGCTGGAAACCGACATTCCCGACGACCTCCCGCTGCTTCGGCTAGATCGCATTCGGATCAGACAGGTTCTCATTAATCTGCTGGCTAATGCGGCGCGGTTTACTGAGAAGGGCCGCGTCCGGGTGGCGGCGCGCTGCGAAGACGATGCACTCCTGGTGTCCGTCAGCGACACGGGCCTCGGGATTTCACCCGATATGCTGCCGCATCTTTTTGAGGAGTTCTTCCAGGTGGATCGTTCGCTCAGTCGGAAGCATAGCGGCGCCGGCCTGGGATTGGCGATCAGCAAACGCTTTGTGGAGGCGCACGGTGGGCGCATTTGGGTCGAGAGTGCGCAGGGGGCGGGCGCGACCTTCTTCTTTTCGCTGCCGCTTGCCGATCGCGAGGCAGCGCTTTGGCCGCTGCCGACCATCGGCCCTGCGGATCTTCGCCAGACCGAGGCGCAGCCACCGGTATTGGTGGTGGATTCCGACCCCGCCGTTATTGCCATGGTAGATCGTTGCCTCACCGAACATCGGGCCATCAAGGTCGAATCCCTGGAGACGCTGGCAGAGAGCGTGCTTCTTTATCACCCCCGCGCCGTCATCGTGAACGTGCCGCCTGAACGCACGGTCCCCGTTGAGCTTCCATTACAGGTTTCCGTGCCCGTTATCCAATGCTCACTGCCCAGCCAGGCCTGGGTCGCGCAGGATCTTAACGTTGCAGGGTGCCTCATCAAGCCGGTCACAGCCGAGCGCTTGTTGGATGCGATGGCGCGCCTCGGCGCTTTGCAGGAAGTGCTCGTGATTGATGACGACCGGGGATTCTGTCTCCTGGTGGAGCGCATGTTGCTGGCACACGACCCGACATATCGCGTGCAACGGTGTTATGATGGCGAGGCCGGTCTGCGCCACATGCGCCGGGTAAGACCCGACCTGGTGTTGCTCGACCTGATGATGCCGGGATTGGATGGTTTCGCGGTGCTCGAAGCCATGCACGCGGATGTGCGGCTGGCTGACGTCCCGGTCATCCTGCTGACGGCGACCAGCCTGGCGGAGGATGCATTGTTGCAGCAGCGTGGTCAGATGCTGATACGGCGACCCGAGGGGTTGCCGCCTGCTGAGGCGTTGCGTTGCCTTCAGGCGGTGGTGGGCGTCCTCGAGCCAAACTACGATGAGCGCGCCGTGCCGCAAATCGCATTCGCACAGCAGGGCGTCATATGACCTTTAGTTGTGTCAACGCCGCGAGGATGTCTTCGTGTCTGACCGGCTTCGTCAAGAAGAGCGCCGCGCCCAGCGCCTGAGCCAGGTCGGGGTTGTTGATGACCGAGCAGACGATCACCGGCGTAGCCGCGGTCTCTTTGCTGGCGCGCAGCCGTTGCAGCACGTCCCACCCGTGCATGTCCGGCATCATCACGTCGAGGATGATCGCCGCCGGCCGCAGTTCTTTGGCGAGGCGCAGCCCCTCTTGCCCGTGTGTCGCGCCCACCATCCGGCAAGCCTCGCGCGTCAGATGACGTTGCAATAACGTCACCAACGCTTCGTTGTCATCAATGACGAGCACGATCGGTGACGGGGCGGCTGTCGCAATCGTGATCACTCGCCTGCCATCCGTGCGATCAGTCTGCGCGGCCGTCCAATGTAGCCGCGCGACCATCTCGGCTACGGCGGAGTCAATGACCACTGCCCGATCCGCTTCCGGTTCGACGCAGTAGGTCAGTTCCAGTGTCGCATCGTGACCGTCGAATCTCAGGGTGAGCCACAGGTTCCCCGGCTGAGCCTGGCCCATGGCGCGGCCGAGCGCGGCCAGGAACACCTGCTCTGCCAGCAGCGGGTCAGTTGAAATGATGAGCGGTTGTGGCGGTATTTCGGTCACCAGCCGCAGATCACGCTGCACGGCCAGCGGCCTTGACGACTTCTGGCACTGGCTGATCAGGGCGCAAAGGTCGGTCGGTTGTAAGCGGGCCGGCAGCAGATCCATTTCGGCTTTGAGTGAGGAAGCCTGCGTGGCATCCAGCTCGCGTTGCTTCGCCAGCGCAAGCTGATCGCGCAGGACCGCCGCGACGCTTTGTTCACCCTGGCGCAACCCCCGATCGGCCTGGCGCGGGGAGATGCCCAACTCGTGGGCTGTTTCCCGGATCGTCAACTTATCCACGTAGTGCAGGGTGAGCAGGTGGTAGATGCGCGCATGGGGCGCACCGAAGGGGGTACTCTTGCCGGGGTTCAGGGTCTCGATGGCATTAACCAATGCGGCCCGCAACCGCTGGACCGCAACCCCGGTCGAAGCGTTGCCGACCAGCGCCTCGTTCAGCACAAGCGGGTTACTCTGCAGCGCGCCGAGGTCGTGCAGGTATTCCAGAGCCTCTTTGACCTGGGTCACGAATGGCTCTGGAGGCGTCTCAGGGGCAGGCTGAAGCGGGTTGTCAAGCATTGTTTGGACTCTGATGACGCACGGGTGTCGTATGGGTGTCGCATTCGCGCATTGACAGCCCTATACTGTAAATGCTACACTGTTCAATGCAGCCGTAATTATGCCGATACGTTTTTTACGCTGGCGCTCTCGCGGAATCTGGAAAGGAGGCGACGGAAGAGATAACCCCAATCAGAAAAGGTCAAAAGGCCAACCATCCGTATTCTATGCTTTTTGATCGGTTCCGCAAGTTACAGTTGACCCTAAGGAGGTAAGGCAGTGAAGAAGCTACTTACACGTCGACAATTCCTGCGCTCGGGCGCCCTCGTGGCAGCCGGCGCGACAATCGCAGCCTGCGCACCCCAGGCCGCCCCTCCGGCTGAGCCATCCTCGGCTGAGCCAACCCCGGCTGACGCCGCCCCGGAAGCCGAAGCCCCGCAGGCTTCAGAACCCTCCGCCGCCGCCGCGACCCAGGTTCGTTTGTCCGTCTGGGCTGATGTGCAGGATGCTGCCGTCTACGATAACATGGTCAAGGCGTTTCAAGCCACGCAGGACAATATCAGTGTTGTCACTGAGCAGTACGCCGGCGACTACTATTCAAAGGTCATGGCTAACTTCGCCGGCGGTGACGCCGCCGATGTGCTCTATTACCAGGGCTGGAAATGGCAAGCGTTCGCCGAGGACAAGGTACTGATCTCGCTCGACGACTTCGTCAACGCGGATAACCTTCAGGCCAAGTGGGTGGACAACGACAACTACAAGAACACGACCGAATGGAAGGGCGTCAAATATATGACCCCGTCCGATGTAGGGTCGTTGGTGATTTACTACAACAGAGACCTGTTCGACAAGCGCGGCGTCCCATATCCCAAGGAAGGCTGGACCTGGGAGGATTTCCAGGCGTACATCGAGAAGCTTTCCTTTGAAGAAGACGGTATCCAGTACTATGGCTGGGCACAGGGCGCCGGCTGGAACGGCGCCTACGCCCGCGTGGTTAACTTCATGCGCCGCAACGGCTATGTGGAGTGGGACCAGATTGTTGAGCCGACCAAGGCGTTGTGGGATCATCCGGACGTCATTTCGGCGCTGCAGTTCTGCGTGTACGATACGATCGCGAAAGGCTGGTCGCCCAGCCCGGAGGTGATTCAGGGCGGCGGCGTCGGTGTAGATACGGGTCGCGTGGCCATGGTATTGGAGGGTCCGTGGTTCATGCCGCGCTTGTGGGGTGACCTCTCTACCCTGGCCAAGGAAACTGGCGGCATCAACTACGACGTGGCCGAGCCGCCGATCGGGACAGTTGATCTCAACTTCAACTTCGGTCACGTCCACGGTCACTGCATCACAGCGACTTCGAAGCAACAGGCTGCCGGCTGGGAGTTGATCAAGTTCATTCTCGCCGACGAAGGGCAGCAAATTATTGCGCAGGGCGGGCGTATGTGCGGCCATCCCGACAACATTGACAAGATCTGGGCGCCGCTCGCCTCCGAGACTTACAACTTCAAGAACACGGCGGCCTTCTCCAACGGCATGCGCGAAGGCGCGACCCCCGTGATCCTGGGGCAGGGGAGCACGTTCGACGTTTACGGCGGCGGTCCACTGCAGGTCCTCTGGGACAAGCTAGTCGGTCTCCAGGCGACTGCCGCCGAGGCTGTTCCGGCCGCTAACCAGGAACTTCAGACCGCGCTCGACGAGTACTGGGCGGCTCGCAGCTAGGAACTCTGACTCTCCACACGACGCGTTTGCCGGTGTTCACGCAGTTAGGCCCGGCAGACGCGTCGGTTACAGTGGAGGATTTGTCTAAGGAGGTGGCTCTGTTGGCCACGACAACCGTTTCATGGCGTCGGCGTTTACAGGCAACGACGCGGCTGCAGCGACGGGAATTTCTTAACGGCCTGTTATTCGTCAGCCCCTTCCTGCTGGGTCTGGTGCTGCTCTGGCTCGGCCCGATGTTGTATTCCTTGTTTCTGGTGACGCAGAAATGGAATCTGATCACGCCGCCGCAGTACGTTGGTTTGCGCAACGTCATGCGGCTTTTCACCGATCCTCTTGTCGTCAAAGCCCTGATCAACACCGCCTACTTCACGTTTATCGGCGTCCCACTACAGCTTCTGGTTGCATTTGGGCTGGCATTGCTGCTCAATCAGGCGATTGCCGGCCGTGCGGTCTATCGCACGATATTCTATCTGCCGTCTATCACCCCGGCCGTTGCCAGCGCGGTCGTTTGGATGCAGATTCTCAGTCAGGAACACGGCCTGCTCAACCAGGCATTGGGCGCCCTTGGCATCCCACCGGTAAGCTGGTTATTCAACCCCGTCGCCACCAAGCCGGCGTTCATCCTGATGAGCCTGTGGGCCGTTGGCCCATTGATGATCATCTTTCTCGCCGGGCTCCAGGGCGTCCCCAAAGAACTTATGGAGGCCGCCCAGATTGACGGCGCCAGCCTGTGGAGTCGGTTCTGGAAGATCACCATCCCGTTGATCTCGCCCGTCCTGTTTTTCAACCTCGTGGTGAGCATCATCGGCAGCTTCCAGATATTCGTAGCATCTTTCATTATGACCGGCGGCGGCCCGCAGAACGCAACGTTGTTTGTCGTGCTCTACATCTACCGCAACGCGTTTGAATATTTCAATATGGGGTTTGCCGCTGCGCTATCCTGGCTCCTGTTCTGGATCATCATGGTCTTCACGGTGATTCAGTTCCGTTTGTCCAAGCGCTGGGTTTATTACGAGGTTGGCTGAGAGCGTATTCGGGGATCGTTTTGCGCCGACGCCCGATCATGGCGCATTATCGGTGAGGACACCCATCAGGAGCCAGCATGCTGCCGCATGGTCGCCCCGAGCGGGTATCAGAAAGGGAACAATCTCATGAACTCGACCGGAGAAACCCAGGCCGCCGCGCAGGTGCAGCGAGTCACGACGCCCTTCGGCCTGCAATCCACAAAAACGCGCAGCAGGATCGGGCATCTTGGCCTCCATCTCTTGCTGATTGTGCTGGGCATCACGTTTTTCGCGCCGCTCGCCTGGGTCATCAGCACGTCGCTCAAATTGCCGGGTGAGATCTTCGTCACGCCGATTCAATGGATTCCGTCCCACCCGCGCTGGGCAAACTATGTTGAGATTTTTACCTACTTGCCTTTCCACCGGTTCATCCTTAACTCGTTCTTCCTCGCCATCATGGAAGCTTCGGGCACCGTGATCAGCTCGACGATAGTGGCATATGGCATTTCGCGCATCCGCTGGGCCGGGCGCGATATCGTGCTGGCCCTGGTTGTCGCCACAATGATGTTGCCGGGCATCGTCACGTTGATCCCGGTATTCATCATGTTTAAAAAGATCAGCTGGGTGGGCACGTATTATCCGCTGTGGGTACCGGCATGGTTCGGGAATGCTTTCTTCATCTTCCTGATGCGCCAGTACATGATGACGCTACCGATTGAGCTTGACGAGGCCGCGAAGATAGATGGTGCGTCACACTTGCGGATTTTGTCACAAGTGATCGCGCCCCTCTGTGGCCCGGCGCTGGCAACAGTTGCCGTCTTCTCCATTCTGTGGAGCTATAATTCGTTCATGCTGCCGCGCATATATATCTCGCAGACATCCATGTATACCATTCAGCTTGGGTTACAGCTCTTCCAGGGCCGATTCGGCAACTTCTGGCATCTCGTCATGGCAGCCTCGATGGTGAGCATCTTGCCGACGATTGTCCTGTTTTTCGTCGCTCAACGCTACTTTGTACAGGGCGTGCAACTCAGCGGTTTGGCGGGCCGTTAGACGTCCGCTAACCACTTCACACGCAGGAGACCCACTTGACTTCAGATCCAATGTCCTCGCGCGAGCGATTGTTGGCGGCCCTGCGCGGGCAAGAAGTTGACCGCCTGCCCTGGAGCCCGTTCCTGGCCTATTGGTGGGAGCATCAGCCCAAGAGCCTTCAGGATCGCGGCCAAATCTGGTTTCTCAAGGAAATCGGCGCCGACGCGCTGTTGCGCGGTTTCACGACACCGTTTGTGTGCTCTGATCTGTCCGGTTTGAGCACTAATGCGAACTTCTCGCAGCGGCTGCCGGGTTGCGAGGTGCGGCGCATGGAGCACGATGACGAGGTGCGCGTCTGGCTTGAGACTCCCGTCGGCGCGTTGACGGAACTGTACCGGTATAGCCCGCAGGGCAATACGCGCTATCTGGTCGAGCACCCCGTCAAGCGGCGTGAGGACTACGGCGTCCTGATCTACATCATCGAGCGGATGCTGATTGCCCCTGACTACGCCACGGTGACGGAGGAAATCGCCCGGGTCGGTGATGCGGGTTTGAGTGTGCCGTTGATTTCGCCTTTCGGCAAGACGCCGTTTCAGGCGCTGGTTGAGCATTACGTCGGCACAGAACAGCTTGTCTATGACCTGATGGACTATCCCGAAGAAGTGGAAGCGCTGTTAGCCGTGATGTCGGCGCGCGCCGAAGAGGCTGTCCGCATCTCCGCAGCCTCACCGGCCGAGGCCTTCATCACCTGGGAGGACAGTTCCACCACCAACGTTTCACCCGCCCTGTTTCGACGTTACATATACCCGGATATCAAGCAGTGGGCCGGTATTGTACACGACGCAGGCAAGCTGTTTTTGCACCACGCGTGTGGTCACGTCAAGGCGCTGCTGCCGATGATGGCGGAGGAAGGGGTGGATGTCATCGAGTCCTTGAGCCCTCCCCCGACAGGTAATGTGGAAATCTGGGAGGCGCAAGCGGTGTTGGGCGCGGAAACCGGCCTGGTTGGCGGCATCGAGCCGGTGATGTTCCTGACCCTGGACATGGACCAGTTACGGGCATATACTGAGGATCTACTGCGTCGGATGGATCATCGGCATTATGTGCTTGCCAACAGTGATAGTTGCCCGCCAGGAGTGACTGTGGAGAAGTTCCGCATGATCACAGACATTGTGCGGGCGCACTACTCGGTTTCATGACGGCAGCGACCTGCGCGTCCCGCATATCATTCTCAGCAGGAGTATAAGACATGGCATCTCTGGACACCCCACTGCACGACATCCGCATCGGCACACTGGTGAGCGGTAACCTGCCCGACCCGGCAGATCACATCCGCCAGATCCTGCCCCACGGCTTCGAGAGCTTCTCGATCACCTTCTGGCAGACGATGGGCGACGTGGATCTGGCCGACCTGGCGGCGCGCGTCAAAGACGTGATTGGCGATCAGGCGATCATCAGCTCGCTGGCGATGTTCGGCAATCCGCTGGAGACGACGCCGATTGACCTCGAATCGCTGGCCGGGTGGGAGCGGCTGATTGACAACGCCCACCTGTTCGGGGCCGACATTGTCGCCGGCTTCACGGGCCGTCTGCGCGGCCAGCCCATCGACGCGGCGATCCCGCGTTTCAAAGAGGTGTTCACGCCGCTGGCGCAACGCGCCGCCGATCACGGCGTGCGCATTGCCTTCGAGAACTGCGACATGGATGGCAACTGGAAGACCGGCGACTGGAACATCGCGCACAACCCGCGCGCCTGGGAGCTGATGTTCGACGCCGTCCCGCTGGACAACCTGGGGCTGGAGTGGGAACCGTGTCATCAGATGGTCAACCTGATAGACCCGATCCCACAGTTACGCGAGTGGATGCCCCGCGTCTTCCACGTGCATGGTAAGTGCGCCACGATTCGCTGGGACGTGGTGCGCAAGTATGGCATCGGCGGGGCGCAGCCGTTTGCGTTCCACCGCACGCCCGGCTTCGGCGACTGCAACTGGACCGACGTCTTCAGCGAGTTGCGGATGGGCGGCTACACGGGGTCCATTGACATCGAGGGCTATCACGATCCGGTTTACCGCGCGGCGCTGGAGATGACCGGCCAGGTGTACGGCCTCAACTATCTGAAACACTGCCGGGGCGGCGCGTACGTTCCCAACCCGGTCTGAAGCAAGCAACAGGTGCAGCGCACTTGCGAAGTGCGTTGCACCTGTTGCGTCAGTCTCAATCGAAGAAGTCTTCGTCGCCCGCCGGGAGATACTTCTGTGCGGCGTCCACGTTGAAGGTGACGCCCAGGCCGGGCCGATCCCACACCTCGATCATGCTGTCTACCACGACGGGGTTCGGCAGCCCCTCTACGATGTCGTACCACCACAAGGGCCGGCCGATGGGGTACTCGAACGCGATGTAGTTGTCGGGCATCATGGCGGTGGCGTGCATCAGCGCGGCCAGCCCGAACAGCCCGTCGAAGCGGCCGTGCGGGGCCATCATGATGCCGTGCAGGTCGGCGTACTCGGCCACCCACTTCAGCTCCGCGATGCCGCCGATGTCCAGCGGGTCGGGGCCGATGATGTCCACAGCGCGCGTCTCGATCAGCTCCACGAAGTTCTCGCGCAGATAGATCTGCTCGCCCGTGTGGATCGGCGTGGAGGTGCTGCTGGTCACGTCGCGATATTGCTGCGCCAGCACGTAGGGCGTGTAGTCGCCGGTGACCATGTCCTCCAGCCACGCGACGTTCAGATGCTCTACCGCCTTCGCGAACCGGATCGCGTCCGCGACCATGAAACCCGGCCCGCAGTCGAGCGCCAGCCCCACCTCATCGCCCAGCACCTCCTTCATCGCCTCGACGCAGGCGATGATGTGCTTCATCCCGCGCTCGGTGAGCGGGCCGCGGTTGGGGTGCGGCGCGCCGCGGCGCACGTCGCCGTAGATCAGCCCCGGCGTGTCGTAGAGCGTCGCGCTGTGGAAGGCGATGCTGGCCTTGATGATGCTGAACTTCTCGGGCGAGGCCTTCATCTGCGCCACGTCGGCGGCGAAATCTTCGGGCCGCGTGCCCGTCATCGGGAAGCGGATGTCGCCGTTATAAACGCGCACCTTGTCGCGCGTCTTGCCGCCCAGCAGCTTGTACACCGGCAGCCCGGCGGCCTTGCCCGCAATGTCCCATAGGGCGATCTCGATGGCGCTGACCGCGCTGCCCCACGGCTTGAAGCTGCCCATCCGCCGAATCTTGTTCATGATCCGGGCGACGTTGGTGGGGTCTTCGCCCAGCAGGTACGGCTTGTAGAACATCACGTGCGATGGCAGATAGCGCTTCGGGTTCTCCGCCTCTCCGTAGCCGTCAATCCCCTCGTCGGTGATGATGCGGATGATCGGGTTGTCGCCGATCACGGTGCATTTGAGGTCGGTGATTTTCATGGGTCAGACGCCCCGTGCCTTCCGCCACGCCTCATACTCGACCCGGCCCTCTGCGCTCAACGGGTAGTATTTGCGCAGGTGGCCGCCTTCCAGCAGCTTCATGTGCGTGAACTCTTCCCACTCGGCGTGCTCGGTGCCGTGCTGAATCAGTTCGGCGGCCAGCTTGATCGGCACGACCACCGCGCCGTCGTCATCGGCGATGATGATGTCGCCGGGCATCACCAGGACGTTGTTGCAGGCGATCGGCACGTTGACGGCCCACGGGAAGATGTCGGTCTGCGTGTGATAGTTGGGCGTGACGCCGCGCACCCAGATCCCGATGTCAAGGGTCTTGGCATACGGTGAGTCGCGGATGCAACCGTCCAGCACCGCGCCCACGCCGCCCTGGCCCTGGAAGAAGGTCAGCATCATCTCGCCGAAGATGCCGCTGTTCATGCTGCCGCGCGCGTCCACGACCACCACGTCACCCGGTTGCGTATGATAAAGAACGTGACGGTGAAGCTGGGTTTCGGGGTCTTTGTATTCACCCTCGGCTTCAAGGTCTTCGCGCTTCGGCATACATTGCAGCGTGAGCGCCGGACCCACGACCGACTTGCCGGGCGTCAGGGCCACCGGCCCGCGGATGTGCGCGTCGCGGATGCCCAGGCGGTGCAGTTCGCCGCTGGCGGTGGCGCTGCTGATCCCCCGCAATCCCTCGATTAACTCTTTCGGCGGTCGCTGAATATCCTGTGTCTGGACCATGTTTGCCTCCCATGAAGTGTGGTTTGGAGTCTATGCTCCCAGATCATGTTGTCTTGCCCTTCGTAGTCGCGGGTTGAGCCGCCGGTCTTCCCCAAAGGCTGTAGCCGTCACCAAGAAGGGGCGGCGCGCGACATCGTCGTAGTCGCGGGATCAGGCCGCCGGCGGGCCCCACAGCAGGAAG
>JBBQRS010000109.1:0-16368 GCA_038214535.1 Anaerolineae bacterium
CGCGCAATCACCACCCCCACCCGCGCAAGGAGCTATACCCATGCCGGCCGGTCTCGTCACCGCTCCTCACGAAGACATCACCTATCAGATCATCGGCGCCGCTTATGACGTGCATAACCGGCTGGGACCCGGCGAGCGCGAGTTCATCTACCGGCGCGCTATGGAGGATGAACTACACAAAAAGCGGCTCAACTTTGCGCCGGAGGTCCCGGTCGAGGTGTACGACGGAGATACGCTGCTTGGCTATTACATCCCCGATCTCATCATCGAGGAGAAGGTCGTCGTCGAACTCAAAGCGGTATCGGCGCTCGAGCCCACGCATCTCGCCCAGGTCATCACCTATCTGAATCACCTGCAGTTACCCATCGGCCTGCTCCTCAATTTCGGCCAGATCAAATTGAATAAGCGCCGCGTCTTCCCATCTCAGCAGGCCGTTGACTGGAACACCCGCCGCAGCTTCGTGTGGGTACCGGATAAGCTGAAGAATAGCCAACACAGATAGCCAACACGGATTGGGCTAACACGGATTATTGTTGCGGATCATCCGTGAATATGCGTGGTTATCCGTGTTAACCGTATCCGTGTTAGCCGTATCCGTGTTAGCCCATCTGTGTTAGCCGTATCCGTGTTAGCCCATCCGTGTTGGCCCGTATCCATGTTGGCCCGGCAGGATCGCTCCTCGATAAGGAAACGAGTACACAAGGGCGGTCGTCTTTCCTTGCCTCCTTGTCTCCTTGTTTCCTTGCCTACTTTTCTACCTTCGTCACCACATCACCCACCTTCACCACCCCATCCTGGACCACCTTCGCGTAGATGCCGCGCAAGTGCAGCTCTTTGCCAACCGGCGAGTTGACGAATTTCAGCGCCGGCGCGCCGAAACGCTCGGCAAACAACCCGCAACCGGTGTGCTTCGAATCGGTGATCTCGAGCAGCGCCGTGCCGACCGCCAGCCGCTGGCCCACCGGCAGATTGTCGCAACTGAGGTCCATATCCACGTACAACTGATCCCCCGCCAACGCCCAGCGTTCCTGCTCTCCGGCCAACAGATCAATACAGCGCGTATTCATCAGGGTGAGCTGCACATCCGGGTGCGACGAACCGTCCGGCAGCTTCTTCCAGCAATTCCAGGCCCACTGGTCCCCCTGTGCGCCCTGACTCAGGCTCAGTTCGCATTCCGTCAAGACGCTACGCTCTTTGTCTACCGGCCGGATCACGATCATCTCCAGCACGCCGCCATCCGCCGGGGCGCTCCGAATGGAATCCAGCCCCGCGGTGAGTTCTTCTTCAGATAAATGATGCCACATGTGAGACCCTCCAGAGGTTTTTCCAAAGGCGGTTTGAGGCGCTTTGAGCGCAGTTTGCCGCCCACCAAGCAAGCACTTGACTGCAAGCTGTTGCATAACATACCATAGCGGCCTCCACTCTGTCAATCCCGCGCGGAAAATTAAGGATTGACAACACACCGCGCGTGTGCTAATATAGCAAGCGATTGCAGTATAGTGTTTGCTCATACCGGCATCCGAACTACGCATCGCGCCCCTTCGTAGTCGCGGCTTCAGCCGCTCCGGGGGCACACCGGCGGCTGAAGCCGCCACTACAAGGGTGCAGACGTGATGATGTGAGCGTATGCACATAGATCCTTAATACGACGATATGGAGGCGTTGCCCGATGTCCCCACTGTTGGCCGGAGCAGCCCGCCGCTGCATCACACCGCAACTCGGTTGCCACATGATGGGTCTGTTCCATGACCGTCTGGCGACCGACATCCACGACGATCTGTACGCCCGCGCGCTGGTGTTACAGGATGACACCACCCGCCTCGCCATCATCATCTGTGACCTGATCGCCCTGCTGAAACCCGACGTGGATGACGTACGCCGCTACGTCGCCGGCCTTACCGGCATCCCCGCCGCGCACACCTTCATCGCCTGCACCCACACCCATTACGGCCCCGCGACCGCCGGCGCCCTGGGCACGCCGCGCGATGACGCCTACATGGAGCACGCCGCGGAACTGATCGCCGAAAGCGTCAAACTGGCGCAGAACCGGCTGGTCCCGGCGGAGGTGGGCACAACGCGCGTCGCCGTGCAGGGTGAGACCTTCAACCGGCGCTGGCACATGCGCGACGGCAGCGTCCGCATGAACCCCGGCTTCCAGAATCCCGACCTCGTGCGCCCCGCCGGTCCCACCGACCCGGAGTTGACGCTCCTGGTGGTGCGCGATCTGGGACGCAAACCGCTCGCCCTCCTCTCCAGCCTGGCCACCCATTACGTGGGCAACGCCACCGAGGAGTCCATTTCCGCGGACTACTACGGCTATTTCGAGAAGGCGCTCCAGCGCATGGCCGGCGATGAGATGGTGGGCATGCTCGGCTATGGCTGCGCCGGCAACATCAACACCTGGGATTTCAGCCGGCCCGTGCCCGAAAGACCCCATTCCTACTATCAGGCGGAGCGCGTCGGCAACGTCGTGGCGGCCGCGGCCTATGGCGGCTGGCAAGGGTTGCGCGATTTCCAGTACAGCCGCGCACCTGTGTTGGGCGCGGCCAGCGAGGTGATCGAGTTCGTCACCCGCCGGCCCGCCGCCGACGCCCTGGCCCAGGCGCGCGCCATCAGCGCCGGGCCGATGCCCGCGACAGACTCGGCCCAGTACATGGATTGGCTCTATGCGCGTGAGGCCGTGCTGGTGACGGACGAACCTGCGGTCTCGCCCGCGGAAGTCATGGCGCTGCGGGTGGGCGACCTGGGGATCGTGGGGCTGCCCGGCGAGCCGTTCGTCGAGTATGGCCTGCAGATCAAAGCCCGCGCCCCCCTGCCGTTGATCATGCCGTTTGGCCTGGCCAACGACGCGCTGGGCTACTTCCCCACGGACGCGGCCCTGATCGAGGGCGGCTACGAAACGCGCCTGGCCCGCTCAGCCAAAGCCGTGCCCGGCATCGAGAGCGCCATGGTGGCAGCCGGCGTAGACGCGCTCCAGCGCCTGAGTAGTTAGCATCTATCCGAAAACGGCGCGCCGCCCCCCTTTGTAGTGGCGGGGGATGGAGCGGCCGGGGGGCCCCCCCCGCCCCGCGGCCCCCCCCGCGCCCACCCCCCCCACTACAAATCGGCCCGGCGCGTTGCCTTCCTTCGTAGTCGCGGCTTCAGCCGCTCCGGGGGCACGCCAGCGGCTGAAGCCGCTACTACAAAGAAGCCGGTCAGGTTTCAAAAGGAGGAGATGTACCATTCGCCAGACCGCACAAAACTGCCAGACGATCATTGCAAATTCCAGGTGCATTCCCATACCTTATCCATCAGCATCGTAATGCCACAAGGAGATCACATGAATGCCCGTAAACTGAGTCGCCGTAACTTCTTGCGCGTCACCGCGTTCGGCAGCATGGGCGCCTTCATGGCCGCCTGCGCCGCACCGGCCGCCCAACCCGCCGCGCCCCAACCGGCCGCGCCCACCGACGCCGAAGCCGCCGCGCCCACCGCCGCGGCAGAATCCGCCGCGCCCGCGCCCGCTGCCGCCGCGGCCACCGTCAGCTTCATGGGCTTCCCCATGCCAACCATGAGTTCGGATGACCCCGAGGGCCTCTGGGAACAGAATTGGTCCAAAGAGTACATGGAGCTGCACCCCGAGGTGAAGATCGAATACCAACTCCTGGGCTGGGACTCGATCACCAAAATGACGACCATGCTGACCGCCGGAAACCCGCCCGACCTGTTGCTGCAAGCCGGCATCGAGGTCATCCTGTACGCCCTGGGCTCCGGCGTCGCCGCCGAGGTAGACCTGCCCCAGGAATATATTGACGACCTGCCGGCCAACTGGCACAAGAACGGCCTCTACCAGGGCAAGGGCTACTTCATCCCGATGTTCGTCGCCTGTAGCGACTGCGTGATGGTCAACCTTGACATCATCGAGGAGGCGGGGGCCGGAGATCTGTTGCCCAAGTACATGCCGGCGGACAACGCCTCCTGGACATTCGACCAGTACACCGAGCTGATGCGCAAGTGTACTTACAAGAAAGATGACGGCACGCAGGTGTGGGGTTCCGTCATCCCCACCCAGGTCAGCAACCCCTTCCTGCATCACCCCGAACAGGTGATGGCCTGGAACTGGGGCACGGAGACCGTGGCGTACCAGGACGGCGCGTGGAAATGTATGTTGGGCGACGAGGCCGGCATCGCCTGGCTGCAATGGCTCCAGGACCTGGCCTTCAAGGACCAGGTGATCCCGGATCCCTCCGGCCTGACCGCCGATCGCCTCGAGTACTGGAATCAGGGCGCCTGCGCCACCACCTTCAGCGGCAATCCCGCCATTCCGATGCGCGACGAGATGGAGGTGGATCCCGAGACGTTGGCGATCAAAGACACCAAGAACAATCTGACCTGGCGGTTATTACCCTTCCCGCTGGGGCCAACCGCCACCCAGCCCGCGAGCTGGGGCGGCCCCAAGCTGGACACCAACTTCATGGTCTTCAAGGGCAAAGACCCGGCCGCGCTGCCGGCCGCGACCGACTTCGCCCTCTGGTACACCAATGCGGAGAACCAGAAACGCTACGCCAACACCGTCATGCCGGCGCGCAACTCCGCGCGCGCCGTGGTGGAATCGCCCACCCTCAAGTGGTTCGACACGTACGGCTTCCCCTATGGCCGCCAGCGCGCCGGCGCCGACGGTGGCCGCGCGACCGAAGAAGCCGAAGGGATCACCCAGGTGCTCCAGAAGATCTTCCTGCCCGGAGCCAACATCGAAGAAGCCACGGCATCGTTCTGTTCCAACATGATGGCGCTGGACTGGCAATGGCCTAAATAGGCCCACGTGATCGCCGGGCGCCGGTGTGGCTGACGGCCGGCGCCCGGCTGACTACCAACCGCAGAAGGGGCAACCGCTCTATGAATTCCAGCAACGGGCTGCGCGCGGCTCCCGGCGCACGCGGTGAGGGGGCAGGCTCGCGCCTCAGCATCTCTCAACGCGAGGCGCTGTCGGGCTACGCATTCATCGCCCCCTTTGTCCTGCTTTTCATCATCTTCCGCATCATCCCCTACGGCATGGCCGTCTGGCTGAGCGTCGTGGATTGGCACGCGCGCGGCACAACCGTGTTCGTCGGGCTGAAGAACTTCACCGATGTCATCGCGATGGAGGAGTTCCGGCGCAGTCTCGTGAACTCCGTCCTCTATGCGCTGATGGTCGTGCCCGCCACCACCGCGCTGTCGCTGCTGATCGCCATCCTCATCACCTCGATCCCCAGAAAACCGGTGCAGAGCGTTTTCCAGGCGACCTTCTACCTGCCGGGCGTCGTTTCGGGCCTGGCGGTGGCCGTGATCTGGCGCTTCATCTTCGACCCGCGGCTCGGCCTGCTGAACTACCTCGTCGGGCAGTTCGGCATCGGGCCGGTGAACTGGCTGGGCAACCCGAACCTCGCGTTGTTCTCGCTCGCGCTGATGGCGATCCTGGGCGCGAATGGGGCGGCGATCATCATTTTCTGCGCGGCCCTGCTCGGCATCCCCCGCGAATTGTATGATGTGGCCTCGATTGATGGCGCGGGTTTTTGGCGCCGCCATTTAGCCATTACCATGCCGCTCATCACGCCGTCATTGCTCTACGTCGTGGTGCTCGCGACGCTGGGCGCATTGCAGGTCTTCATCCCGGTCTACGTGATGACCTATGGCGGCCCGGCGCTGGCAACGACGACGGTGGGCTATTTCATTTATAAACAGTTGATGTTTTACGGGCGGCCCGGCACGGCTGCCGCCGCGGGCCTGATCCTGCTGGCGGCCACCATCGGCCTGACGGCGTTCCAGTTCCGCCGCTTCTCGCAAGTGGTCGAGTATTAGCCTCTACCATCTTCGTAGTCGCGGCTTCAGCCGCCAGGGGCACGACAGCGGCTTCAGCCGCCGGGACACGACAGCGGCTAAAGCCGCCACTACAAAGAAGCCAGGCGTTACCCATCTTCGTAGTCGCGGCTTCAGCCGCTCCGGGCGCACGCCGGCGGCTAAAGCCGCGACTACGAAGATGTTATCGAGTATTTAGCATTAATCGGAGGACAGCATGGTTGCACGCACGGATGCGCAGAGTGGCAGTGATTCACTGCTGGAGCGCGCGCGCCTGAAGTTCCTTCCCGATGGCATGGGTTCCGTCACGCGCTACATCGCGCTCCTCATGGTCATCATCCTGGCGATCGTCGCGCTCTTCCCGCTCTACTTTGCGCTGGTCACCAGCTTCAGGCTGCCCGAAGATGTCGGCACGGTGCCGCCCAAGCTCGGCTTTTCGACGCCCTCCGTCGAGAATTACATGACGTTTTTCCGGGGCGCGGGCGCGTCCGGCTCCCCGGTCAGTCGCTGGTTCCTCAACAGCCTGATCGTCACCGTCGCGTCAACCATCGCCGTGCCTTTTCTCGCCTCGCTCGCCGGTTATGCCTTCGCGCGCAAACGCTTTCCGGGGCGCGATCTGATCTTCTGGAGCATTCTCGTCACGATGCTGGTGCCGGGCTGGTCCACCATCATCGCCAGCTACGTGTGGACCCTGAAACTGGGGATGCACGACACCTACTGGGGGCTGATCTTGCCGGGGATGGCCTCGGCCTTCTCCGTCTTCCTCTTCCGCCAGTTCGCCGTAACCCTGCCGGAGGAGCTGTTTCAGGCCGCCAAGATTGACGGCGCCAGCGAATGGCAGGCCTACACCAACGTCCTGTTGCCGCTCTCCCGGCCCGTGCTCGCCGCCCTGGCGATGTTCGTCCTCGTTGACAGTTGGAACGAGTTCCTCTGGCCGCTGCTGATCATCAACAAACAGGCCATGTACACGGTCCCCGTCGGCGTCAACCTGATCATGTACCAGATCAAGGGCGCCGGGCCGGACTACGGCATCGGCATGGCCGCCGCGGTCGTCCTCTCGGTCGTGCCGGTGGTCGGCTTCCTCCTCGTCCAGCGCCAGATGATCGAAGGCCTCACCGTCGGCGCGCTGAAGGGCTGACGTTCTTACCACGAAGACACGAAGAACACGAAGAAGAATAGATCTTCTCTTCGTGTCTTCGCGCCTTCGTGGTGAAAGGATGCCCCTCTATCCCTGCGCGACCTCAAACCCTTGTTGGGCGAAATGCGGATCGAACGCGAAGACGCGCGTCAGCCCCAGGCGGCGCATCGTCTCGAAGCTGGCGCAATCCACCAGGCTGAGCCGGCGCTGATTGGCGATGAGCAGCGCGCCGATCGCGGCCCGGTGCGCCGCGGCGTCCATCCACGTGACCTCAACCAGGGGGACGAAGGTCGCCTCGAACGCGCGCACGGCCTCCATCCCCAGCCGCCGTTGGATTAACGCGGAGGTCTCGACCAGGATGTAGTTCGTGCAATGCAGCGTCTCATCGCCCTCTAACAGCGCCGCCCACGTCTGCCGGGCGACGAGGTGGTTGGCATCGTCCGCGTCCAGCACAGCATACAGCGCCGAGGTATCCACGAAGCAGGTCATGGCGCATCGGTCTCGGCGAGATACCGGTCGTGCTCGGCGGAAACATCGGCGCGGCCCGAATGAAACTGCCCGGCCAGCGCCACGGCGCGCCGGCGCCGCGCCGCGCGATCCGCCGCCTGCACCGCGCCGGTCTCGCCGGCCGGCTTGATCGGCAGGATCACCGCCACCGGTTCGCCGCGCAGCGTGATGACGTACTCGGCCCCCTCCTCGCGCACGCTGCGCACCACCGCCGTCGCCTGCTCCTTCAGCTCGCGCACCCCGATCTTCGGCATGATCGCCCCCTTAAACATAATGTGGTCACCCTTGTGACCACATTATACTCGCTGATTCAGTGTCACACAAGACACCTTCGCCACACCAATCCGTGCCATCCGTGCAAAATCCCTGTAGTCCCGCCTCTTCACCCCAACCCTCTCCAAAGGGCAAAGGAGCCGGCATAAGCTATCCGCTATCAGCCATCCACCAATTGATGACCCGCGCCTCGACAAACTCCGGCGGCCCGTAAGGCAACCAGGGCTCCACCAGCTTCAGCGTGATCTGGGAAGTACGTAGCGCCATGCCCTCCAGCGAAAACCCCGCCGTAGATATGCGTTGTGACGCGGGAGCCGCACTAGCAAAGGCAAGGAAACACGTAAAGAGCACTGCTGCTAGTGTCCAGCCGGTCAGTCCATTCAGGAGACTCTGCAACAGCTTGGTCGCGCCGTCGCGATCGATCGTTGCGGATGTAGGCCGCCATGTGATCCGATAGGCCAGGTACAACCCAAATAGGCTTAACACAAGTACTGATATGAACCCAATCGCGCTATAGATGACCGCATTGGCTGAGCCTACCAGATCGGCAAGCAAATCCGAATCCGCCAGCTTATCCCCGTACTGGGCCGCCAAAATCAGCGCGGCATATGTTAGAAAAGCAGAAAAGATAACTCTACGCCAACTGCCAGTGTAACCTAAGATAAAGAAGACCAGCGGAATCAGCAGAAACCCAAGGCTAATGTATTCCATTTCACTCCTCCGCCTTCGCCTGCGGTGTCCCCAGGTCAAGATGCTCAACGATGACCGGCACAAGGTGCGCCAGCATGGGTTTGAGCTTCGCCATCCATGTGATCTTCGGTATGACCTCGGAACCATCGGCAAGGCGAACCACCACTAAAGGCGCAACGCTTGGATAATCTTTGGAGCAGGTGAACACGAGCTCACAATCCCGGAACTGCACTGTCGCCCCGGAGATTGCCCCGCTCTCGAACTCAACCACATCGAAGGTTAAGATGCCCAGATCATCCGCAATACTTGCGAGAGCTTCTCGTTCGCGGGCTGCATTGTCCCGCTTCCCTTCGGGCAACTGCTGGGGCGGTTCCACAGCGTTCTGCGTCGCGGGCCAGCCCGATTCCACGTGTATCCCCGGCTGGGTGAAAGCGCCCAGGAGGTTGCCCAGCACACTCATATCGGTCGGTATCCCGGCGGCGTGCGCCTTACCCACCGCGTCCACGACGGCGCGCAGGGTCTGTCCCTGCTCCGTCAGTTTGATTTGCTCCATCGCACGCCGGTGCTCATTCTCTGCGATCTCATTCGCCAGTTCTGCCTTCGTGCGCGCAATCTGATCATCGGTTCCCGCCTGCACCAGCGCGTTCTCGCCCTGGGCCTCGATTAACGCTTTATTCGCCCGCGCAATCTGCGCGGCGATTGCCGCGGCGATCAACCGTTCATCGCCATGAGGCAGGGCCTTATGCACCTCCACAATCTCATAGTACCCGGCCAGGCTGCGCGAGGCAGACAGTCGCGCCTGAAGCGCCTCCCGCGTTGTCCCCTCGTCGGTCACCAACTCTTCCAGCGTCTTCGAACGGATATATTCCGCAACAACACCCTGCGCTACGTTGCTCAGCTCGCGCAGCGGGGCGGCCATCGAGGCCACGTAGGCGGGATCCACCACCGTATAGCCGAAGCTGATGCTCAGCCCTGCTTGTAGGCTGTCCGCCGTCAACGCGTCAACACTCACCTCGAGCGGCGGCGGATGGAGGATCACGCGCCGCATAAACTGCTTGTGCCGGATCATGCGTGCCAGGTCGCGGTTAAGGTTGGTCGCGGTAATCACCTCGCCGTCGCAGATCAGTGCCTCCGTGCCCTGCTCAACGTGACTCCAGCCCATCAAGTTAAAGAACCCCAGCGACGGCGTCTGGAAGGCGGGCGACGCAAGGCCATTCCCCCCCGGCAAATTCACCGCCTCAAGCAACCTCATTCCGGCAATTTCTTTATCAGTCGCCATGGCTTTCCTCCTGAACCGCCTGCGCATACTGCGCCTGCATCGCGGCCACAATCGCCACATCCACCAGGTTATTGCCCTTGCTCCACGGCACCACCAGCGGCGCCGGTTCGCCGCCGCGGGACTGTACCCACACCACCGGCGGCGCGTCCGGGTATTCCGGCGGACACTGGATATCCACGCTGAAATTCTCGAAGGTCAGTTGCGCCGAAACGGGCCGGCCGGACCCATTCGCGTTGGCTTTTAGCATAAATTTTTTGAGGCCCAGGACATCTTGCGCCTCTTGTAGGCGCGCTTCTTCCAGCGCCATCAGTTGCACGGCGGTGGGCTCAGTGGCGGTCGTCAACGCCGGCGGCGCAGGCGGCGCCAGCACCACCGCTCGAATCCGTTCAATCGCCCGCGCCGGGTCAATGCCGGCCGCAGCAATCATGCCCACGGCGCGCAACAGCTCACGCTGCGTCTCAAAGGTCTGTTCCATGCCCAGGCGTTCCATATCGCGCGCATGTTGCAGGTTCGCAACTTCCTCACTCAACACCGCATTCTTGCGTTGAATCTCCGTCAAATACTGCGCACGCGCCACCTCGTTGGCGCCCTCGGCGGCAATCACAGCGCTCTGCGCCTGGGCCACGCGCGCCCGTCTGATTTCCTCAATCACCCGCTCATCGCCCGTGGGCAACGCCTTCAAAATCTCCACAATGTGATACGTGCCCGCGATGCTCGGCGCGGATTCGAGCGTTTGCTGCATCGTCGCCCGCAGCGCACCCTCATCCTTCACGATATTCGTTAGATCGTCGGAGCGGATGTACTCGGCCACCGCGCCCACCACCCGGTTGCCCAGTTCATCCAGTGGCGCTTGCAGGCTCGCCGTATATACCGGGTTAATCACCTCATATTTTGCGGAAACCACCAGCGCTAACTCCCATTGATCCCTTGTCAGCGACTTAGCGCTGATGTCCGTGATGGGCGCAGGCTGCAACAACACCCGCCGCGCGCTGATCGGTTTGCCCAGCAACCGCATGGGGCCGATATACAGTTCCGTCTTGCGGATGATGCGCCGCCCGTCCACCACAACGCACTCTTTACCCGGGTCCTTGATCTCGATCCAGCCGATCAGGCCAAGCCAAGAGAGGCCCGGCTCATAGGACTGCGTGACCAACCCGTTGCCGCCATGCATCGGCAGCACCGCCTCACTGATCGGCAACGCCTCAGCCGCCGCCTGTCCGGCCACTGCCCCCGTCGCCGTCTGTCGTGATGGTATGGTCCACAACCACAAAAGCACCCCCACGACCCCCACCAGCAGCCCCCAGACGAGCGGGGACGTATCCACCAGCACATGCTTGACCCTGGCGAAAACCCCGCCCGGCTGTTCCATCATCAGTTGTGGCGCGGCCAGCAACAGCAGCAAGCCCACCACAAACCCCACCCGCAACAACACGCGAGTGAAGGTTACCGAACTTCTACCAGAATAGTGTGTCGTCATCACGTCTCCCGTAGAGATGCGCCGCAGCGCGTTTAGCCGCCCGAGGGCTTCAGGTCATCCTCGCTCAGCTCAGGCTGATCCTTGGGTGGATACGCGTCCGTGGTATAAGGCGCCGCCCCGTACTGCAGATTCATCCACTCATCCATTTGCTCGATGTCCTTATCCGTTCCCGATTTCGACTCTCGCGCCGCCGCGATCGTCGTGTTGATGGCGTCGGGCAACGATTCGGCCGTGTTCGCGCCCTGATTGATTTCCCCGCGCCGTTCGCTGGCTCGGATATCCTTATAGAGCTCCCAATCGTCGTGCGGGCTGCCAAATTCATACTTCAGGTTAGCGCGATCAATATCCTGTCCCTGTTCGGCAAGCTGCTGTTGAATTCTAGCCACCGTTTCCGCATCCAGCGGGGGTTCATCCTCAGGCGCCACCTCGGGCGCGATCTGGTTACCCTCGTGGATTGTCACCCACGGCGGCTTGGGGTGCGCCTCCATCTTCGCCAGGTCATCCTTCAGTTCCTTCTTTTCCGCCGCGCGCAGATCGTCCAATGTTTTGAGCAACTTTTCGCTGTCCGGATCCGATGCAAGTTTATCGCCCGACGTGTCACCGTCATCTGCGGGATCGTCCGTTTTGGCGAGACCATCCGTGTTCGCAAGACCATCCGCATTGGCCGGGTCATCCGTGTTGGCGGGGTCATCCGTGTTGGCCGGGTCATCCGGCTGGTCAGTGGCATACGGCGTCTGAATCACCGCATCGCTGCTGCCCCCCGTCTCAGGCGACCCCAACAACGACGGCTGTTCCGGTTGCTTCTTGCCCGGCGACTCCGACGGGGTTTCCTCATCAACAGCCTTCGGCTCAGGTTCTACCTCCGCTTCCGACAACTCCTCAGCCGGCGGGGTCCAATTTTCGAGTATCGCCGCACTTTCAACCGACGTCTCGGCTATTTCCCACGCTGCGTCGCTCTCCGACGCATCATCCTCAAATGATTCGAACTCGATGCCCATATGTGCAGCCCTCCTTGAGACTCATTCCTTGAAACTCATTTCGCCTGATCCGGCCCTTGCCGCGCCGCCACACCGCGCAGCAGCTGGCGCGCCCGATCCCTGCGCGCCGCATTCTCCGTAGTTGGATCGTCCAAAGCCGACCGCAACGTCTCTTGTGCGCGATGCGCCAGATAGCAATACAACATCTCTTCGCCCGCGCCCGCGCTCACCCCGGCAAAGCGCCGGGTGAAGCGCACCGTCAGGGCCGCCAGCGGGTCCTCGACCGCACGATCTGATGCGGCCATCAGGCAGGCCGCGTAATCGGCGTCGCAGCGCGTACGAAAGTCCTCGTCAGCGAACACGGTCTTCCCCCGCACGATCTGCCCCCAGGGGCATTTGGCACTTGCCAGCAAAGGGTGGCACAGCGCACAGGTTTGCATCGGCATCATTATCGGCCACGCCGCATCGCGCGTGGAGGCCGCAGGCGCGCCTGCAGATGGCGCGGAGAAGGCAAATGGCACGGGGTCGGGAATCACAAATCCCAGCCGCGCCGTTTGCTTGCCCATAAACAGATGGACGGCCTCATCCGAGTCATCCAGCCTGGCAGAGTCATCGGGGTTCTGAAAGCGATCCAGATAGTTCGTGACTTGCACCAACGTCGGGCGACCGCTGGCCCCGCGCACAATGGCCTGACCCTGCGGCAACGTGCGCGCATACTCGCGCTGCTGCTTGTTCAGATTCATCACCTCTGCAAACAACTCGAAACTGCGCTGCTCTTCCAACCAGTGCATCACCTTCACATAGGTATTGGCAATCGCCCCCGTCACAAGCTCCGTGGGCGTCTGTTCGGCGATGATGATGCTCTCCCCAAACCCGCGCACCTCGGAGAGGATGTTGGCAAAATCTTCGCTCGCCTTGCCACGCGGATCCGCCGCCCCATCGCCGCCGCCGTGGCTGCCCGCCGCCATCAGCCGGTGCGCCTCTTCGATCAGCGTGACGTGCTGCTTCGCCTTCTTGCCCTCGCGCTTCAACCGGCTTGCCAGGTATGAGGTCAGCGACATAAGCAAAAAGCCCATCATCAGCGCGCCGTCTTCCACGCTGCCCACCCGACCGATCTCCATCACCGTCGGGTGCGCCAACAACACATCCCACGGCGCAGCCTCGCGCACGTTGATGATATGCCCCGCGTTCAACAACAGGTCGCGGATACGAATCTCCGAACCCTGCCGGATGTTGCCCTTGGCATCTCGTCCATATTCCTGCGTCATCGCTTCCGCGGTCTCAACCAGCAATTCATAGAATCGGCTCAGCAGCGGGGCCGTTGTGCCGGGATCGCCCCCTTTCGCCGTGCGCAGATCGTGATAGCCCGCTTCTTCATACGTGTAACGCAGCGCCGCGCGATAGACGGCCGGCAGGGGATCCCACATGGAGAAGGCCGCGGTGAACGCGCGCATCAACAGGCTGATGTGCGTGCGCACCAGGATGCCATCGGGTACGGCAAAGGGATTGAAGCGAAACGGGCTGGTCGTGTCGTCGCCCAGGGTGAACAACAACAACTGATCGCGCACATCCGGGTCGGCCATCAACAACCGGTAATCGGGCTTATCAATCGGATAGATCACCAGGAAGCCGCCGATCTGGTTGCTGCGCCAGAGTTGGGTCAGGATGTGCAGACACGTGTTCGACTTGCCGCTGCCGGTGCTGCCCGTCACCAGCGCGTGCCGCCGGAGTTGCGAGAGTGTGATGGGGAAGTAGGTGGCCGTCTTCGTGCCACGGTGCAACACCTTGCCCAGCGGAATGGACGGATCATCACGGATGGGGCTATTTTGCGGCGTCGCAAGTTCTGTCGGCATGACGAACGGTTCATCACGTACGCTGATCCCCGGCATATGCCCGCTTTCGGGCGGCACCGGCAAACGAAACGCACCCACCGCCTCATAGCTTGTCACCAGCGAGGACAAACGCCACAGCGCCGACTTCGGATCCTGGCGTTGCCACGGCCGATATTCGGCAAACTCGAAGTTCTTGAACGCCACGGCCAGCTCGGCATCTGTTTCTGCGACCAGTTCCGTCCAGCGGCGCGGCTCGGGCGTCGAGTTGTTCATAATCTCTGAGCCCAATGCCGCCACCACCTCGCGCGGCGCATAATTCTCGCCCACCACCTGAATCTTGATCAGGAACAAATGGTTCCGCTGGTTGATGATCGGATCGAACGTGCGGCGCAGGTCCTCGAAGCGTTCGGCACGATAGAGTGCCAACCAATTCTGCATACTCCGCGCCCCGTCTGCCAGGTGGGCATATTGCCCCATCATCCGGTTGATCTCACGCTGTTCCTCCAGCGAAAGCGTGGTGGGGCGCAGACAGATGCTGGCGACACAGCGCTGAGGCTGGCGTGCAAACGTCTCCAGGAAGCGTGACATCGCGCTGAAGTCAATGGTGGGGCGAAATGGATGGGGATAGTACCCCACGCTGCTGCTCGGTTGGCCCTCGTCGGCGCTGGTCAGCATCGGATCGTTGTCTTCGAACTTCCGAATCTCAATGAGGCTATCCGGCTTCAGCCGATCTCGGGTGATAGGCAGGCGCGCCAAGCCCAGCGCCTCCTTGTCGTCGGGTTCCAAGGTACCATCGTCAGCCGCCTCGATCACCCGCAACGGATAATTGAATGGGTCTTCCAGCGGGAAGTGGCTGTTGAATCGCCGCCACAGATTCACGGCATTATCATGTGCATGCGTGCGGTCCTCGTCGAAAGCTTTGCCTACGAAAAAGAGCCAGACCTTGTTATAGGGTTGACCCGGCTGCGGCACGGAGACGAAGCGCAGATCGAGCGTCTCGCCGGCGCCGGTTTTACAGCTTGCGAGATCATTGAGGAACCGGATCTGACGGGTGACGATCAACTTAATCCGGCTGGCTTCGCCGGTAATCATCCGCGTGAAGTCGTCGGACAGGAAAGTGGGCACAAAGGGGATATACGCGTAGAAGAATGCATGGAAGCCGGTAGCCACATGCCGCGGATCGCCATCGCGGCCATAACATACATCCGGGCCACGTAGGTCAATATAGGGTATAGTCATGGCAAACGTACTCCCTCCACAGCACCGTGGACAGAACCGGTTAGAAGAGCGCCGGACGGACGTCCGGGAAGTGCGGCCGGCATCTCGGAGTATGACTATGTATCGTCAGATCGCCAGGTGCGGCCACGACACGGCGCCCATCGGGGAAAACAAACACATAGCGCCGGGTGGGGGACGAACTTATCGCATAGTATATCACATCGTAACACAAAACGCAACTTGGCCCGTGCATAGACAACAATCCATGCATCGGCGCAAACCACGCGACTGGCAAATAAAAACGCCCAACCGTGAGAAATTTGCGAGCCGACCATCCGTGCGCCATCCATGCCATCCGCGTTTTGCGCGCCCCCGGCGCTCTGAGGAGCGCACTACGAACCTTCGCGGTCTTCGTGCTTCGCGCCCTTCGCGCCGCTTCGTCGAAGATCCCCGATCAGGGGGCGTCTTCGTGTTCCAAACACCCGCCCCGCGCGCAATTGACACCCCCGCCCCACCCCGCTACAATCCCCTTGACAACCCGCACCCGAAGGAGCGCCCGCATGTACACACCCCCCGACCGCCTGCACCTGGGCAGCGCGTGGTATCCCGAACACTGGCCCGAAGAGCGCTGGCCCGAAGACGTCCGCCTGATGCGCGAGGCCAACTTCACCGTCGCCCGCCTCGGCGAGTTCGCCTGGTCTACCCTCGAACCCGCTCCCGGCGACTTCCAGCTCGACTGGCTCGAACGCGCCGTGACGCTGCTCGCGGAGAACGGCCTGAGCACCGTGATGGGCACGCCCACCGCCGCGCCGCCCGCCTGGCTCACCCACGCCGACCCCGACATGCTCGCCGTGGATGAAACTGGCCGGCGCGCCCAGCACGGCGCCCGCTGCCACTACTGCGTCACCTCGCCCGCCTTCCACGCGGCAAGTAAAAAAATCGTCGCGGCGATGGCCGCACGCTTCGGCCCCAACCCCGCGGTCATCGGCTGGCAGTTCGACAACGAATACAACCGCGTCTGCTATTGCGACCGTTGCCGCGTGCAGTTCCAGGCGTGGCTACGCGAGCATTTCGAGACGCTCGACGCGCTCAACGCCGCGTGGTCCACGGCCTACTGGAGCCAGACCTACACCGACTGGGCGCAAATCCCGCTCCCCATCGGC
>JBBQRS010000110.1:0-16027 GCA_038214535.1 Anaerolineae bacterium
CAGGACATAGAGTAACAATCCCTTTAATGCCCGTAAGGGCATTGAAACCTGCGTTCTAGTGGTGGTTGTCCAAGAGTCGTGCGAAACTGGTAACAATCCCTTTAATGCCCGTAAGGGCATTGAAACATGCCGGAGTAATAAATCTTACTCCTAAGGCAAGTGCGTGTAACAATCCCTTTAATGCCCGTAAGGGCATTGAAACGAGATACTTCCGACATGAACGATTGCCAGGTTGTCTGGCGTGTAACAATCCCTTTAATGCCCGTAAGGGCATTGAAACCGTCCATCAAGAACTGAAAATCCGCTGGGAGATACCTCCGTAACAATCCCTTTAATGCCCGTAAGGGCATTGAAACGTTTTCTCGTAGAACGAGTTGAAACTAGCCACCGGATCGTAACAATCCCTTTAATGCCCGTAAGGGCATTGAAACAGTCTACTTGGCCGGGAACCACTTGCAAGTCACCTTGCTGGTAACAATCCCTTTAATGCCCGTAAGGGCATTGAAACTTGACGGTGAGTATGGGGCTTCCCTTCGTCCAGGTGTTCGTAACAATCCCTTTAATGCCCGTAAGGGCATTGAAACGAAACTCCAGCATAATCGGTATGTAGCTATGTGCGCGGGACAAGTAACAATCCCTTTAATGCCCGTAAGGGCATTGAAACCTCTACTTCTTCTTGTGTGCTCACTTCTCCACCTCCTCCTCATCGGGTAACAATCCCTTTAATGCCCGTAAGGGCATTGAAACCCTTGGTGGTGGGACTGCAACCCGTCGACGCAATCAGAACCAGAACCGGTAACAATCCCTTTAATGCCCGTAAGGGCATTGAAACGGTGGTCAAACTGTTGCCCATGGCCGAGACGACTGCACGACCGTAACAATCCCTTTAATGCCCGTAAGGGCATTGAAACCCCTTGGTGTTGGAGATTGCCTCCGTTACCCAAAGCAGGGTAACAATCCCTTTAATGCCCGTAAGGGCATTGAAACGTTGTATTTCGAATGTAACGCTACCGTCTCCGTTCAGGGGTAACAATCCCTTTAATGCCCGTAAGGGCATTGAAACCGAAACCAGCACCAATACCATCAGGAACAGAATCACAGTAACAATCCCTTTAATGCCCGTAAGGGCATTGAAACGGGCGGCAAACGCCATAAATGCAGTTCCTGCGAGAACTGCAATCAGGACGAAAGTAACAATCCCTTTAATGCCCGTAAGGGCATTGAAACTCGCAAGCCGACAGCGTGAACAGCACAACAATCAACACGTAACAATCCCTTTAATGCCCGTAAGGGCATTGAAACGCCGCTTGCTCCACACCGCTGGTGTTGGGCCCCGTGTCGTAACAATCCCTTTAATGCCCGTAAGGGTATTGAAACATCTCACGGTTCTTTACTTCGCCGTATGTCAAAAACTTGTAACAATCCCTTTAATGCCCGTAAGGGTATTGAAACTGACCATCGTGGTCGACGTTGTATGTCTTACTTTCACCCCCCGTGGGGGTAACAATCCCTTTAATGCCCGTAAGGGTATTGAAACAAGTGCATACCACTGGAACATGGCGTTCCCGTCCTTCTTGTAACAATCCCTTTAATGCCCGTAAGGGTATTGAAACGCAATCGCCCGGAAGAGACGGCCGGCGTCGGCGCCGACGTAACAATCCCTTTAATGCCCGTAAGGGTATTGAAACGCGCGGAGGGCGAGCTTGAAGATTTCCTTCAGCTCATGTAACAATCCCTTTAATGCCCGTAAGGGTATTGAAACTTTTCGTTGCAACCGCGCGAGCTCGCGCTTCCGGAGCAGGGCGGCGGGTAACAATCCCTTTAATGCCCGTAAGGGTATTGAAACGGGTTATCTGGTTCCCGCGAACGGGAACGCTCTTTTTACGTAACAATCCCTTTAATGCCCGTAAGGGTATTGAAACCCGCGGACCATGCCCATACCTGTTCCCCCGTCGTCGCGTTGGTAACAATCCCTTTAATGCCCGTAAGGGTATTGAAACGCGGCGCCACAAAAGCCTCATTCTGTGCGAACATCACGATCCGTAACAATCCCTTTAATGCCCGTAAGGGTATTGAAACCCCACTGTCCCCCTTCCTGGGCAACATAGTCACGGTCGAGAACCGCGAGTAACAATCCCTTTAATGCCCGTAAGGGTATTGAAACGTTTTCGGAGCGGGGGGTGGCGTCGCTGAAGACGCAGACAATGGTAACAATCCCTTTAATGCCCGTAAGGGTATTGAAACTCGGTCGGACTCGCCCGCTATTCCGATAGGACGAAAGGATAACATTGTGGCTTTGAAAGCATGTCCAGAATGTCGCCAAAATGTCTCAACTAGCGCAAAGGTATGCCCACATTGTGGCAAGGATTTGCGGGGAGCCCTAGAGTTAACAAGCGGGCTACTGATAAACATCGGTTGCCTCCTTGTGGTTGTATCTGGACTCTTTTTTCTCTGGCTGTTCTTATTTTCGTAGCCGTTGACACAGGCCGCCGCACATCCCCGAAGTCCAAATCATTGAATGCCCGTAAGGGTATTGCCCCCCCGCGCCACGCCCCCTGGATAAGCCGCTTCAACCACTGTGCCAATCCCATGAATGCCCGCGCGGTTGGGACCACGAAGACACGAAGACAGCGCGAAGATCGCGAAGGATGAATCACGCGCCGCGCGCGGGGGTTGGCTCACACGGATGGGCGCATACACGGATGCACGGATGGCGCGTGAGTGTCGCGCACGCGTTGTGTGGCAGGCACGGATTGTTGCACGGGTGCACGGGTCGCGCCGCGGGCTGCCGCGACATCACCGCGCGCCCCGGCGCACTGAAGGGCGCGCTACGAGCAAAACGCTCCGCGCGCCCGTTCGCATCTGACGCCAGCGCATGGCGTGCTGACTCCGCGGGAGGAACGCGGACGCATCTGACGCCATCCGTGTTGGCTCCCATCCGTGTTAGCCCCGCCGCGTACAGTTGCCCATAACTACAACGTAAGTTATAATAATTATTCGTCCGGCAAGAACCACACATTGAACCTAACGCATCACGGCACACGTAAGGAGTATACGAACGGATGAAAACCCAACCCAGGCTCTGGAGCCTGATCGCTGCGCTTGCCGTGGTGGCCATGCTGGCCGGCGCCTGTACGCCGACCGCTGCACCCACGCCCGCGCCCCTGCCGCCGCCTGAAGCGACGGCGCAACCCACCGATATGGCACAAGTCATTGATACCGTCTGGCAGTGGACTGACCTGGCCGAGGCCAACCCCCCGGCCACCTCCACCATTACTAACCCGGAAAACTACACGCTCACCTTCCTGCGCAACAACGACCTGAGCATTCAGGCCGATTGCAACACCGTGCGCGCCACCTACATCGCCAACGGCGACCGCCTCGCCATCCAGCTCGGCCCGTCAACCCTGATGGCCTGCGGCCCCAACTCGAACGATCAGGTCTTCCTCGACCTGCTCACGCGCGTCAGCAACTTCGCCGTGGCAGACGATGGCGCGCTCAAGCTGGCGACCACCGACGCGAACACCCTGGGCTTCGCCAACGGCGGCGCGCCGGCTGCCGGCGCGCCCGAAGTCGTCGCGCCCGAAATCCCCGTCGGGGATGAAATGGCCGGCGTGGCGCCCTTCGCCAACACCCTCTGGGAATGGGAAGCCTTTCGTAGCCCCGAGGAAACCATGAGCTTCACCGTCACCGACCCGGCGAACTACACCGCGCTCTTCGCCGCCGATGGCCGCCTGGCCCTGCGCGCCGACTGCAACCGCGCGGCCGGCGGCTACACCGTCGAGGGCGCATCCCTGAGCATCGCGCTGGGCCCCACGACGCTGGCCGCCTGCGGCCCCGCTTCGCGCGACGCGGACTACCTGCGCTACTTCGGCGACGTCGCAACCTGGGTCATGGACGGCGACCGGCTGGTCCTCAACCTGAAGCTGGACTCCGGCGACCTGGTCTTCCGGCCCGCGCAACCCGTCGCTGGCCTCGATGTCGCCCCCGAACAGGTCAGCCTGGAACCCGGCGCCGTGGCGCGCAGCTATCGCGTGCATGACGTCGCGCCCACCGCCTACGACAACACGATGGCGCCCGGCCCGCTGGGGCTGCCCGAGCATCTGCTCATCACCTTCGACGGGACGCGCCCGCTGAACGTCGCGCCCGGCGTCCCGGCCATGTACATCCTGCCGGTCAACGCCTACCGCGCGCAATGGCTCGCCGCGGGCGATGACAGCGTGGCGCGCGATATCGCCGCCATCTACGAACTTGCCGAAGCGCCGCTGGATACCGTGATGACCAACGGCGTGCCCGCGCTGCCCTACGAGCAGCTCACCGGCGTCAACGACGTGGCCGTGCAGATGAATCGCGTACCTGCAGCGACGCCCGCCGGCGCCTCGCGTGACGGCTACCGCTTCGTCGGGCGCTGGGCGCAAGACGCCTCGCCGATCCTCAACGGCCAACTGCGCTACGTCTACCAGGGCTTCACCAACGACGGGGTGAACCTCGTGTCGTTCTGGTTCCCGGTGACCACCGCGGCGCTGCCCGACGTGATCCGCGCGCTGCCCGATGACCAACAGGCGCTCTTCCAGAGCGACCCGCAAGGCTTCGTGGACACCCAGATCGCGATGCTCAACCGGCTGACCGCCGCCGACTTCTCGCCGAACCTCGACGCCCTCGACGCCCTGGTCGCCTCGCTGACCATCGCGGAGATGCCCGCCGACGGCATCACCGGCAACGTCTGGCGGCCGCTGACCGTGGCCGATGCGCCCGACGCGACCGCGACGGCCGTGCCCAACGCGCAGAACTACAGCGTCTCTTACTTCGCCGGCGGCAACCTGAACTTCGTCGCCGACTGCAACACCGGCGCCGGCACGTACACCGTGGAGGGCGCGCTCTTCGGCGGCATCACCACACAGCAGGGCATCATGTCGCTGGTCGCCTGCGAGCCCGACTCGTGGAGCCAGCCCTTCGTGGACGTGCTCAACGGCGCGCAGAGCTTCCGCGTGCTGCCCGGCGGCAACATCATGCAGCTCCTCATGCCCGCTGGCGGCCCCGTCGTGACCTTCATCAAGACCGGCCCCGCGGACGAGGTGGCGCCCGAACCGCCGCCCATCATCATCCTGCCGACCCCCGACCCGGTGATCCCCACCGGCCGCGTGACGGCGAATCCGGGCGTCAACGTGCGTTCCGGCCCCGGCACCAACTTCCCGATCGTCGGCTTCGCCAACTTCGGCACGACCGGCCAGATCGTGGGCCGTGACGCCGCCGGTGAATGGTGGGCCACGCCGCTCAGCAGCGCCCCCACCGGGCTGGCCTGGGTCTCCGCCGCCTTCGTGGCCGCGACCCACGTCGAGAACGTGCCGGTGATCAGCGCGCCGCCGCCGCCCGCGCCTACGGCCCCGCCGCCGCCTGCTGCGACGGCCACCGCCACGGCGACCGCGACCGTGATCGCCACGCCTTCGGCGCAGATCAACTTCTGGGCCGACCGCACCGAGATCAACCAGGGCGAATGCGCCCGCCTCTCCTGGCGCGCCGTGAATGTCCGCGCCGTGTGGGTCTACCCGCAGGGCCGGCCCTATCAGAACTACCCGCAAAACGGCGAGGGCAGCCAGGTGGTGTGCCCGCAGACCACGACGATCTACGAGATGCGCGTACAGCAGCTCGACGGCCGCATCGTGATCCAGCAGATCACCATCCGGGTGCGCGGCGTCATCACCGCGACGCCGGTCCCGCCGACGGCCACCGCTGTGCCGCCGACGGCAACGGCCGTCCCGCCGACCGCCGTGCCACCGACCGCAGTCCCACCGACCGCAGTGCCACCCACGGCGACGGCCGTCCCCCCGACGGCCGTGCCGACGGAGCCGCCTGCGCCGACCAACCCGCTGGCAAACACCGCATGGGCCGCGGCCCGGTTCGAAATGTCCGGCATGGTGATGGAGCCGAAACCGACCATCGCCTTCACCGCCGATGGGCAAGCCCAGATCTCCGGCGGCTGCAACACCTTCAACGGGACCTACACCGTCAACGGCGACCAGCTTGCCATCGTGATCGGTGTGGGTACCAGCATGGCGTGCGACGAGGACACCCTGGCGCAGGAGCAGAACTACATCAACCTGCTGGGCCGCGCCGCGCGCTTCGAGCTGCCCGACGGCCAGCTCGTCCTGCGTGACGCCGGCGGCCCGGAACTGCTCCGCTTCGCCCGCCGCGACCGCTAACCCCAAACGCACGTTGCACGTTCCGGCCCCTCTCCCCGTGGGAGACACTGTCCCCGGTAATCCGGGGAGGGTCGGGGTGAGGGCGTGACGACTAACCCGGACCTGACTGGTTTCCGAAAACCTGTCAGGTCCACCCGATAGACACAAAAACGAGCGGCCCGGTCACAATGACCGGGCCGCTTTCTTGTAGGAATCTCCCCGAATCCCTCCTGGATCAGCGAGCCTTTTCCTTTGTAGTCGCGGCTTTAGCCGCCGGAGGCCCTTTGTAGTCGCGGCTTTAGCCGCCGGGGGCCCTTTGTAGTCGCGGCTTTAGCCGCCGGGGGCGCGACAGCGGCTGAAGCCGCCACTACAAAGGGGGGCGCATTGCGTCTTCGTGGTCCAGGCTTTACCTTAAACCAAAAAGTCGGGACAGGTATCTTACCCCGCCCCGACTTGTCTACTTGCCTACTTACCTACTTACCGCGCTTGCGATTCAGGTACGCGCCCAGCGCCGCGACGCCCGTCCCCAACATCAGGAGGGTGGTCGGTTCGGGGATTTCGTTCGGCGTGGGCGGTTTCGGCGTGGGCGGTTTCGGCGTCACCACGACCTGGAACTTCTCGCACACGGTGGACGCGAACGCGTCGCTGTCTGCCACCCGGCGCACCCAGCCACCGGCGGTCGGCGGCCACGGGTCCGGCGGATGCACGGTCGCCGGCTGCGGGTAGACCAGACTCTCCAACACCTCCAGCGCGGCCGGGCTGTTCGGCAGGGTCGCATCCGCGGCCGGCACGTTCGTCGCCACTTCAAACCCGACGATGGCCTCGGCGTCAATCTCATCGAAACCGGCGGCCACGGCGCGCTCGCGCAGCAGGGTCGGGTCGAGTTCGCCCTCGTTCGGCGCGCCGTCGGTCGTGATATTGATCAACTGGCGGTCGGTCGCGTTGTTGATGCTCGCCTCGGCCAACGCAAAGCCGGCGTCATAGTTCGTGGACTCGTTCATCTGGGCGATGTTGCGGATGGCCTGCGCCGCGGCCGCAACGGTCGCCGCGTCAATCACCGTGACCGGCAGCTCAACCTGCGCAAAGGACGAGAACTGGATCACGGTCAATTCCAGCGTGCCATCCTGCGGCACACACTCGCTGTTGGTCAGCGCATCCGCGATGCCGTTCTTCATGGTGGCGAAATCGGCGTCCGAGATGCTGCCTGACCCATCCATCAGGAACGCCAGGTGGACGGTCTGCGACTGCGCGGTCGCGCTCAGGGGTAAAATCAGCAGGAGAATCAGGCCGAGAACCGTCAGTGCGTGGAACTTGTGCTTCATTGCGCCCTCCAGAATGAAAGAGGTAGACGTTATCTGCCGCTTCGCAGATCAACACAGTTCACCATACGATATTCCAACGATAAACACAAACTGCTACAACGTGCAACGCACCGCGCAGGTGCGTTGCACGTGATCCACCGACTCCGAAATGGCGAACAGCCCGGCTTCCTCGTAGAGCGGACTGCTTCAGCCGGTTACCGCGCGCGACCCTGGAGGCCGAAAAACCGGCTGAAGCCTCGACTCCGGTTACATTAGCGAGGAGCAGGGGGGCGGAGGAGCAGGGGGAGGGGGTGAGGGGGTGAAGCCGGGGGGATCTGGTTCCCTCGCCCCCCGGGAGAGGGTCAGGGTGAGGGATATGCCTGTTCTCCTTCTGCCCCTCACCCCCCGCGCCTCACTCCAGGCGCGGCCCGACGATCGCCGCGAAGCGCGGATCATCCCACAGCGCGGCGAAGTCCTCATCCTCCCAGGCCGCCGCGCCGGCCGGGCCGTCGTGCGTCATGGCGATCTCAAGGTGCGCCAGCGCCGCCTCACCATCGCCCGCCCGCGCGCGCAGCCACGCCAGCCCGTAGTGCGCCCAGCCGCTCTCCGGGTCGCGCACGATTGCCGCCCGAAAGGCTGCTTCCGCCTCGTCCAGCCGGCTTGCATCTTCGGCGAGCAGGTTGCCCAGGTTGAGAAACGCCAGCGGCTCATCGGGATCATGGACGATCGCCCGGTTTAGAGCATCCTCCGCCTCCCCCGCGCGGGCCGGATCGGCGGCCAGCAGCAGCCCCAGGTTGTTGTACACCTCCGCACTGTCAGGGTCAGCCGCCAGCGCCGCGCGATAGGCGGCCTCGCTCTCGGCGCGCCGCGCCGGGTCGTGGCTCAGCGCGATCCCCAGCACGTTATAGAGCGTGGGGTCGCCCGGCTCGAAGATCAGCGCCCGGCGGCACACCTCTTCGGCCTCGAAGGCGTAGTCGGGCCGCATGCAGAGGAGCATCGCCAGCCTGACCAACGCCCCTGCGTTCTCCGGGTCAACGCCCACGGCCTCACGGAACATCATGGCCGCGCCGAGCACGTCGCCCCGCCGGTCAAGCAGGAACTCGCCCAGCATCTCTAGCGCGCCGGTGTAATTCTCCGGGTCCCGGTTGACGGCATCCTCCAGCAACGCCTCGACTTCTTCATCGCGCCGCCCGTCCGCGCTTTGCGAAAGCAGATAGGCCAGGTTCGTATAGTGCTGCGGGTCTTCCGGTGCGAGCCGCAGCGCATCACGCAGCGCGGCCTCGGCGTCGGCCGCGCGCTCCGGGTTCTGCATCAGCAATAGCCCCAGCGCGCTGTGCGCCTCCGGGTCATCCGGGGTCAGTTCGATCACCATGCGCAGGGCCGCTTCTGCCTGCGTCGCGCGCGCCGGGTCATGGCTGAGGACGCCGCCCAGCGCGAAGTAGCCCTCCGCGTCGTCGAACCGGCGCGCCACCAGCTCGCGCAACACGGCCTCGGCCTGCGCCAACTGATCCTGTTCGACGTACAGCTCGCTCAGCGCCAGGGCCGCGCGGTTGTCGTCGGGGAAGCGCGCGATGGCCGTGTTCAGGATCTCCTCGGCGGCGGCCTCGCGTCCCGCCTCAGCAGATAACAACCACGCCAACTTGACATAAGTATCCACATTCGTGGGGTCGGCCGCGATGGCCGCGCGATAGGTCGCCTCGTCCCGTGCGGGGTCGAAGTCGTCGTCCTCAAGTTCGGGGAACAGGTCGTCCATGGCGTCTCCTCATACCTCACAGGGTTGCAACGTCTCTTGATACCATGATTACAGACAATTTTCAAGCAGCACATTTCCCCCGTATGCTTTCGGCGCTCCTTGCGTTGATATCACTGTGCATCGCAAAAGCCGGCCCTGCGCCGGCTCGCAAAACATCATACGCACCAGGAGAACTCCCCATGAAGAAGCTCGTGACCACCGCATTGATCGTCCTCGCCCTCACGTTGCTTGCCGCCCTCCCCGCCTTCGCCGGCGGCGGCATGGTGCGCGGCGACAACGCGCAAGGCCCCGCCACCCAGGTGCAGATTCAGGATCCGCCCCCCTTCGCGCCGTAAGCGTTTGGGCCGCGACAGTTTGGACCACGAAGGTGCCCCCTGATCGGGGATCTTCGACGAAGTGACGCGAAGATCGCGAAGGGCCGCGCCCAACTTTCACCGCGGAGCGAACAAGCCAACTCGTGGCGTGCCCACTCCGCGGTGCAGGTTACCATCCGCCATCAGCTATCAGCTATTCGCCCCCTTGACACCCCGCCCCTCCCGTAGTACAACAAAGCATCCCCTTCCCTGGAGTGACCGATGCAACTCAAACTGATCCGCCACCTGTGGGGCCTCGACGAGCCGTGGGAGACCCTCTTCCCGAAGATCAAGGCCGCGGGCTTCACCGGCATCGAAACCGGCGCGCCGCCGCCCGAGCAGCGCGACCGCCTGCTCGACCTCTTACGCGCCAACGACCTGGCGCTGGTGCTGGGCACGTTCACCAGCGGCGACACGGTGCAGGCGCACGTGGATGACCTGCGCCGCCAGCTCGAGGTCGCGACGACGTTCAAGCCGTTGCTGGTGGGCTGCCACGGCGGGCGCGACGCCTGGAACTGGAGCCAGTGCGAACAGTTCTTCAGCGCCGCGCTCGAGGCCGAGGAGGCGTTCGGGCTGCCCGTCGGCCACGAGACGCACCGCGGCCGCCCGCTCTACACCCCGTGGGCCACGCGCGACATGCTGGCCGCCTTCCCGCAGCTCAAACTGTGCGCCGACCTCTCGCACTGGGTCGTCGTGGCCGAGCGGCTGGCCGACGCCGAGATCGAAGGCATCATCCGGCAGGCCGCCGCGCGCACCATTCACATCCACGCCCGCGTCGGCTACGAGGAAGGCCCGCAAGTGCCCGACCCGCGCGCGCCCGAATACGCCCGTCACCTGGCGGCGCACGAAGGCTGGTGGGATATGATCTGGGACGCGCAGGCCGCCCGCGGCGACGCGGTCAGCACGCTCACCCCCGAGTTCGGCCCGCCCATGTATCTGCACACCCTGCCCTACACGAACGTCCCCGTCGCCGATCTCTGGGACATCTGCACCTGGCAGGCCCACCGCCAGGCCGCCCGCTTCGCCCAACGCGCATAATTTTTGCCACGAATTACACGAATTTCTTTTCCTTATCATTCGTGCAATTCGTGTAATTCGTGGCAAAATATAAATCATTCAACTCGCAACCGTGAGGCGCCGATGCCTGCTCCTGCTGAGATCGTCCAACTCGTCGCGCTGTTCGAGCGTAACTACGCCCAGTACCGCTCGCCGGAGTTCAGCGAGGCCGCGGTCCGCCGCCAGTTCATTGACCCCTTCTTCGCCGCGCTCGGCTGGGACATGTACAACGCGCAGGGCTTTGCCGAGGACTACAAGGAGGTGGTGCACGAAGACAAGGTGCGGGTGGGCGCTGCGACCAAAGCGCCCGACTACTCTTTCCACATCGGCCGCGAACGCAAGTTCTTCGTCGAGGCCAAGAAGCCCGCGGTGGACATCGCGCACGCCATCGAGCCGGCCTATCAACTGCGCCGCTATGCGTGGAGCGCCAAACTGCCCCTCTCCATCGTTACCGATTTCGAGGAGTTCTCCGTCTACGACTGCCGCACGAAGCCCGCGCCCACGGATAAGGCGGCTACCGGGCGCATCTCGAAGCTGACCTTCCGCGATTACGGCGCGCACTGGGACGAGATCGCCGCCGTCTTCGGCAAGGCCGCGGTGTGGCAGGGCGGGCTGGATACCTACGCGGCGGCCAAGGCGGGCAAGCGCGGCACCGCGGAGGTGGACGACGCGTTCCTGGCCGAGATCGAACGCTGGCGCGCGCTGCTGGCGCGCAACCTGGTGCTGCGTAACCCCGCGCTGCGCGGCCGCGACGTCAACTGGGCCGTCCAGCAGATCATTGACCGCATCGTCTTCCTGCGCATCGCGGAGGCGCGCAACCTGGAGCCCGCCGAGCAGTTGCGCGCCCTGCTGGATGGCGGCGACGCCTACACGCGCCTGCTGGAGCTCTTCCGCCGCGCCGATTACCGCTACAACTCCGGGCTGTTCCACTTCGCGGCGGAGCAGGGCCGCGCCGAGTCGCCCGACACCCTGACCCCCACCCTGGCGCTCGACGACCGGGCGCTCAAGGAGATCATCGAGAACCTCTACTTCCCGCAGAGTCCCTACGAGTTCTCGGTGCTGCCCGCCGACATCCTGGGCCACGTCTACGAGCGCTTCCTGGGCAAGGTGATCCGCGTGACGCCGGGCCGGCAGGTGAAGATCGAGGAAAAGCCGGAGGTGCGCAAGGCGGGCGGCGTCTATTACACCCCCACCTACATCGTGGATTACATCGTCCGCCAGACGGTCGGCCCGCTGCTGGAATCGCCGTCGTCATCGCCGTCGCCGTCATCGTCGTCGCCGTCATCGTCGTCGCCGTCGTCGCCGTCGTCGTCGCCGTCGTCGTCGTCGTCGTCATCGTCGTCGTCGCCGTCATCGTCGTCGCCGTCGTCGTCGTCGTCGCCGTCGTCGGGGCGACCCTATGTGGTCGCCCGCGCGCCAGACACATCCAACGCGGGCGCCCACGCAGGGGCGCCCCTACGGATATTGGACCCCGCGTGCGGATCGGGATCGTTCCTGCTCGGCGCATACCAATTCCTGCTCGACTGGTATCTCGCGGAATACCTCAAAGACCCGGCGCGGTGGCTCAAGGGTAAGCGGCCCCCGTTGGAGCGGGCAGACGGCGGCGTCTTCCGGCTCACCATCGCGGAGCGCAAGCGCATCCTGATGACCCACATCTACGGCGTGGACATTGACCCGCAGGCCGTGGAGGTGACCAAGCTCTCGCTGCTGCTGCGCGTGCTCGAGGGCGAGGGCGTCGCCGCACAAATGTCGTTCCTACCCGAACGCGTCCTGCCCGACCTGGGCCGCAACATCAAGTGCGGCAACTCGCTGATCGGCAACGACTTCTACGCGGGGCAGCAGATGGCGCTGCTGAACGACGAGGACACCGTGGGCCGCGTCAACGCGTTCGACTGGAAGGCGGAGTTCCCGGAAGCGATGAGTGCGGGCGGGTTCGACGCGGTGATTGGAAACCCGCCGTATATTCGCATCCAGGCGCTGCAAGAATGGGCGCCGCTGGAGGTGGAGCACTACAAGCGCGCCTACCGCGCGGCGGGCAAGGGCAACTACGACATCTATGTCGTGTTCGTGGAGCGGGGCCTGCAACTGCTGAACGCGCAGGGCAAGCTGGGCTTCATCCTGCCGCACAAGTTCTTCAACGCGCAGTATGGCGCGCCGCTGAGAGGACTGCTGTCCGAAGGCCAACACCTGAGCCAGATCGTGCATTTCGGCGATCAACAGGTGTTCGACGGCGCAACCACCTACACCTGCCTGCTCTTCCTCGAAAAAGACGGGCGCGACGCGTTCCAGTTCATCCGCGCCCACGACCTGCCTGCCTGGCGCGCCGGCGCGGAGCAGGTGACGGGGACGATCCCGGCGGTGAGCGCAGGGTCGAGCGAGTGGAATTTCGTCGTGGGTGGTGGTGGCTCGCTGTTTGATCGTTTGAAAGCGATGCCGATCAAACTCGAGGATGTTACTATTCGCATCTTTCAAGGCATCAAGACGAGCGCAGACAAAATATACATTGTCGAAAAGCGTCAAACTGAAGACGGGTTAATTCTGATCTATTCGCCTGCAACTGAGCGTGAATTCTGGGTCGAGCCTGACTTATTCCATCCTCTTATCAAAGGAGGTGACAGCAAGCGCTACTCGATGAAGAACACGAACCGGCTGATTCTGTTCCCCTATTCTGATGAATTTGAGAGTCAAGGCCGCCTTATCCCTTCTACTGCAATCGAGAAACGCTATCCAAAGACATGGGCATACTTATTGGCCAACAAAACCTATCTAGAAAGCCGTGAAAAAGGGAAGATGCGCGGTCATCGGTGGTATGCGTATATCTACCCTAAAGCCCTTGATGTCATGGCGTTGAGTAAGATCTTCACACCCGATATTGCTGCTCGTTCGGCTTTCTCACTCGACTCGTCGGGAGAAAGCTTCTTCACTGGAGGGGTATCCGGTGGATACGGGGTTTTGGTAAGCGACGAGTATAAAAGAGAATATGTACTGGGATTGCTTAACAGCCGACTCCTTGAGTGGTACATTCGACAAACGGCCACGCAAATGCGAGGTGGGTACTACAGCTATGAATCCCGCTACATTCGTCACCTCCCCATCCGCGCCATCAACTTCAGCGACCCCGCCGACGTCGCGCGGCACGACCGCATGGTCGCGCTCGTCACGCAGATGCTCGACCTGCACGCTCGCCTCGCCGCCGAGGCCGTGCCCTATCAGAAGACCGCGCTCCAGCGGCGGATCGAGATGACCGACCGGCAGATCGACGCGCTGGTGTATGAGTTATACGAGTTGACGCCGGAGGAGATCGCGGTGGTGGAGGGCAGCGGATAGAAGCGGATCAGCGGATAGCCTCCGCGGTCTCCGCGGCTCCGCGTGAGCCAGTTGGCACGCGGAGGCCGCGGAGGGCGCGGAGTAATTCTTCGCGATCTTCGCGCCCCTTCGTGTCTTCGTGTTCCACACCCCCGCGCGCGCGGCGCATCTGAGGCCATCTCCTGGCGTGCTTACTCCGCGGGGGGACGCAGGTCAGTGTCCGCAGCCTCCGTGATTGCCCCCAAATTGGTAGCAAAGTTACCGCAATCTCAGAACTTTTGCCATACAAATATGGTTGGCGTGTCTCACGGCACGCGCAGGCAAACCACACATGCACATCAGCGGAAGGAGATTCTCTTGACCCAGGCTAAGGACGCCAACACGAAGGCCGATGGCTTCACGGCCGCGGAACAGGCCGCGATGAAGGCGCGCGCCGCGGAGCTGAAGGCGGAAGCGCGCATGAACAAGGACCGGGCTGCCGGGGAAAGCGCCGTGCTCGAGAAGATCGCCGAGATGCCGGAACCGGATCGCGGCATGGCCGAACGGATCCACGCGCTCGTCGCCGCCAACGCGCCGGACCTCATGCCAAAAACCTGGTATGGGATGCCCGCGTATGCGAAGGACGGCAAGGTCGTCTGCTTCTTCCAGAGCGCCGCCAAGTTCGACGCGCGCTACGCGACCCTCGGCTTCAACGACACGGCGCACCTCGATGATGGCGCGATGTGGCCGACTGCCTACGCGCTGAAGACGTTGACCCCTGCCGCAGAGGCCAGGATCGCCGCACTCGTGAAGCAAGCTGCCAGTTGATGAGCTCGGTTTCTATCCGAAGACTATGCGCCGCCCCTTCGTAGTGACGGCTTTAGCCGTTGTCCTACCCCCAACGGCTAAAGCCGTCACTACAAAGGGGAAAGCTAAGGAGAACGACATGAAGAAAATGGGTTTGCTGAGCCTTGGCGCGATCACCGGCATCGCGCTGGTCTTTGGGCTGCTCTGGTTTGCCCCCGGCCGGAACGCGCCGGTCGCATCTGCGACCACCCAGCGGACGGGCGCGGGGTCGGCCCTCGCCGCCGCCCCGGTTAACGACGCCGGCCCCGCCGCCCGCCCCAGGGAGCGACGAGCTGCCGCCCGCGGACTTCCTCACCGGGGCTGACGCCGTGGGCGTGCTGCCGACGCCCATCCCCGGCGAGACCCTGGTCTATTTTGTGCCGACCGATAACGACGCCACGGCCACGGTGCTCTACCTGTACAACACCGACACCGCCGCCCATACCGTCGCCTTACGCGGGTTCAGCTATAACGGCGTCCTGGTCTATTCGCTCAATATCAACGTCGCCGCCACCAGCTTCTTGCGCCTGGCCAGCGATTCCATCGCGGCGGCCCCGCCGCCTAGTTGGGCGACCCCCGCGCCGGTCATCACCAACTTCACCGACTTCACCTACTTCGCCAGCCTCTCGCTGCCCAAAGGCGTGAAAGCCGAGGGCTACGCGCTGTTCAATCCGGGCACCGGCGTCGTGGATCCGCGCAAAGATCAAGGCGCGATTCCGCTCCGCTTCAGCACCGATCCGGCCAGCCTGTTCCTGCCGTCCGTGCAGAGGTAATTGACATAAGACCTGACAGGTTTCCCCCGAAGGGGAACCTGTCAGGTCTGACCCCTCCGCCTAATCCGTGTTAGCCCGCCGCCTCCAGATAGCCGCCCTGCTCGGCGCGCGCCAGCACTGCCTCGATCGCCGCCACCAGCGCCCGCGCCGACGCGGCGTCAAGCTCCACCGCTACGCGCGCCCCCGGCCCCAGCGCCTCATTCCCGAAGTCAATATTCAGGGCGTATTCCAGCGGCACGTTGAACGGGTGATCATACGACACGCTCGCCTGGCGCACCGCGAACCAGCCATCGCGCCCCTTGCCGCTGCCCGCCACCGCCGCCTGCTGACTGATCATCGTACACATCGCGTCCCTCCTCTAAAGACTCGCGCTCAACCATCTTCGTAGTCGCGGGGGGGGGGGCGCGGGGGGGCCCCCCCGCCGCGGGAGGGGGCGCCCAAAACAAAAGAGTGGGGGGGCACGCCCCCCACAGGATACCCC
>JBBQRS010000111.1:0-15793 GCA_038214535.1 Anaerolineae bacterium
AGCAAGCGTTGGGTTTCCAGGCGCAAGAAGGCCCGGATGGCCAGCCCGATGTGATTCCGTTGCGCCGTGGCCGAGCGATGCTGGGCCCGTTCGACGCCGCAGAATTGTTTCAAGCTACGGTGATAATTTTCGATCCGCCAAGCGTCGAGCGCCCAGACGGCACATTGTTCGAGGGTCATCGCCAGGTCGCTGGTCGCCCAGTATTCAACGCCGCCGTGTGGGTCAGCCGTCTTGAAGACTTTGATCCAGCCGTAACCTTTGAGATGCACGCGTCGCCCATGGTGGGGGATGCCGATGGCCCTAATGGCGCGATTGCCCGCACCATCGGGATCGACCAAGCGATTGCGCTTGAGTTGCGTCAGCCAGTGCCAGCCCAGCTGGCCCACCCGTTTGAGATTGTCCAAACTGGCATACCAACTGTCAAAGGCCACTAACGTCGGCTGCAGGCCGCGTTGGGCCGCCGCATCCAGCAGGGCGCGAAAATGATCGTTCTTGGTCAAGCCATCGCTGGTATCATAGATCCGAAAGTCGCACGGCCAGTGGGCGTTACCGTCCGTCCAGAGCAGCGTGATCAGGTTGATGCCCTGGACCACCGCCCGGTGCTTGCCCGACCAATGGCGCGTGACCAAGTCCATCACCTGGGCGTACGGCTTGTCGAGGGTGGTATCGTCAATGACCAGTATCCCGCCGTGCTGCGGCACACACGGCTGGACTTCGGCCCACAGCGCCGCACTATCCGGCTGACAGCGTTGCAGCAGACGCGTGTAGGCGTCGTGTGCTGGCCCATCACTGTCGGCCGCAGGATGCGATTTGGCGGCTTCGACGTTGCTGAACACTCTCTGGGCCGCAACCAGAAAGTGAATGTAGTCCAATTCATCGCACTTGGGTGGGTTCATGCCCCAAGTGTACACGACCGGCGCTGAACTGCGTAAGTCCTAACCATGTTTGCTGAATACGCTCGCCAGGCGAAAGTCGTTTGCAACCCACTCACCAACGCTCTGAGCGGCGTCGAGATTCAGAAAGAGATTTGTCGTCATCCCTGATCCTCCGGTTAGGAATTGAGAATATCGGTTATGAAATTGAATTATCGGTGATAAACTCGCGCATGGCTTCCCGCGCACACTCCCATGCGCCGTCTTGGCAGAGGCCATCAGCTCGGGCGTTTTCATAAGCCCGGATGCCGGCCTGCACGCGCGCTTCACGACCAGCCGGCTCTAGCGCTGCCTCGCGATCGAGTAGCTGTAGTTGCTGTCGAATGGCTGCTGTTGAATCGCTGTTCACATCATCCCTACGGTCGGGGCAACGCCCTCTCGCCGATCACCGCCAGTGACGAACAGTGTCCCTTAGTGACCTCCTCCCGCGACCAGATCAAGAGGAGCGATAGAACGAGCTCTCGACGCCAATGATATACTGTTCCAGGTGCGCGATGGTAAACTCCTGCTGGGCGATGATTGCTCTGCCCAGATCGCCGATCGAGACAACGCCGATCACGTGGTCTTCATCGCCCAGCACGGGCAGATGACGGATGTGTTTCTCGGTCATCAAAGCCATGCACTCCTGAACGTTCTGAGCCGCGCGCACATACAGAACGCGGCGGGTCATGATCTCGGACACGAATATGTCTATGGCGTTCTTGCCCGGCAGCGTCACTTTGCGGGCGCAGTCGCGCTCTGACAGGATGCCCACCAACGCCTGCCCGTCCAGCACCAGGACCGCGCCGATGTCCTTCTCAGCCATCAGATCGAGCGCGTCGGACACCGTCGTGTCGGGTCGTGTGGCCCAAACCTCAGATCCTTTGTTGCGCAGGAGATCGCCGATTGTAAACATAATGCCTCCTCATCGGGGTGTTTGATACTCGCGAGATGCGCGTAAGCGTAGCACGAACAGCGTTTCGTCCCGGCATGAACAACCGGTGAATCCCCGGCAGCGCTGCCTGGACCACAGGCTTTTTTCTAACTGCTTCGTCACCCGCAAGTGCCGGGCACGTGATAGCGACTCCCCACTTTATTGAGAGGATACAAAGCGATAGGGTGGGCTTATGAATTGGCTGCGGGCTGTGCGCGGACGATGCGTACCTCCCAGCGTTCGGGGCCTTCTTCCACATAGATCCACTCGAATTGGCCGGGGCGCTCGTGCAGGAATTGATAATACAAAGGTTTGGGATCATGGTCGTTGATCAGGACGAAGGATTCGCCCACGGCCAGGGCGTCGAAAGCGCTAAAGATGAGGGGATGGCGGTCGCGCGGGACGATGGTGCGCACGTCCACGATGGGTAGTGTAGGTTGGGCCTTCTCAGCAGGTGTGGTCATGATGATCGCTCGCTTGGTAGTAGATGTCGAGTGCGGGGACGAGAGTGTCCACACACTGGATTATTTGTATGCTATATTAGCACAAGCTGTCGCCGCCTACCGTGACTAAAGTCTCTTTTTTTGTCAGAGAAAGGCAGGGGAAGGGTTCCCGAACGAACCGACCACAGGACCGGTGCCGTTGATCCCGAAGGCCTCACTGGCTCCCCCCGACGAGCCCAGGTCGGTGATAATGTCAGCGCCCGGCTGGCCATCAGCCGGGCGCACCTGCTCTCCGCATCCTACGACTTCGGCAACCAACGATGTGGCCTTCGCTCAGGGCACTCCGTTCCGCCAGGATGCTGCGGCCGCGATCGAGTTCTAGCGCGGCGACCTGCTGCCGGAATGCTACAGCGATTGGGGGGCGCCCGAACGCGAACGCCTGCGCCGGCTCTTCATCGCTACGCTGGAGCAGTTGGCGCTGTATGCGGAGGACACCCGCGACTATCACATCGCGCCGATGTATGCGCAACGACTGGCACAGGCATTGGACGAGCTATGGCGTCGCCGTATTCTGCGTGAGACGGCGGACGACAGCTACGAGTTCACGCACGAGAGGCTGCGCGAGGCCTGCTGCGAGGGGATGAGCGCGGCGCGCCTCCGATTGACGCGCCGCCGCGTGGCCGAGGCGCTGGAAGCTAAGAGTGTCGGGCCACCCGGCGGCGACGCAGGCAAACTGGCCGCGCACTGCAATCAAACGTCGCTTAGCGGCAGATAACCGAGATTCTTCGCTGAAATCACACCGTTACGGACTTTTCAGGACCGACCCGCTCACGGTACCGTGACATTGCCGAACTAAATTCTTAATCTGCGAAAGCGCCGCCCCTCACGCATCCCATCATGCCCAGCATACGCGTATGCTATCTGCTGCAGCGATAGGTCGCTTTCTGATGCATAGTAACCCCCATGTGCGCAGGAAACGCAGAGCGCCTGCCCATCAACGATGACCTCGCGTTCGTTGATGATCTCCTCCCCGCAGGTCGCGCAATTCGTTCGCACCCCGGCGCGGCTGATCAGCGCTTCCACAGGGGTGCGTAGAACCACGGGCTTCATGGAGAATAACTCCGCGTCCGGCATGACCTGGTAGCCGGCAAGCTGGGCAAAGTAGTGACGGCTTTCGCCGGGAGCATATGCCAGAGCGCATGAGCGCACATCAAGTCGGGGGGTCAGCCGGATGGCCTCACCTGTCCGCACATCAACGAAAGTCGCCGCGATCTTGCCGTAGTCCTCGATGCGCAGGGTGCGGTGGCCGGGCGACACCCCGGCCGCGACTTCCAGCCCGTCGAGAAAACAACCATCCGTCTCCGCGATAACCAGCAGGCGCTTGTCCGGCTTGGGGATCTCCAGCCCCAGTGAGGCCGCGCCGGCCTGCGCCATGCGCACACCGAGCACCTGCCGCGGGCAGAGATGGCTGTGCCGTGCGCTGGAGGCCGCTAGAAGCGATGGCAAGTCGTGCATCGAGTCATCCTTGTTTTCATGACGCAAGACGAGGTTGGCGGACGACGCTGGACCTCCGCCTGAGGATCAGCGTAATGAGCAGGGAAATCAACGTCAGGCCGATGAATATTCCGAACCCTGCGGGATACCCAGCTGCGCCCTGACTGGCAACAATTGCGCCGAGGATCGGCGGGATCATGAAGCCGCCGAAGGCGCCCAACCCACCGACCCAACCCGAGGCCCCGCCCACGGCCTGTGGCACGGCCTGAGGCACCAGCTTGAACACCGCGGCGTTGCTCACGCCCATCCCCGCGGCCATCAGGATCTCCGCGGGCACCGAAAGCCCGGACTGATGCGAAAGGGTTATCATTAGCGCGCCGGTTCCCGTGATCACCAGAGCCAATAGGAGGGTGGTGACGCCGCCCAGCCGATCGGAGATGCTGCCGCCCGCCACCCGACTCAGGGAAGCAAGGATCGAGTAGAGTGCAGTCAGCGCCCCGGCCGTGACCGCAGGAACACCAAAGAAGGTCTTCCAGTACACCGGCAGCCAGGCGGTCATGGCGAGGAAACCGCCGAAGGTTGTAAAGTAGATTACGACCAACAGCCAGGTTTCCGGGGTACGCGCCGAACGCACCAGGCTGTCTTTCATTTGTCCGCTGGGGAACATCTCCTGTCCGTGCTCGGCGGCAATGGCCCGCGCTTGATCCTCGGCGCAGCCTTGCGCCTTGAGCTGAAAGTAGGGCGCGTTCCGTCCGAGCAGAAAGTAAAGCCCCGTGCCGATCAACAGGAAAACCAGCCAGATCAAATACGACCCGGCGATACCTAACCCCGCAAGCGCAACGGGCAATAATAAGGAGAAGATACCCGGCGCCAGATTGCCCACACCCGCGTAAGTGCCCAACGCGCTACCCTGCTGCTGTCGCGGGAACCAGTAGGAAACCTGCGCGATACCCACCGAGAAGGTCGCAATTCCACACCCGCAAAGGATGCCCAGGAAGAAAAGCAGCGGCAGCATTCCCGCCGTAATACCGGCCGGGTAGCGGAGGAACAACAAGAGCGTCAGTCCCGCCATGCCAACGATCGAAGCGCCCAACAGAATCAGGAACGGCTTGCGCCCGCCGGTGGTGTCGACCCAGGCGGCAAAGGGGATGCGCAGCAGCGAGCCGGACAAGGCCGGCATGGCGACGAGGAACCCGATCGCCACCGGTGCCAGGTGCATGATGTCGTTGAGTTTGTTGGCAGTCGGTCCGAAGAGCGCCACCGCGGCGAAACCGATGAAGAACCCCAGCGTTGCGCCGATCAAACCGTTGCGCGGCTTGCCTTTGACTTCCATTTTTCCTTCTCTTATGTTGACCGTAACTTCGTTCTCACTCCGCCCGCGGCTTGCGATTCCAAATCACGATCTGCCAGGGCCGAATCAGGTAGCCGATCGGATAAGTGGCGATGTGGACCAACCGCGAGAAAGGGAACACGGCCAAGAGGAGGAAGAAGTTGATCACGTGCAACTTGATGACCCACGGCAAGGGCGCCACCAGGTTGACTTGCGGCCGGAAGGTCAATACCGACCAGATGTAGGGCGTGAAGACCACCGTGAACCAGGACGACCCGAAACGGTAAACGGTCGCAGTCAACACCCCGGTGATCACCGAGATCAACAGCAACGCCAGGATAACAAGATCCATCGGCGTGGTGACGACTCGCACCCGCTTCTCACTCAGCCGCCGCCAAAGGAGCACCACCAGGCCCACAAGCGCCCACAGGCTAAGCGCGAGGCCGGTCGCCTCGAGCAGATAGAGCCGGATTGGCACGGCGTTCCATAGCCGGAGACTGCCCGGTAACAGGAGCGCCAGCAGATGCGCCAGCAGCACGATCACGATCCCGTAGTGAAACGGGACGGAACCCCAATAGAGCTTCTTGCGCTCTAAGAGCTGCGACGACAGGCTGGAAACGGTGAATGGCCGATAAATAGACCGGTAGATGCTCACCGCGATGAAAATCGCCAGCGAGATATAGGGCAAGATCACGAAGAAAACGGTATCCCAGTTCATGCGTCCTCCCGCTTCAAGCCTTGACACGCCGCCTGCACCGCGAGCAGCAGATCAACGTAGGGGTTCTTCGGCTCTGCCTTGCGCAACGCCGCCAGCATACGCTCCAGTGCGGGGCCAAGCACTTCGACCAGCTCCGGCAGCGGCTCAGACGTGACCGCAAGGTAACGCAGGATCGGTGCCAGGTGATCGGGCAACTCGCCGTCGGTATCCACGCCCGCCAACGCAAACGTCCGGTTCAGCGTAGCCATAAACGCGCCGCGCTGGTAACTGTCGCCCCACATTTGGTAACCGACATAGGGCGCGGCGGGCGGGTTCAGGTCGAGGGTGCGCGTATGCAGCTCCTCCCATGCGCCAAGCGACAACGGTTCGACGCCCTTGAGGAAGGCGCTATAGGTATTCTTGCCCGCGCCTTTCGGAAATGTGGCCGCGCCGCTCTGCAGCGTTTCCATGCGGCCAGGCGCCGGATAGCTGAAGGCGTTCGCCAGGATCGCGTAACCAGTGTTCAGAGTGGGTTCCATCTTACTCACCTCGCGCCGGTGGCTGGACATAACCAAAGCCCACCTCGCCCTTGCGCTCCAGTGGATCGGTCCACGCCTCCACGGCCATCTCACGATGGTATTGCGGGATCACAAAGCGTTCCGCCAGCGTGGGCAGCGTGGTCAGCCGGTAGATTGCCTCGACCTCTTCACGGTTCGTGCCCGCTTCGGCCAGCAGCGCCAGCGTCTTCTCGTCCACCCCGCCATCCACCGTCTTGTGGCGCATATAGGTGCGCACCGCCAGCATCTTGCGCAGCGCCAGGCGCACAGGCGCTTCGTTGCCGGCTGCAAACATGCTGGCAAGGTATTGCACCGGCATCCGGGCCGCGTCCAGGCGGTCGAACAGTTCGAAGTCGCGCTGCTCAGGGCTGATGTCGAGCTTGAAAAGCTCCTCCTCGATGACGCTGACCACAGGTGAGAGCGGCGGGATGTAGTACATCATCGCCATGGTCCGATACTCAGGATGCAGCGGCAGAGCCAGGCCCCATTCCACGACGAACTTGTAGGCCGGCGAATTTTGCGCCGCGCTGAGCCAGCTTTCCTCGATCCCATTGGCGCGCGCGGCCGCGAGCACCTCCGGGTCGAACGGGTTCAGGATCACCGCGCGTTGCGCTTCGACCAGTTGATCGTCGGGAACCAGCGCCGCGCCGGGGATCTTGTCCGCGTCGTAGAGCAGCACGCCCATATAGCGGATGCGGCCGACGCATGAGAGCGCGCAGGCAGGGGCCTGCCCCGTCTCCAGCCGCGGGAAGCAGAGGATGCACTTCTCCGATTTGCCGGTGGACCAGTTGTAGTAGACTTTCTTGTAGGGGCAGGCGGCCACGCACATGCGCCAGGCCCGGCACTGGTTCTCGTTCACCAGCACCACACCATCCTCGGCGCGCTTATAGATCGCGCCCGAGGGACAGGCAGCCACGCACGCCGGGTTGAGGCAGTGGTTGCAGATGCGCGGCACGTAGTTGAACACTACCCGCTCGATCTCAGCCATCTGCTGGCGAACGCGCTCCGGCAGGTCGTCCATGTTCGGATCATTCCTGGCGTAGATGCCCGACCCGCCCAAGTCGTCGTCCCAGTTCGGGCCGGTCTGGATGTCGATCGGCTCGCCGGTGATCATCGAGATGGGGATCGCGGTCGGTTGATCGTCACCCGCCGGCGCATTGAATAGATCCTGGTAGCGGAAGGTGAACGGCTCGTAGTAGTCGTCGAGCTCCGGCAGCGCCGGATTGAAAAAGAGTTTGGCCAGGCCGCCGAGCTTCGAGTGCAGACGCAGGCGCAGCTTGCCATCCTTGAGCTGCCAACCGCCGCGATAGTGCGACTGATTTTCCCACTGCGTCGGGTAGCCCGTGCCCGGCCGAGTTTCGACGTTGTTCCACCACATATACTCGGCACCCTTGCGATCGGTCCACAGGTTCTTGCAGGCGACCGAGCAAGTGTGGCAACCGATGCATTTGTCCAGGTGGAAAAGCATGCTCATGTGAGCGCGAACGTTCATAGTTCCCCCTCAGAAAGTCGGCGCTTCGATGCGGCGCACGAAGACATAGGTATCCCGGTTCACGCCGGTCGGTCCCCAGTAGTTGAAGGCATAGGAAAACTGCGCATATCCACCCGCCATCAACACCGGCTTGAGCCGCGTCCGGGTCAGCGAATTGTTCATGCCGGCACGTTTACCGAGGCGCACGGGCGCTTTCGGGATGCCAACCGTGCGCTCAGTCGCGTGGTAGATGAAGACCGTCCCCGCGGGGATGCGAGCCGAAACGATCGCCCGCTGGACGAACACGCCGTTGTCGTTATGCACCTCGACCCAGTCGTTGTCGGCGATCTCCAGTTCGGCAGCATCCTTTTCGTTCAGCCACACCGGATAGCCGCCGCGCGAGAGAGTCATCATGCGCTCGTTCTCGGAGTAAGTCGAGTGGATGCTCCATTTGCCGTGCGGGGTGATCAGGTTGAGCATGACGCCGCCGGCCTTGCCCATCCGGCTCAACGTCACCTGGAGCTCATCGAGCATCGTGTGATCCGGTCGCAACTTGTAGGTAGGCAGGTGCTCGCCCCACGCCAGGTAGCTGGCGTGATCGAGATAGAAGTGCTGGCGGCCGGTCAGCGTGCGCCAGGGGATCAACTGCTCGACGTTCAGGGTGAACGGCGAGTAGGCGCGGCCCTGATTGACCACTCCCGACCAGGTGGGGGTGGTGAGCACGCGCCGCGGCTGGCTGACGATGTCGTCGAAGCTGATACGCACGTCGCGCGAGCCGGCCGCCAGATCGGTCAAGGGCAGGCCGGTTTTGTGCTCCTCCGCCTCAAACGCGCGGTGGGCCAGTTCGCCGTTAGACGCCGGGTCGAGCGCCAGGATCGCTTCCGCCACCTGGCGCGCCTCAACCAACGCCGGCAGGATTTGGCCGTCTACCTGCCGGGGTTGACGACGAGCCAGCTTGCCATATTCATCCGCAACCGGGATGGTCAACCCGTGCGCGAAGACGCCTTTTTCCGCCACATCGGCGCCGAGTGAGACCATCTGCTCGTAGAGGTTGGCGTAGTCGCGCATCACCACGCGGAATTTGGGCATCGTCTTGCCGGGGATCGCCTCGACCTCGCCCCGCTTCCAGTCACGTACCTCGGGTTGAGCCAGTTCGTCGGGCGTGTCGTGTTGCAGTGGTAACATGACGACGTCGCGCACCGGGTCGGGCAGGTGAGTCTTTGCCAACTCGCTCACCCGTTTGGCGACGGCTTTGTAGATGTCCCAGTCGCTCCGCGACTCCCAGGCCGGCGCCACCGCCGCCTGCATCGGGTTGATGTAGGAGTGCAGGTCTGTCGTGTTCAGGTCGTCCTTTTCGTACCAGGTGGCGGCGGGCAGCACAATGTCGGAGTAAAGCGCCGAGGTGTCCATGCGGAAGTTGAGATCCACCACCAGATCGAGCTTGCCGGTCGGCGCCTCCGGGCGATAAACAACCTCGCTGGTCATGCCCGCGGCCACTTCCGTGGCGATAGCATTGCTGTGCGTGCCCAGGTAGTGGCGCAGGAAGAACTCGTGCCCTTTGGCGCTGGAGCCGATGGCGTTGCCGCGCCAGATGAACCAGACGCGCGGCCAGTTCTCCGGCGCGTCCGGGTCCTCGACCGCAAACCCCAGCTTGTCCGTCTTGAGTTGATCCACCACGTACTGGATCGTCTCGCCATCGTTCTGCGCGCCGCTGGCGGCTGCTTCCTGCGCCACGGCCAGCGATGAGCGGTTGAACTGCGGGAAGAAGGGCAGCCAGCCCCGCCGCACGGCATCCACCTGCATGTCAATGGTGTGTCCGGCGGGCTTCTGCCCGTGTCGGGTCGGCAGCGTATCGTAGGCGGTGAAGCCGCGTTCGTAGCGCCATTGATCGGAATGAACGTAGTGGAATGACGGTGTATTCTGCTGGCGCGGGGCCATGCCCCAGTCGTTGGCAAAGGCGATCGTGCTCCACGAGGCCTGGCACACGAGCTTCTCCTGCCCCACATAATGGGCCAGCCCGCCGCCGTTCACGCCGACGGAGCCGGTCAGCATCAGCGCCACGATACCGGAGCGATAGAGCAGGTTATTGTGATACCAGTGGTTGGCCCCGGCGCCGATAATGATCAGGTTCTTGCCGTTCGTCTTCTCGGCGTTCTCGGCCCACTCGCGCGCAAACTGCACCAGCGTGTCGCGATGGATGCCGGTGAACTTTTCCTGCCAGAGGGGGGTGTAAGGGAGATCGTCGGTGTAGTCCTGCGGGAAGTCGTCGCCTTCATCTGCCAGCCCGCGCGTGACGCCAAACTGCGCCATGATGAGATCGAACACCGTCGCGACCGCCACCCGCCCAGCCGCGGTCTCGACGTAGCGGACCGGCACGCCCCGGCGCAGCGTTGTGCCCGTGGCAAAATCGTCGAATTGGACCGCTTGCACCGTGTCGTAGGCCTCGGCGAACGACAGCTCAGGCTCGATGTCTTCATCGGTGACCGGATCGTGCATCAGCAGGTTCCACTGGCCCGGTTCCTGCTTGGCCCAACGGAAGCCAACCGTGCCCTGTGGCATACGAGGCTGCCCCGCGCTTTTATCCCAGACCAACAGCTTCCAGTCGCCGTTTTCGATCGCCTGGTATGCCGCGATCTGGTTGGCGCGCAGGTAGCGTCCCGGCAGTGCGTCTTTCGTCGGCACGGCGTCGCCGATCTGCACCAGGAACGGCATGTCGGTGTAGCGCTTGAGATAGTCCACGAAGTACGGCACCTGGCGTTGGACGAAGAACTCCGTGAGAATCACATGGTTGACCGCCATCCAGAAAGCCGTGTCTTGCCCCGCGTGAACCGGGATCCAGTAATCAGCGAACTTCGACACCTGGGAGAAATCGGGAGAGAAGACGGTGAGCTTGGCTCCGGCGTGGCGCACCTCGGCGATGAAATGCGTGTCCGGCGTGCGGGTCATGTTGAGGTTGGCGCCAACCACCGCGATAAAGCGGCTGTTGTACCAGTCGGCCGACTCGTGCACATCGGTCTGTTCGCCCCAGATTTCAGGGCTGGCTGGCGGCAGGTCGCAGTACCAGTCGTAGAAGCTCAGGTTCACCCCGCCCAGCAGCGACAGGAACCGGCTGCCTGCGGCGTAGCTGACCTGCGACATGGCGGGGATCGGCGAGAAGCCGATCACCCGATCCGGTCCGTGCTGCTTGACTGTATATATGACCGAAGCCGAAATGATGTCGAGCGCCTCATCCCATGAGAAGCGCCGGAAGCCGCCCTTGCCGCGCGCCTCCTGGAAACGGGCGCGCTTCTCCGGGTCGTTCACGATGGACTGCCAGGCCGCCACCGGATCGGCATACACCGCCCGCGCCTCGCGCCACAGATCCACCAACGCGCCGCGCACATAGGGATATTTAACGCGGATCGGGCTGTAGAGATACCACGAGAAGCTGATGCCACGCTGACAGCCCCGCGGCTCGTAGGGCGGCAGACCGTCCTCCAGCGCGGGGTAGTCGGTGGCCTGCAGCTCCCAGGTGACGATACCATCCTTGACAAACACTTCCCACGAGCAGGAACCGGTGCAATTCACACCGTGCGTCGTGCGCACGCGCTTGTCGTGTTGAAAACGATTCCGGTAGAACTCCTCCCACTTGCGTTCGGTGGGAGCAATTGTCTCTTTCGTCCAGTCAGTCATAAAGCCTCCGTCGCTCGAATCCCAGGGCGAGCTTCATCAATCAGCCGTCGGTTTGTGCGCGTTGCGCAGCCGAGCTGAAATGCTCTGCCGTTGCCGTGGCCAGAAGATCGCCAGCAGGATAGTCAGGGCTAACGCGCCGATCAGCCCGACGGTCAGCACCCACCATGTGTGCGCGGTGATCGCGCCGGCCGCGGCAGCAGGAATCAGCACCCCTCTTTGGTCTGCCTGTGCCATGAACGCCGCCAGGTCAGCCGCCTCCTGGGGCGTCAGTGGACGGTTCTCGAAGGGGCCGACCATCGTCGGAAAGGCGATGTTCTCCAGCACGGTCGCCAGGCCGGGTCCGGGATAACGTTGCGTCGCGTGGGTCAGATCGGGGCCGAGCGCGCCGCCGCCCAGGGCGCCGATGCCATTCACCGAGTGGCAGGCGATACACGCCGGGCCGCCGTTACCGAGCTGCGACTCACCGGTGAACAAATGCTGGCCCGCCGCTGGCGACCCGACAGCCGCAGCCGGTTGAACTGCGGGAGCGGCCGCACTATCCGCCGCCGGGCTGGCGCGGCCAAGGAACGCGATCAGCGCATCAACTTCCGCCGCGGTCAGCCCCAGCGCCGGCATTTTGACGTTGTTGCTTTCGGCCAACAACTGTTGCGCGATCGGATCATGGGCGGCGAACAGCTTGTTCGGATCGGCGATGAAGCTCTTCAGCCACGCCGCGTCCCGACGAGCCGTCACATCTTGCAAGTCAGGCCCGACCAGCTTGCCCCCGCCGATGGTATGGCAAGCCGCGCATTTCGCCTGAAAGAGCGTTTCGCCGGGTCCGCCGCTCTGTAACATTGGCGCCGCCTCAACACGGCTCAGCGGACCAGCGAGACTCAACAGTACCACAAGCGTCAACATCACGGCGCGCCAAAACCGCGCATCCCCTGCGCGGCAGAAACCGTGAGACGGCATGTTCACCTCCGGGTTGTTTCGAAATAAAGGAATAGAAGACGAGATTGAAACAGCGCGGTTCAAGATAATATGATACTTGATTCATGGCCGCCGATATAGGACAAATGTCGCATGAATCGCAAAACAACGAGGAGCAAGGAAGATCAGGGTTCGGGGCGAACACCGTCCCATGCAGTTTTTGTTTCAGCCTGCGATGGCGTTAGCTGAGGACAACACAATCAAGGTAGTGGTCGTCGGGCTGGAAGGTTAGCTACCCGTATGGTCAAAGTCGGAGAGAGGATTTGCGACCAGAGGAAGTCCCTCAGGGGAAACCTCCGGCATCAGGACCCGAACCGTGCGCGTGTCCAAGTGTCAATCCATCTCGCGCAGTCTCTGCGCCGCTTCGACCATCGCCAGATAGCCGTCTACCGGCACGTAGTTGGGAATGGAATTGCCCGACCCCAGCGCGTAACCCTGAGCCGCGGCGCGATAACGACGCCCCTTGTCAAACACGACCGCAGAGATTTCGGTGGGCGTGCGCTGGCATAGCAGGTCTACGTCTATGCCGCCAAGCAGGCCGATGCGTTCCCCATAAAGCTCGATCCACCGCTCGAACAGGGCGATGATGTCCTCATTGGAGTGCTTGGCGTTGATGCCCAGGTCAATCACGTCGTCCATGATCGGGAAGATATTGCCGCACGAATGCCACAGGAATGGCATACCCGCGCCCCGGATCAGCCCGACGATGCGCCGGTATTGCGGCAGGACGTGTTGACGAATCGTGCGCGGGGCGACCAGGGTGCTGGTCTTAAACCCCAGGTCGTCGCCCATGCGGCAAATGGCAAAGATATCGGTGTAGTGGGCGAGGAAGCGTTGCCAGATGTCAACCATCAGATCGCCGATGCGCTCGTATAGTTGGGCGAACAACTCCGGATCATCGGCCTGCATGTATGCCAGCGACTCGAACCCCACCAGATCCTCGCTGATCTCGAACACGCCATTGCCCACACCCCCCAGGGCGCGCATCCCCGGCGGCAAGTGACGGCCCAGCGCGTCAAACCGGCGCGCCGCCAGCGCCCAGTAACGCGCCGCCAGCTCGTCCCACGGGTAATGCGCGAAGTCCGCGCGATTCTGGATGGGCCCCTTGCCGCCCATGATTGCGCCATGCCCCGGCAGCGCCTCCGTGATGCACACCTCGTAAGAAACGGTGTCATAGGTCATATCCTGCCAGAACTGGCCGTAGGAACGGAAGAACTGATCCAGGTCGGCGTCATCGCCGTCGTGTAGCGCCGCGAACTGCCGGCCCATGATCTGTTCCATGATCTCCGGGCTGATGATATGCTCGTAGATCGGCAGCCGCGGCGGACGCCGGTTTGCCATCACGGCCAGCATATTACGATAGTCGGGTTGAAATGTCATCGGTACGATGCCCTCCACATCATCCTTCGTACGATACACCCGGCGGCTCCCCACCGGCATGACGCCGCGCATGTTTGGCAATGCATCACCTTGCGTTCCGCGCCTACTCACGCGACAATGCGGCTGGCAGATAGTAAATGGCAAATAGCAGATAGCGGATGGCTAATGGCCGGCTCGTAGCGCACACTCCGGTGCGCCGCGGCGAATGGCACATGGCGTGAACTGTTGTGTGGCAGGTAGCTGACTTCTGATCTCTGCCCACTGATCTCTGCCCCGGAGGATACGCGCATGGCCCTGCAAATTGGCATCGTTGGGCTGCCCAATGCGGGCAAGTCTACGCTGTTCAACGCGCTGACCCGCGCCGGCGTGGCGACCGCGCCCTACCCGTTCACCACCGTTGACCCCAACATCGGCATTGCCACGCTGCCCGACCAACGCCTCGACCAGCTCATCGCGCTGGTGGGGCCGGAACGGGTTGTGCCCGCCACAGTCGAGTTCGTGGATATCGCCGGGCTGGTGCCGGGCGCGAGCCAGGGCGCCGGGCTGGGCAACCAGTTCCTCGGCCACATCCGCAACGTGGACGCCATCGTGCTGCTGCTGCGCGGCTTCCAGGACGCCGACATCCCCACCGCGGGTGACGCCGTGGACCCGCTGACCGATCTCGAAACTCTCGACACGGAGTTAATCCTGGCCGACCTGGCCGCGACCGACCGGCGCATCGAGAAGGTGCAGGGGCAGGCCAAGGCGCGCCCGCGCGACTACGCCGACCAACTCGACTGGCTCGACCGGCTGCGCGCCCACCTGAACGAAGGGCAACCCGCGACCGCCTTCGCCGACCCGCCGCACCACCCCGACTGGCTGGCCGATTTCACCCTGCTAAGCGCCAGGCCGCGCCTCTACGTGGTCAACGTCTCGGAAGATGACCTGCCCGACGGCGGCGCGATCGCCGCCGCCGTGCTGGCGCGAGCTGCGGCCGAAGACGTACCCTGCCTCGCGATCTGCGCGGCGTGCGAGGCCGAACTCGCGGAGTGGCCCGCCGACGAGGCTGCCGCCTATCGCGCCGACCTGGGCCTGACGGAACCCGGCCTCAACCGGCTCATCCACGCGGGTTACGCCCTGCTCGACCTAATCACCTTCTTCACTATCACCGGCGGCAAAGAGGCGCGCGCCTGGACCCTGTCGCGAGGCCGCACGGCCTACGAAGCCGCCGGTCTGATCCACACCGACATCCAGCGCGGCTTCATCCGCGCCGAAGTCACACCCCAGCCCGCGCTGATCGCCGCGCAGGGCCTGGCCGGCGCGCGCGCCGCGGGCCAGGTGCGCCTCGAAGGCCGCGACTACCCCGTGCAAGACGGCGACGTGATCCACTTCCGTTTTAATGTGTAGCGCGGGCGCGACGGCCCTACCCCCAAAAATCTACCCGAATATCGAGAATGAACCACGGAACACACGGAAAAATTTATCTCTACTTTTTCCGTGTATTCCGTGGTAAATGGGTTTTCGGATAGTCTTGAACATCTGTGATTCTTGACACCGGGCCCATCCTTTGGTATCCTACACTACAAATTCGGCAACGATACCGGGATTGTTTTCGCAACAAAGCGAGCAAAATGCAGGCGGATTCTACGATGAGTCGTCGCGATAAAGGCATCATTTTCAGAACTCCCGCAGCAGCGCGCTGGTTCACGGCGCAACGGCGGCGCACCAACAACGTGATCATGGTCATCTCCTCCGCCGTTCCCTCCCGTCACTGGCGTCCCTGTGACATCCATTGATCCTGACCCGGCGCAAATGGCTAAATAGCTCCACAAAAGTGGTCGGGGATTGACGTCTGGGTTTAGGATGGTGGTAGCTCAGCTTTGTACTTGGAGGCTACCCCATGCGACCCGGACGCTTCATCCAATTGGACGAGCCAGAACGCAGCGCGTTGCGGCG
>JBBQRS010000112.1:0-15684 GCA_038214535.1 Anaerolineae bacterium
CGCCTGATAGCGCATACATGTCTGCGCATCTGGACAGTTGTGGTAGGCGCCCTGCAATTCGCCGGCTTGCGCCTCGGTAAGTTGGAAGGCTCGTTGTCTCATGCCTCCATTGTACGTATTCTATCCGATTTGTCTATGAGAATCAGCGGCAATTGCGTATATTGCCTCTGTCTCTTTGTAGTGACGGCTTAAGCCGTTGCGGAGTACCCCCAACGCCTGTAGCCGTCACTACAAAGGAGGGGGACGCGCAGTTTTCGGATTGCTTATAGCGCGGCCAGTTCCGCTTCGACCTCGGCCTTGAGCTTTTCAATCGCTGCCCGTTGCGCCGCGTCGTCTGTCGCCAGCGCCGCGAGTTGGTCTTCCTGCTCGCTCAGCGTGCGCGCATAGCGGGCGCGGAGCTTGCCCTCTTCGCCATCGGTGCGCAGCGCCCCCAGGTTGCCTTGCACTACGCCCTGCTGTTCGTGGATGGCCTCGCGGCGTGCGTCGTTATCGTGCAACTTCGCTTCGTGTTCGGTGATCTGGTCATACAGCGAGAGCAGCCCGCTCAGCCGTTTGAACGCCGCCTCATCGAGCGCCTTATCCTGCAGCCAGCGGCGCAACTGTTCCAGGCTCTGGTTCTTGATCTCTTCGCGCCGGGCCAGCAGTTGACGTTCGTTCGTGACCAGCCTGTTCGTCGCGTGCGCAGGGACTTCGACGGCATAACGTCGCGCCGTGAGCGTGGTTTCCTCCGGCTCCGGCGTGTCGAACGGCTCGAAATCGGGGGAAACTTCCTGCTCGATCAGCACTTTGGTCGGGTCGTCGCCCCGATTTTCGAGGCGATACGTGATGGTGCGGATAAGGTACTCCTCGACCACCAGGAACCCTTGCTTCAGGCTGACGCGCGCCAGCGATCGCTTCTGACCCGACTGCTCGGTCACGCGGACGCCCAGGTCAACGGCGTAAGGCAAGTAGACCTCACCGCCGGCCTGCGTGAAGGGCAGGATTGCTTCGCCTGCATACTCGCCGGCTTCCATCACGGTGATCGGCCCGCGTTCCAACGTCAGCGACGTGTCGTTACGGAAGCGCGCCGTGACCACCGGGTTGCCGGGGTGCTTCCTGCCGTTGTAGATGCGCTCCTTGCGCAACTCAGGCATGAACTGGAGGATCGGCACGACGGCGGCGTTTCCGCGCCGCACGTTGACGGGCGCGGATACCACGTAGCTGTAGTAGTCGCCCGTGGCCTGCCCCGACGCGGCAATGGCCGTGCCGCCGCCCAGCGCCTGCACGCCGAGCCCCGGAGCCATCTTCATGTTCGCCATATCGTCCATCGCCGCCATCGCGCCGCGGGCTTGCATGGGCGCGCCCATCGCCACCCTGGGCGGCGCTTCGAATTCCACCGGCGCGGCGACGGTGCGCTGTTCTTCCTTCACGGTGGGCCGTTCAGGCGTGAACGGTTCATAGAGATCGTAGATGAAGCTGATCGGCATTCCCGCCACCAGCTTGACCTGCACCGCGTCGAGGTCTTCGTCCAGCGTGTTGTCGAAATGCCCCCAGCCTTGCAGCAACGCCTGATATGCGTCCTCGCCGTCGGTCTCATCCATGATGAGCCGGTAGCTGACGCGCCAGGTGGGGCTGGGCGCGATGTAGCTGACCAGCGCCTCCTGCGCATCCGGCGTCAGCCGCACCGTGATCGCTCGTTTATCCTGGTCGGTGAGGTTCGCGCCCAGCACGTAGGTGAGGTCGCCCAGCGCCCGGTCGTCGCGGAGGGTCACTTCCAGGATCTCACCCAGCTCAATCGGCGTCACCTTGCCGTCGGGCGCAAACAGCGAGACGAGGGTCGCCGCGATCTCTTCGCGTTCGCCGGGCAGGTCTATGCCGATGACCACGCCGGCAAAAGTCTCGGCGGGGGTGGCTATTTCCACGGCCCGGCCGCGCAGGTCGCGCAGCAGATCGCGTAACGCCGCAGCGTCCGAGAGGTGGATGCTCGACCGCTGGAGCAGCGCGCTCTTGTCTTCGGGTGACTCGTAATCCAGGCCAAGGACCTGCCCGCCGCCCACGGTGAGCGTCGTCAGGCTCTTGAGCACATCGTTCATCTCTTCCAGGCGGAAGCTGAGCGTGACCGCGCCATCCTGCGCCGGACCCTGGCGCTGGAAGAACCCCACCCCATGCTTGTAAAGCGTCAATTTCGTGACCGGCAGACCGTGCATCTGTTTACCCTCCTGCTTCTTTGCGTGCTTTAGTATCATCGCATGGGGGCGCGCTTGTCAAGCGCATGGATTGAATGTGGCGTTAGGTGATGCTATGTCGCGGAGATATAACGCGGAGTGCGCACGCCGGAGGCGTCAGATGCGCACTCCGCAGCGAGGTTGTGAGAACGGGGGAATGCGATGAAGTTTCAGAGGCTCATGGCAACGACGATCAACGCGCCGATCGCCAGATACGGCCCGTAGGCCATCGCGTCCCTGCGGCCCTTGCGGCGCGTCGCGAGGAAGATCAGCGCGCCCACGCCGCCGGCCAGCACGCCGAAGAAGAGCGCGGGCAGTATCGCGGGATAGCCGAGCAGCGCGCCGATGACGGCGGCCAGCTTCACGTCGCCCGCGCCCAGCGCGCCGCGTCCCAGCACGGCCAGCAACAGGAATCCGCCGCCGCCAACCAGCGCGCCCAGCGCCGCCGCCCTTGGGTCAGGATAACCGAGAAAGATCACTTGCAGCGCTGCCCAACCGAGCGCGACCAGGATCAACTGGTTGGGGATACGGTGCGTCTGCGCGTCCACGATGCTGATGGCGAGCAGGACGCCGGTCATCACGATCAGCGCAATGATCAGCTCCGGGCGGCTTGCGCGACAGCCGACGTACGCGCCCCACAAACTCATGCTCGCCAGACAGAACGCGCCCAGATACTGCGTTGATCCGGCAACCGCGTAGAGGCTCACGCCTGCTTCGTCGGTGGCCGGTTCGTCTGTTTCCTCACGCTGGTAATGCAATACGAACCGTTCGGCGACGAGCCAGGCGATCCAGCCCGTCAGACAGCCGAGGATGATTCCCAGAGTTACGTGCATATCATTCACCAAATTTTCTGGACGAGCGGCAGGAATTGACGTTTATCGAGGGGCGCGAGGCCGAACGGTCCCGGCAGGACGTACACGCGCCCCGCATCAATGCCGAGGAACGAGTCGGCGCGCGGCGCTCCGATGATGAGCGCGGGGCTGCCGTTTCCCGTGATCGCGCCGACCGCCAATTCCGTCCCTGCGCGGTCGGCTGCCTGTGCGCCGTAGATCACGAGGCTGGCTGCATCCATGGAGGGCCCTGCCGGAGTGGCCTGCTTGCCGCTGAACAGATGTACCAACCCGGCCTGGTCTCGTCCTGGCGGATCGCCGCTGGGTGCGCCCACGGACATATCCCAATAGCCGTCATGGTCGAGGTCTGCGGCGATGATGGCCGTTCCCAGCTTGTCATAGGCTTGACTGCCGAAGATCATCAGATCGGGGGTCGTGGCCGCCAGATCAACCACGGCAGGGTGAGTCGCCCCCAACAGCAGGCCGAACGCGGCCCCGGCGCTGGTGATCGAATTCCGGGTGGCTCCGGGCGCGCCGAGCATGATGTCATCCATGCCGTCATGGTTCATATCACCCAGAGCGAGCCGGGTTCCCGTGTTGTCATTTGCGGCGCTGCCCAGGATCATGAGATCCGCGGGCTGTGTCCCCAGGTCTGTGTTGCTGAGGGTTGCCTTGCCGTGGATCACGTAGGCGGCGCCCGCCCCGGCGCGGCCGGCAGGCGATGTGCCCGGTGCGCCGATGGCGAGGTCGCCGCGGTCATCGTTGTTGACGTGACCGCCGGCCAGGGCCGCGCCGAACTCGCCGCCGCTGAGCGCGCCTCTGATCCGGTAACTGTTCGCGGCCGATGCCAGATCAATCACCGCGGGCGGCGACTGCGCCCCCGGAATGATGAAGAGGCTGCCGCCGGGTGAATCCTGGGGCGCGCCGACGATCATTTCCGCCCGCCCGTCGCCGTTCAGGTCGCTGGCCGCCACCGCCACGCCGGCGCGCATCCCCTCCATCGCCCCCCAGACGCTCGCAGAAGCCGGCTGGCTCGCCAGATCAACGGATGGGAAGGCCCCTGCGCGCCCGAAGAAGAGATAGGCGATCCCCGCTCCGTCGCGCCCTGCCGGGTCGGCCCACGAAGCGCCGACCAGCAGGTCGTCAATCGTATCGCCGTTGAAGTCGCCCACGGCCAGCGAACTGCCGAATTGATCGAACGCCGCCGCGCCCGACAGGCGCGGGCCGGTGAAGCTTGCGTTCAGAAAGACCGTCGCGGGAAGCTGCGCGCCGCCATAGATGATGTAGACCGTCCCGGCGTTCGTGCGGCCTCCGGGGTTGGCATACTCCGCGCCGATGATCAGGTCGGGTGCGCCGTCGCCGTTCAGGTCGCCGGTCGCAAGGGCGCCGCCCGCCTGGTCTTGCTGCGCCCCGCCCTCGATGATCGAACGCGCTGGGCTGGGAAATCCTGCGAGGTCAATGATCTGCGCGTCCGGCGCGACGAGGATCAGCAGTGAAGCCACGGTGAGCGCGCGGGCGACGATGTGGGCGAACATCAGGGTTGTCCGGTCTCAACATCAGGCTGCTTCGCCGGGAGGACGGCTGGAGTCGCCGCGTCGGCGGACGCCCGCCGGTCATAGTAGCGCACGTAGAGATCGTCGAATACGCCGTTCGCGCGCGCTTCCAACTGCTGCCATCGGTCGCTCAAGCTCACTTGTGCCTCTCTCAGCGACTCCTGCGTCGCAGCGCTGCCCACGACGGGAACCACATAGCGCGGTATCGTCACCAGCCCTATGAGCACGACGGCGAGGACCACCGAGATCAGCGCGATTTGCTTGACGTTGCGGCGCCCCCGCACAAGATTGGGGTTGGCCGCGCGCGCTTCGAGACCGGCTTCGCTCAGAGAGGATGGGATCACGGCCAGGGCCAGCCCCACCAGCGCCGCAAGTTCGAAGGCGCGCTCGGGGCTTACGGCGGCGGTGTTTGCCCCAAGCCGCCACGCCCACACCAACACCACGCCGAGCAACGCCAGTATACCGGCCCAGGCCAGCGCCCGAACGACCCAACGGACTCCGGCATACACGGCGGGCCACGCGGGAAGCTGCATTTCGCCGCGCATCAGGCCGAAGATCGCCCAGAGCACGCCGATGAACAGGACCCAGGCGTTGACGCCGTAGATTTGCAGGTTCGCCAACGCCGCGGGAACCGGCACGTCGGCATAGGCAAACAGCGCGCCGACGCCGGCCCCCAGCACCCCGGAGAGGATGAGCGCGAACAACGGTCGGAATATCCAGCGGATGGCTTCTGACGGCATCGCGGTCACCCGGACGCGCGCTAGAATATGGATCGGCTCCTCGCTGGCGGTTGAGTCTACCACTACGTCCGCCGGCTGCGCCGCTTGATGGATCGCGAGCTTATCCGTATCCGCGCTGACCACAACTTCCAGCGGGCCACCGGAGAGCACGCGCGGCTCCGTGTGCAGCCAGGGTTCATCTGTGGTGATCTCGCCATACAGATAGCCGCGCCCCGGGCCGTGGCTCAACTTGAGGACGCGCGATGCGGGCTGCCCCTGCAGGACGTAGCCCAGATCAACGACGCGCGGTTTCCACTGGAGTTTGGGCCGCCGAACGAGGCCCGTCCCCAGCAGGAAGGTCTCCAGCGCGGCGCGCCAGTCGGAGCGGGTCTGGACGACCGCGTCGCGCGCGAGCTGGGCGAGCCGGGTCGCGCCTTCGGCGTCCAGCCACGCCGCGAGGGTGCCGTTGCGCAGATGATAGATGCCGTCTTCGGGATAGTGATTCATGTGCTCCACGGCTTGTTTGAGAGTCCACGCCTTCGCGCCGACGCGCAGCGAACCGCCCGAACGGAAGACAAACGGCTGCGATGTCCGCTGTGTGGCCGTGAGTTGTTGTGAACCCAGGGCCGCGGCGATCTCTTTCACCACATCTTCATTCGCCCAGGCGGGGACCACGGTCGTATCCGCCAACGTAAGGGTGTCGGCGAGCGGTTCTCCGATCATTGCGCCCGCTTCCTCGGCGTGCCAGAGCGGGATTTCGGCTTCGGGATTGCTTCGCGCCTGATAGTACCGGATGGCAGGCTTCAGCTTCGGGAATTCGTCTGCCATGAAGGCGCGCACGGCGCGAATCGAGCGCTTGCGGCATTCTGCCGGGGTAACGCCGCGCTGCTCCAACTCTTCCGGCGTATGCTGATTGCCGTTCGTGGCCTGGATGATGCTGAGACCCTGTGACCCGACGACAATCGAGTCAATGGGGCACGCCGAAACGAGCGGCTCCGCAACGACAACGTAAGATTCCGGCAACGCCCTGCGCAGGTAGGCCGCCACAGAGTCCGCGGGAATCCACCCTTCGGTGTCTGGAAAGTGCGCCATGGTTCACCTCGCTCCGGTTGAGAAGCCGCGTTTGGTTCGTTCAGTCCATCGTGATCTTATCGTCTACCAGTCGTTCGCGCACGAAGTTGCCCTGCGGCACGATTCGGAAATGCGCGGCGTCCAGCGAATACTCCATATCAATTGCATTGCGCCCGGCGCGATTCTTCTCGACGCTCATCACCACCCAGTTGCGATAGGCTTCCGCGCCGGCCGGATTGTAAATCATGTGCTCGCGGCTCAAGATCGCATACTTATTGTTGAGGATGATGCCGACGTCGGCCTCGTATTGCAGCGCCGAGCTGCCGCGCAGATCGGCCAGACGCATCCGTCGGGCCTTCAAACCTGGCCGGTCGGCTGCGGCAATCGCAATGACCTCGATGCCGAGCGCCATCGCCGTTTCCTTCAACCCCTGGGTCAGGATGGTGGTGGTCTCGGTTTCCGGGTCAAGGCCGGTGACCGGCACGGGGATCTTTTGCAGGTAGTCCACTACCAGCAGGAAGCGCCCCGAACCCGCGCCGTTGTCGAGCGCATCTTCGACCCAGCGCCGCACATAATCGAGGGTCGAATGGTCGCCGCTGGCCTTGACCAGGTAGAGCCGTTGGGCGTAAAGCTCCATCGCGTCCAGGACGGCGGCGTAGCGGGGCATCGTGCGCAGACGGCTGATCAGCCCTGCGTCGCCGCGCCCGTTGAGCGTGAAATCGGCGATGCGCCGCAGCGTCAGCGCGTCATCCTTGAACCCGCGCTCCGCCGTCTCCATGCACAGCAGCCTTGACATCAGATGGGCGCGGTCATGCTCGTAGCAGACGTACATCGCATAGTTGTTGGGGTCGGCCTGCACGACGTTGCGCGCCACCTGCAACCCCCAGATCGTCTTGCCGACGCCGAATGGCCCGCCGACGATCATCAGTTCGCCCGGCCTCAAGCCGCCGTTGAGGATGTCGTCGAGCGGTGTAAAACCGGTTGCCATGGGGCGCAAACGTTCGGCGTCGCCCGAGCCGGCCTGTTCTTCGACCTCGACCATCACCTCGGCCAGCGTGGCCGGCCCCGCGCCTGCCTGTTGGCGCAGGGTCGGCGGACGTTCCAGGAGCATATTGTCTGCGGTCATTCGATCCTCCGCGCTCAAGTTATCCGCGGCGGGCACAAGGCCCTGCATTACGGAGTTTACGGAACTTTCTTACGAATGGTTCTTGCCCGGCGCGTAAATCGTCGGTGAAAGTTTGATCCCGTAGGCCTCCAGCTTATCCATGAACTTTGGGCGGATGCCGGTACCGGAGAAATAGCCCTGTGTCCTGCCGTCACGCATCCCGGTTTGCACGTAGCGGAAGATGTCCTGCATGACGATGACATCGCCTTCCATGCCCTGTACTTCGGTGATGCGCACGATGCGGCGTGTGCCGTCGGCGAGCCGTTCCAGGTGCATGACGAGATCGAACGCCGAGGCGATCTGCTCGCGGACGGCCTTGAGCGGCAAGTCCATGCCCGCCATCAACACCATCGTCTCGATGCGGTGGAGCGTATCGCGCGGCGTGTTGGAGTGCGCCGTGGTCAGCGAGCCGTCGTGTCCTGTGTTCATCGCCTGGAGCATGTCCAGCGCCTCACCGCCGCGCACCTCGCCGACCACAATCCGGTCGGGGCGCATCCGCAGGGCGTTGATGACGAGCTGGCGAATCCGGACCTCACCCTTGCCCTCGACGTTGGGGGGGCGGGCTTCCAGCCGCACGACGTGCTGTTGCTGCAATTGGAGTTCGGCGGCGTCCTCGATGGTGATGATGCGCTCATCGTTCGGCAGATAGCTCGACAGGATGTTCAGCAGCGTGGTCTTGCCGGTGGAGGTGCCGCCGGAGACGACGATGTTAAGGCGCGACTGGACGCACGCCCGCAGGAAGTCCATCATGTCGCGCGAGGCGGCGCCCAGGCGCACCAGGTCGTCGGAGGCGTAGGCGGCGCGGGTGAACTTGCGGATGCTGATGCACGGCCCGATGAGCGAAAGCGGCGGGATGATGATGTTCACGCGGGAGCCATCGGGCAGGCGTGCGTCTACCATCGGGCTGGATTCGTCTACCCGCCGGCCCAGCGGCGACAGGATGCGGTCAATGATGCGAACCACGTCCTCCACATCTCGGAAGTAGAGATCGGTCTCTTCGAGCTTGCCGTTGCTTGTTCCAGTGCCTGCCCGACGCCCGCGGCGCGCAACTCCAGCGCGGCCGCGTCTTCGCCCGTGAAGACGCCTTTGCGCTTGTTGATCAGCACCAGCATCGCCGCCAACTCGCCGTCGCGCTCGCGCAGCGGGTATGCCAGCAGCGAGCCTACGGGTGCATCAGCGACCATGATGAAGCGGGGGTCATCTTCCATGCGGTTCAGGCGTTGCGCCGCGTTCGTCTCCACCAGCCACCAGGCCAGGGAGAGCGATTCTCCCGCGGCGGGCGGTTCCAACTGGGCCGCGCTGCGCCCATACACGCGCCAGGTGCGGTCAACCGGGTGTTTGAGCAGGAGGGCGGCCGTTTCGGCGTTTGCAGCGCTGGCCGCCAGGCGCACGATGTAGTTGGCGGCTTCGCCCAGGTCGGCGGAGCGCGCCAGCAACTCCTGCGATCCCATCACGGCTCCGGCCAGCACGCTTTGTTTCCAGAACGAATCGGCAATCACGGCCACCGCATAGGCGACGAGGCCGAGGCCGATAGACAACGTGATCGCTTCGAGCGTGACGCCGATCCGTTCCTGGCCGAGGCTGACGAACATTCCTTGCAAGAGGAGCGCCGCGCTGAAGAACGCCGCCAGCAACAGACCCGGCGGCAGTCCCTTCTTGCGGTATGCGGCCAGCGCCACGGGGACGATGCAGAAGAACCGCGCGGCCTGCTGGAACGCCGGGCCGGCATGGAGCGAGATCACCAGCAGCGCCATTGCCAGCGCCGTGAGGGCAATCACCGGTAGGGCGGGCAGGCCGTTTGCCAGCCTCGGGCGACGTAATTGTTGCGCGTACGCGGTGTTCATGCCCACATAACCCCCGCAAAGAAGATGCTGAACACCACGTTGCACGCGATCGCCGGAGCCAGGCTGCGTTCGTGCGCGCGTAACAACGCCATCGCCAATGACGCCGCCGCCGTATAGCCCAGGGCAAGCAACCATAACGCCGGTCCCGAGGTTGCATTGCCGATGGGTGTGACGTGTACAAACAGGTTCACCAGCGCGAGGAGTAGCGCTGCTTTCAGCACGAGGCCTTGTTCGGTGAGGTCCAGGGCATAGAAGCCCGCGCCGCGAAACAGGAGTTCTTCCCCCGGCGCGCGCAGGGCAATCCAACAAAGCAGCCACACCAGGGTCTCCCCTTGCGGCAGGGCCGGCAAGGCCCGTCCGGGCAGGTTGCTCGCCACGAACCAGAAATGCAGCCCGAACGCCGCGCCCGTGACGGTCCCCAGGGTCAGCGCCGTCAATGAGAAGGGACGCACCAACCCCAGCACGACTGCCTTGTGTGGAAATGCCCGCCTCAAGATGCCGGGGAGGAGCAGGGCCGTCAACGCCGCGATGAGCGCCATCCATACCGGCAGCGGCTCGACGCCAGACCCTGTCAGCGATAGCGGCGCGGAAAAGGCGACGATGATCCCCGCGCCGAGGATGAGGGCCGCGTGACCGATGGCCGGCTTGCGGTCTTCGGCGATCAACTGAATCGGCAAGGCCCAGAAGGCCGCCGTCAGGATCAGCACGCGAAACGCGATTTGCCATCGGGCCAGCAAGGGGATGTGAATGCTGATCAGCGTGACGAGCATCACGATCAGGACGATGGCCTGGACGTTGCGCCAGAGTCGAGCGCCCATCACAGCGCGGGCCTGGCTGAACGCCTGCCAATCCGGGCGGAGTTTGGTTTCCAGCAGAGGGGTGGGCATGACCATGCTCCTTTGTTCCTTATAGCACGATCCGGCGTGTGCGTCAAAGCGCGCGGCATAAATTGGCTATTTTAAGGTCGAACGCAGAAATCACTGCCTCTTTTCGACCATTGGACTGGAGGCTTCAGCCGGTTTTTGCGGCGATCAGAGTTTTGCGTGTGACCGGCTGAAGCCTCTACTCCAATGTCATGCTGAGTAGTCTGCAACGTTAGGTTTTGAATCTATCCGAGAATTCTGTAGCTTAGGGCCTCGTGCCCGTCCGCGACGCCCACAAGGGGCTAAACTACGAATATTCGGATAGACACTTTGTCTTTCTGAGCGGGTTAGCCTTAAGACGTTCGTTACGGCGTGACTCTAGCGAAGAATTTTCGGTTAGCGAGGCGAGACTCTTCGCTAGAGTCTAACCGCAACGTACTTTGCGTGGTTAACCCGCTCAGGGTGACAATACAAATTTCGTGCGCCCGGCTTGACACAAGGTCTACATGGATGTATAAGAACTCGGTGTGACGCCTGCCAGGCATCCTTCCCATACGGAGCTCTTCCTAATGCACGTAGCCATTCGCCGATTCGCTCTTGTCTTCATTCTCCTTCTGGTGATCATCGCGCCATCTGCGGTCACGGCTGCGCCGCAGCCTCCGGTTGCGTTGGCCGATTTCGCCGCCGACTCGTTGCTCATCCAGTTTAGCCCCGATGCCACGCCTGCCCAAAAGGCGCAGACGTATGCGACTCTACACACGGTTCCTGTGCAGTCTTTCGCGCTCGTCCCTGGTTTGGAGCAGGTGCAGCTTCTCTCTCGGCCAACTGATGGCCCCGATGCGATGACCGAGGTGCTGAATACGGCCGCGCAGGCTTCGGAGTTGCCATACGTGCTATATGCGGAACCGGATTACGTGGTGCAACCGACCTTGATGCCGAACGACCCGTACTACGGCAATCTCTATGGCATGACCAAGATCAACGCACCAGCTGCCTGGGACGTCAGCACGGGCGACCCGAATCTGGTGATCGCCGTGATTGACACCGGCACGGACTACACTCACGTAGACCTCAATGATAACATCTGGGTCAACCCCGGCGAGATCGCCGGCAACGGCATAGATGACGACGGCAACGGCTACGTGGATGACGTGCATGGGTGGGATTTCTTCGACAACGACAACGATCCCTCCGACATTGACGGTCACGGCACGCACACCGCCGGCACGGTCTGCGCCGAGGGGAACAACGCGACCGGCGTTGTCGGCGTCGCCTGGCGCTGCAAGATCATGCCTTTGCGCTTCCTCGGCCCCGGCGGCGGCTACACTTCCGACGCCATCGCGGCGTTGAATTACGCGGTCGCTAAGGGCGTCAAGATCTCCAACAACAGTTGGGGCGGCGGCGGCTACTCGACGGCGCTCTACACGGCGATCAACAACGCCAGGGGCGCGGGTCACATCTTCGTCGCTGCAGCGGGCAACAGCGGTACGAATAACGACACGCGGCCGTTCTATCCCGCGGCGTACAACCTGGATAACATCATCTCGGTGGCCTCGACGGACAGCAACGACAACCGGTCAAGTTTCTCCAACTACGGCCTGACTACCGTAGACCTGGGCGCGCCCGGTTCGAGCATTCTCAGCACCGTTCCTGGGAACAACTACGCCTATTACAGCGGCACATCCATGGCGGCGCCGCACGTCGCGGGAGCCGTGGCGCTGGTGTATGGCGTGAACCCCGGCTGGAGCTACACGCAGGTGCGCAACCGTATCCTCACCACCGTGCGCCCCGCCTCCTCGATGTTCGGTCGGACGGTGACGGGCGGCATTCTCGACATCGGCGCGGCGCTCGCCGGGGCCGTAGCGACGACTACGCCGACCAGCACGTCAATCCCGCCGACTGCGACGAACACACCGACCGCTACGTCAGTCCCGCCGACTGCGACGGCCACGGCGACCGCTACGTCAATCCCGCCGACGCCGACATCAATCCCGCCGACTGCGACGGCCACGCCCACGGCGACAGCTACTTCAATCCCGCCGACTGCGACGAGTACAGCCACGGCGACCACTACGTCAATCCCGCCGACGCCGACGAATACGCCGACCGCGACATCAATCCCGCCGACGCCGACGAATACACCGACCGCGACCTCCATTCCGCCGACCGCGACAGCGACGCCCACAGCCACGCCGATCATTTCCGGCGACACGATTCACGTGGGTGACATGGACGGTTTGACCAGCATCGCAAATGCGAACTTCTGGCGCGCACAGGTCACGCTTTACGTTCATAACGGTGATCATAACCCCGTCGAAGGCGCGACCGTCTACGTCGCGTGGGGCGGCGGCGCGGATGGCTTGGCCGTCTGCACCACGCGCAGCGCAGGCAACTGCACCTTCTCCAAGAACAACATCTCGCGCAGCACGGCGCCCTTCGTCAACCTGACGGTGACCAACGTCGCGTATCCGTCTTACACCTACGTTGGTGCAAACAATCACGATCCGGATGGCGACAGCAACGGGACGATCATCGTCCTGAGCCGCCCCTGATCCACGCTTAGTTCGCTCGGCGCGTCCGCGAGCTCGCGGACGCGCCGAGCTTTCGGCTCCTTCCAATTCCTCAGTTTGACGCCTCTCTAAGCGGTGGGGTATATTAGCAGAGAGGATGTCCCGTCTCTTTTGCCGTGAGACGGTTCCTTTGGTGGATGACACAGGAGGCAATCTTGCCCGGTTCCGCTGTTAATGAGGCGTTGCGCATATTGCTCATCAGCACCGATGAGACGACGCGAAAACAGGTGTCTGATGCCCTGGCCGGTCGCGCGCGGGATTGGCGGCTCTTCTGGGTATCGCAACCCGATCAAGCGCCGACGCGATCCGAAGGGCTGCAACCGCAAATCATCCTGTTGGATGAGGCCCTCGAAGATGTTGACCTCGATCTGCTCGTCCAGCGGCTCTCTTTTGGTTCTCCGGAAGCCGCGATCGTCGCCCTCGTTGGCGAGAAAGCGTCCGGCGCGGGCCAGGCGTTACCGCCCGGCGTGCAAACTGTGCTGTCCAAACCGGTCACCGCGGACGCGTTGATCCCTGCTATTGGTCAGGCGCTGGTGCGCAGCGGCCGGCGGCCCGCCGAGAGTTCCGGCGCGCCCAAGGGCGCGTTGGTTGCGTTCTGCGCGGCCGGCAAGGGCGTCGGTTGCACGACCGTTGCCGGCAATACGACGCTCAGTCTGGCCCGTTTGACGAGTGAACTCGTGGCGTTGATTGATGCGGACTATGCCGAGCCGGGCGTAGACCGGATGCTCGCCGTGGCGTCGGACCGCTCGCTCGCCGATCTTTCGCGCAGTGCAAGCCGCCTCGAGCGCGATCTGGATTCCCTTTTCGTGACGCATGAATCGGGCGCGCGCGTGCTGGTTGCGCCGCCGTCAGGGCGCAAGCGCAAGCCGCTCAGCCGTTCCCAGGTTCAGACGGCGATCGCCGCGCTGCGCCGCGTTTTTGCGTGGTCGGTCATAGACCTGGGCCTGCCGCACGACGAGATGGGTTTTGCATTTCTCGATACCGCCGACCTGATCGTCCTTACCGTCGTGTCTGAGATGACGGCGCTGCGCGACACCCGCCTTTTCCTGGACCTGCTCTACGCCCGCGGCTACCCGCTGAGCAAGGTCTGGGTCGTTGCCAATCGCGAAGGGATGCCCGGCACGATGGCGGTGGAGGAACTCCAGCGGTGGTTGGGCGTCCGCGTGAACGACGCGATCCCTTATTCTGAGGCGCTGGCCGGCGGGACGCTCGCCGCCGCGCCCGGCCAGCAGGCGGAGCTGGCCGCGGCGTTTGAACGGTTCGCGCGGATGCTGCTCGATGAGCGTGGCGTCTATCTGGCCGCGCCGGAGATCGAAGGGGCGGTCGCCGCGATGCCCGTGCGCGCGCCGGCCACGGGCATCGCGGCGGTCGTCGGCGCGGCGACATTGCCTCGCGCCGCAAGCGGAGCGAGCGCTGCCACGCGGCCGCCAACCAGGAAAAGCCGGCGTTTTCCGGTTTACGGCGGCTTCATCGTCCTCCTCTCGATCCTGATTGCCGGCGCGATCCTGCTGATGTCGCTTCGCCGGAATTCCGGCCTCCTCGCGCTGAACCCGGGCGCGCCGGTGATCAGCGCGACGGTGGAGCCGCGGCAAACCGATAGCGGTTCGGCCGTTGTGGCTGGCGCGACCCCTTTGGCCGAAACAAACGCCGCGCCGACTCAACCTGTCGGAGCGACGCCGGTCGCGGCGGGAGGCGCGGTTGTGGAGACGCCCATTGAGGCCCCGGCAACGGAGCCGGTTGCCACGCCGACCCTCGCACCGACCGAAACGCCGCCGCCGAGCCCGACGGCCACTGTGGAACCGACCTTGACGCCTTCGCCCGAGCCGACGGCGACGGCCAGCCCTACGGTCATTCCAACCGAAACCGCATCACCGACCGCGCCGCCGCCTACGGTGGCTCCTCGCCCAACGGCAACGCGCCCCGCGCCCACGCCGCAACCCACGGCGATCCCTGCACCGGCTCCGCCCGTTTTGTCAGCGCCGGTCCCCGAGCAATCGGTCAACGGGCTCATAAACTTTTCGTGGCAATCGGCTGCGCCGTTGCCGCCGGGCGTCGCTTATGAGGTGGTGTGGTGGAACATGGGAGAGGACCCCGCCGCGGCGCGCGGTATTGCCCCGCCGACGACGGAGAACTCGCTGGCCGCGAATCTCGATGTGCTCTACAACAGCGGGCAATTCACCAGCAACCGGATCAACTGGTCGGTCATTGCTGTGACGACAGACCCCTACCGGCGGTTGACGCAGCCGGGAGGGGCGGGGTCATCCGTGTTCCGCTATGCAGCCACTGCGCCTCCACCTGCACCCACGGATCCACCGCCTGCGCCCACGGATCCGCCGCCGCCTAAAGAGACACCCGCAGCAAGCGAAGCGATTAGCAGACCCAGATAAGGTGGGCACAATGCTTCGTGTAGACAACATCACGCGTAATACCGTGTTGGTGGATCGGGGCCGGGTGGCGAACAACTACTGGACGCGGCTGCGCGGCCTGGTGGGGGTGCGTCGGTTGGATGAAGGGGATGGGATGGCGATCATCCCATGCAACGGCGTCCATTGCATGTTCATGTCTATCCCGATTGACGTGGTGTACGTCACCGCCGATGATCGGGTCGAGGCAATTGACCCCGAGATGAAGCCCTGGGCCGTGGGCCGCCCGCATCGCGGCGTCCGCTATGTGATCGAGCTGCCGGCGGGCATGGCGGCGCGTTCCGGCACGCAACCCGGCGATCAACTTCGTGTAACCTACTGAGCCCCCGCCCGCGGGGGCGGGGTGGCACCCAACAGATAGCCCGCCCCGCCCCCCGCGGGGGAAGATGACTATGAACCCCGCCGGGGGGGTGGGACACCCCCAACCCCGGCGGGGGGGTCA
>JBBQRS010000113.1:0-15302 GCA_038214535.1 Anaerolineae bacterium
GTGGCTGCACATCCTCAGCCCGGCGTTCCTCGAAGCCGTGACGGCGCGCGTCCTGAATCTGCACCCTGCGCTGCCCGGTACGTATCCCGGCATGAACGTCATTCGCTACGCCTATGAGGCGGCGCAGCGCGGCGAGATTGACCGGACTGGCGTGATGGTGCATGAGGCCGTGCCGGAGGTGGATGCGGGGCCGGTGATCGCGCAGGCGGAAGTGCCCATTTACCCGGAGGACACGCTGGAAGACCTCGAAGCGCGAGTCCACGAGACGGAGCATCGCCTGTTGGTCGAGGCCATTCGCACCGCGCTGGCCTGAACGTTTTGTAGTTTGAATTGCGTCATTCTGAGCGCAGCGAAGAATCTCCCCTCGCGCGGCCGAGATGCTTCAGAGCCGTAGGCCTCCCTTTAGGGACTCCGTTCGGCATGACAATCCTGATAAGGAATTACCCACACATGACAAAACGCGCCATTCTGAGCGTATACGACAAGACAGGGCTGGTCGAGTTCGCACAGGGATTACACGCCCTCGATTACGAGCTGGTCGCCTCGGGCGGGACGGCACGCGCGTTGAGCGCCGCCGGGCTGCCGGTGGTGCAGGTGGACGAGATCACGGGTCACCCGGAAATCCTGGGCGGGCGGGTGAAGACGCTGCACCCGGCGGTGCATGGCGGCATCCTCGCGCGCCGGACGCCGGAACATCTGACCGAACTGGCCGAACACGGCATCGGCCCGGTGGATGTCGTCGTCTGCAACCTCTATCCTTTCGCCGACACGGTGGCGCGGCCCGGCGTTACCGAGGCGGAAGCGGTCGAGGAGATTGACATTGGCGGCGTGACCCTGTTGCGCGCGGCGGCGAAGAATTTTGAATCGGTTGTTGTGGTATGCGACCCTGCTGACTATCCCACAATTCTGGCGGCCCTGCAGGACGATGCGATGGACATCGAGGCGCGGCGACGACTGGCATTGCAAGCGTTTCGCCACACGGCGACTTACGACGCGACCATTGCGACGTGGCTGGCGGGTCAGGTAGAAGGCGACGAGGCGCTGCCGGAGATGTTGAATCTGGCGACGGAACGCGTGCAGACCCTGCGCTACGGCGAGAACCCGCACCAACAGGCCGCGCTCTACCGCTGGGCCGGGGCTGCGCCCACATTCGAGCAGTTGTTGGGCAAGGAATTAAGCTACAACAACATCGTTGATCTTGAAGCCGCGTGGGCGATGCCGCAGGAGTTCGACGCGCCGGCGGTCGCCATCATCAAACACACCAACCCCAGCGGGCTGGCGACGGCGTCTGACCTGTTGACCGCCTACCGGTTGGCCTTCGAGTGCGACCCGGTGTCGGCGTTCGGCTCGATTGTCGCGACCAACCGCGAGGTGGACCGCGCGCTGGTCGAGGAGATCGGCTCGCTGTTCGTGGAAGTGCTGGCCGCGCCCCGCTACACCCCCGATGCGCTGGCGTGGTTGGCCGAACACAAGAAGAACTGCCGGGTGATGCTGGCGCAAGCGGGCGCGTCGCCGGAACGGGTGCTACGTTCGGTGAGCGGTGGGCTGTTGGCGCAGACGCCGGACGACCGCGGCGTGGATGAGAACACGTGGCGCGTAGCGACGCAGCGCGCGCCCACCGATGCGGAGCGACGGGTTCTGGTGTTCGCGTGGCTGGCGGCGAAACACGTCAAGTCGAACGCCATCGTGCTGGCAAGCCCGGTGGCGGAAGGCGATGGACTGACGACGGTTGGCGTGGGCGCGGGGCAGATGAACCGTGTGGATTCGGTCTATCTGGCAGTGCGCCGCGCGGGTGACCGGGCGGCAGGGTCGGTGCTGGGGTCGGACGCGTTCTTCCCGTTCCCCGACGGCGTAGAGGCGGCCGCAGCCGCGGGCGTGACCGCGATCATCCAGCCGGGCGGCTCGCTGCGCGACGAAGCAGTGATTGCCGCCGCGGATCAGTGGGGGCTGGCGATGGTCTTTACCGGCGAACGGCACTTCCGGCATTAGTCGCTTTCTCACGCGGAGTGCGCATCCTCAGATGCGCAACGGCGCTGGGCTCATTTTGCCACCTTAGAAAATCGCGCTTGACAAGGGCGGCCTTAGGTCGCATAATAGCCTCACAACTAAATAGCTCCACCGCAAAGCGATGACGGAGGAAAGTACGTGGGGGGGATGACCCCAGAGAGGCCGGGTCCCGATGATGGGGCTGGAAGCCCGGCCGGCATGAAACCCACCGAAGTTCCCTCCTGAGCGGGCAGGTGAACGACCTTACCTCACCCACTGCCCCTCTCCTGGGAGGAGAGGGGAGATAGAAGAGGTCCGGTAGTCTGCCACGGAGGACCCACCGTTAGCGGGTCAACGGTAAGCCCGTCAAATCGGGCCGCCGACGGAGAGCCTTCGCCACGGCGAAGGAATCAGGGTGGTATCGCGGAGTCAACATGCGCACTTCGTCCCTGCGACGGAGTGCGCGTTTTTTGTTAACCGGAGGCATTGATGTCCGACAAATTGAATGCATTGCAAGCGGAGGCGCTGGCGGGGCTGGAAGCGGCCACCGACCAGGACGCAATGGAGGCCTGGCGTGTGCGCTACCTGGGCCGCAAGGGCGCGCTGCAAGAGGCCATGGGGGCGCTGGGGGCGCTGGCGCGCGAGGAACGCCCGGCCTACGGGCAGGCGGCCAATGCGGTGAAAGTCGCCCTGGAGACGGCTTACGGCGAGCGCGAACAGGCGCTCAAGGCGCTGGCACTGGAAACCGAGCTGACGACCGGCGCGGTGGATGTGACCCTGCCCGGCCGCGAACCGGCGCTGGGGCATCTGCACATCACCACGCAAAACCTGCGCGAGCTGTACGACATCTTCGGGCAGATGGGTTTCCAGGTCTACGATGCGCCGGACGTGGAGACGGATGAATACAACTTCACCCTGCTCAACATCCCGCCCTATCACCCGGCGCGCGACATGTGGGACACCTTCTGGGTCAGCCAGGACGCGGACGCCGACCCCGCGCAACGCTCACTGGTGATGCGGACGCACACCAGTCCCGGCCAGATTCGCGTGATGCGTGAACGCTGCCCCGATCCGATCCGCGTGATCCTGCCCGGCAAATGCTACCGCTACGAGCAGATCTCGGCGCGGTCGGAGCATCAGTTCTACCAGTTGGAGGGGCTGGCGGTCGGCGAGGGCATCCGCATGACGGACCTGATCGGCACGCTGCAGCAGTTCGCGCGCCAGATGTACGGCCCCGAGCGTAAGCTGCGCGTGCGCGGCAGCTACTTCCCCTTCACCGAGCCGAGCATCGAGGCTGACATGGATTGCATCCTGTGCGGCGGCAAGGGCTGCGGCGTCTGCAAATACTCCGGCTGGCTGGAGATCGGCGGCGCCGGCATGGTGCATCCGGTGGTCTTGCGCAACGGCGGCTACGACCCCGACGTGTACTCCGGTTTCGCCTTCGGCCTGGGCGTCGAGCGACCGGCCATGCTCAAATACAGCATCAACGATATTCGGCTGTTCTACAGCAACGATTTGCGGTTCCTGGAACAGTTCGGTTGAGATAAGGAAGTATGCGATGAAAATTCCCCTGAACTGGTTGGATGATTACGTGGATATTGCCCTGCCGCCGGAGGCGCTGGCCGAGCGGCTGACGCTGGCGGGGCTGGAAGTGGATTCGATCACCAGGATCGGCGATTTCTGGGAACCCGACAAGCTCTTCGTCGGCCAGATCCTGGAAGTGCTGCGCCACCCGGACGCCGAGCGGCTGGTGCTCGCGCGCGTCGCTTATGGCGCGGACGGCCCGATGACCGTGGTCACGGGCGCGCCGAACCTCTATCCCTACGTGGGGCAAGACCTGTCGGGCGGTGCGGGGCCGAAGGTGGTCTTCGCGACGACCGGCGCGCGGCTCTACGACGGGCACAGCGACGAGAAGCGCCTGGTGCGCCTGAAACCTAGCAAGATTCGCGGCGTCAACTCCGAGGGCATGGTCTGCTCGGAGAAGGAGCTGGGGTTGAGCGATGAACATGAGGGTATCCTCATGCTGCCGATGGACGCGTCGGTCGGCGTCCCGCTCAGCGACTACATGGGCGACACGGTGTTTGAGTTCGACGTCAAGGGCGCGTTCAGCCATCTTCAGTCGGTGGTGGGGATTGCGCGCGAGACAGCGGCGCTCACCGGCGAACCGTTGCGCCGCGATGTGCTGACCATCCTGGACCGACAGCCGGTGGAGATCACGCCAGAGGCCGATTTCACGGCCATCGTGATCGAGGACCCCGACCTGTGCGGGCGCTATTCGGCCGCGCTGATCGAGGGCGTCACCATCGGACCGTCGCCGCTGTGGATGCAGCAGCGACTCCAGCGCGCGGGGATGCGCCCCATCAGCAACGTGGTGGATATCACCAACTACGTGATGTTGGAAGTGGGCCAACCGCTGCACGCGTTCGACTACGACCTGCTGCGCGGCCGCGCCGGAGGCAACCGCCCGTCAATCATCATGCGACGCGCACATGAGGGCGAACAAATGCAGACGCTGGACGGCGTGATGCGGACGCTCGATCCCGAGATGCTGATGATCACCGACACGGCCGGGCCGATCGCCGTGGGCGGTGTGATGGGCGGCATGGAGACCGAGATCAACGGGCAGACGCGTAACATCCTGCTGGAAGCTGCCAACTTCGACTTCCTGAGCATCCGGCGCACGGGCCAGACGCTCAAGCTCTCCAGCGAAGCGGCCAGCCGGTTCGGCAAACAGGTAGACCCGGAACTGACGGTGAAGGCGCTGGCGCGCGCCGGGCAACTGCTGGAGGAGCTGGCCGGAGGCACGGTGCGCCCGCAATATGGTGACGTCTATCCGGGCAAACGCGAGACGGTCGTCATCTGGCTCGATCCGGTTTATGTCAACTCCTTGTTGGGTTCCGATATTCCCACCGCGGAAATGGTGCGCATCCTGACCGATCTGGAGTTCGCCGTCGCGGAAAACGAAAACGAGACGCTCCAGGTCGTTGTACCCAGTCATCGGCTCGATGTGAAAATTCCCGCCGACCTGGTCGAAGAAATCGGGCGCATCTATGGCTATGACCGCCTGACGCCGACGCTGCTGGATGACTCGCTGCCCCCGCAACGCCGTAACGTGCCGCTAGAGGGTCAGGAGAAGATGCGCGACGTGATGGCCGGCTGTGGGCTGGACGAAGTGATCACCTACTCCATCGTAGACCTGACCTACGAAGCGCGGCTGATGCGAGTCGCTTCGCCCGCCGATCTTGCGCCGCACATAACGATGTTGAATCCGCTCTCCGCGGAGCGGGCGCACCTGCGCGGGACGCTGATGCCGGAGTTGCTGAACACCGTCCGCGCAAACCTGCGCTTCACTGACAGAGTCGCAATCTTCGAGCTGGGGCGCGTCTTCCAGCCGCGACCCGACGAGACGCTGCCCGCGGAACCGGTGAAGCTGGGCGCGGCCATGATCGGGCCGCGTGAGCCGCGGCACTGGCAGGGCAGCGATGCGACTCCGCTGGGCTTCTTCGATCTCAAGGGCGTGGTCGAGGAGTTGCTCGAATGGCTGAGCATCGGCGACGTCGCATGGGAACGCGGCGAGCATCCCGCGCTGCATCCGGGGCGCACCGCGCGGCTCATGATCGGCGGGGCGGATGCCGGGATCATCGGGGAGTTGCACCCCTCGGTGCGCGCGGCGTTCGATCTGCCTGACATGCCGGTTGCGGTGATGGAACTGGATGCGGATGCGCTCAGCGCTGCATGGGGCGCGGCGCAACCGATGATCAACCTCTCCACGCAGCCGGCTATCTACGAAGACCTGGCCTTGATGGTGGATGAGGACACGTCCGCCGCCCGCGTCGCGGCGTTGATCCGCCAGACGGGGAGCAAGCTGCTGACCGATGTGCGGCTGTTCGATGTGTATCGCGGGGGAAAGATGCCGGAGGGCAAGAAATCGCTGGCCTACGCGCTCAGCTTCCAGGCGCCCGACCGCACTCTCACCGACGAGGAGACGGCCAAACTGCGGGGCAAGGTCGTCGCCCGCCTGGAGCGCGAGCTCGGCGCAACGTTGCGGAGCTGAAGACGGTCACCACGAAGGAGCGAAGGAACGAAGGTTTTCTTTATGATACTTCGCTTCTTCGTTTCTTGTGATTAATTTCGAGCAGCGCCTCGTATTGCTGCTCAAGCAGCTTCAGCATCCCGATCTCCATGCGCCAATCGGTGAATGACAGGATCTCATCGAGCTCACCGGCGTTGAGTCGGCGCTCAAATTCAACCGAGGTCATACCATATTGGCGCTCGAACTCAGCAAGGCGCTCCCTGGATTGGGCTAATCCGAGTGATAGCATCCGCCTCTCGTTCTCAAGGGCGGATAACACGATGGGCCTAAGCGTCGTCTTGTGTCTGGTCTGGATCGTTACAAGCTCTGCCATGCTCACCTCCATCTCGCCTACTGCATACAATCATCAACAGTATAGCATAATGCCGCAATTCATTTTCACCACGAAGGAGCGAAGAACGAAGTCTTTTCTCTGTTTTCTTCGTTCCTTCGTGGTGAAATCTTGGTGTGCTTGGTGTCTTGGCGGTTAGCCTTGATTCAGCGCACCCCAGACGCGTTCGGGGGTGAGCGGGATCACCGGGACCTGCACGCCGATCGCGTCGTAGACGGCGTTTGCGACCGCGGGGGCCACGCCGTCGAGCGGGATTTCCGCTACGGCCTTCACGCCGAAGGGATGCGTCGGTTCGAAGGTCTGGATGAAACGCACCTGTAGCTCCGGCATTTCGTCCGCCGTGAAGATGCGATAATCGCCGAAGCGCGGGTTCACCAGTTTCCCCTTCTCATCAAACACCATTTCCTCACACACGGCATAGCCCAGCGCCTGAGTCATGCCGCCTTCCACTTGGCCCGTCGCGGTGGTCGGGTTGACGATCATGCCGCAATCGAGCACCATCACCAGCTTCTCTACCGTCACCTGACCCGTCTCGGTGTCCACGGCGACCTCCGCGTACTGTGCGGCAAACGGCGGCGGGCTGTCGGGGCTGACGAACGAGCCGACGCCCATGATCTGATGCTGCGAACCATGATGCAGGCTCTCCAGCGCGACCTCGGCCAGCGTGACGCCGCGCCCATCGGCGGCCCAGGCCTGCCGTTCGGCCAGCACGATCTCATCGGGCGGAACGTCGAGCATCCGGCCCGCGACCGCCTTGATCTGCCCGGCCACCACGCGCGCCGCCTCGACGACCGCCGCACCGGAGATGTAGGTCGTGCTGCTGGCGTATGCGCCCTTATCGAAGGGCGTAAAATCGGTGTCCGACGAGTAGGTGATGAAGTCGGACGGCGGGCAACCCAGCACTTCGGCGGCCATTTGCGTCAGCACGGTGTCCGAGCCGGTACCCAGGTCCGTCGCGCCGACCAGCAGGTTGAAGCTGCCGTCATCGTTGATCTTGATGCTGGCCGCGCCCATGTCGAGATTCGGAATCGCCGTGCCCTGCATCACCAGCGCCATGCCGACGCCCCTCCTCTGCTCCTCCGCTCCTCCGCTCCTCCTTCGCTTATTTCCCCAGCCGATCATCTCCGCGCCGATGCGCGCACATTCGGTGATCGCGTTGGTGCGAATCAATTCCGGGTGCGCCTCGCGCCCCTCGCTCCACGCCTTCGACATGGGATGCTCCTCGCCGGCCTGCACCACGTTCATCAGGCGGAACTCCAGCGGGTCCAGGCCGAGGGCGCGCGCGATGTGCTCCATGTGGCTTTCCAACGGGAAGAAGCCCTGCGGCACGCCGTAACCGCGATACGCGCCGGAGGTCGGCTTGTTCGTATAGACCACGTCGGCGACGAAGCGGATGTGCGACGCGCCGTCGGCTCCGCGGTTGGCGGGATAGAGCGACATGCACTTGTGGCCGGTGTTGCCGGTGACGGTGAGCGCGTGGTTGCCGTATGCGCCCGTGTCGCTGAGCACGCGCATCTCGTTGGCGACCATGCTGCCGTCGGCCATGACGCCGGTGCGCATGCGGACGATCATCGGGTGGCGCGAGGTGGAGGCGACAAACTGCTCTTCACGCGTGTATTCCAGCTTCACCGGGTGGCCCGTCGCAATGGTCAGGTGCGCGCAGATATCCTCGATTAGCACTTCCTGTTTGTTGCCGAAGCCGCCGCCGATGCGCGGCTTGATGACACGGATGCGCTTTACCGGCAGCCCCAGCACCGGCGCGAGCAAGCGCCGCGCGTGGAATGGCACCTGCGTGCTGGTGCGGATCACCATCCGGTCGTCCGAATCCCAGTGCGTGATGCAGACGAATGGCTCGATGGGGGTCTGCTGGACGCGCGGCACTTCGTATTCCGCCTCGAAGACGTGATCCGCCGCCTGCATCGCGGCATCCACGTCGCCCAGCTCGATGTGGATGTGCGCGGCGACGTTGCGCGTCGGGTCGCATTCGTCGAACGGTACGTAATCCGGCTCGTCGTGGATGATCGGCGCGCCCGGCTGCATGGCGTCGCGTGGATCGAGGATGAAGGGCAGTTCCTCGTATTCCACTTCGATCAGCGCTAGGGCGCGCTGGGCGATCTCTTCGGTCTCGGCGGCCACCGCGGCCACCCGGTCGCCCACGAAACGCATCTTACGATCCAGGCTGACGAAATCGAGCGGGCCTGGGATCGGATCGGACTGGCCCGCCGTGGAATGCACGACGCGCGGCACATCCTGATAGGTTAGCACCGCATGGACGCCGGGCAGAGCGCGCGCCTCGCTCACGTCAATGTGCTTGATGTAGCCGTGCGCGATGGGACTGTGCAACAGTTTACCGACCAACATGCCGCGCATCTCCACATCGGCCACGAAGGCGGGCTTGCCCTGCACCAGTTTGACGGCGTCCACCTTCGGCTCAGGCGCGCCCACATGTTGCGTCTCAACACTACGCGCCACAGAAACCTTTGGCAAAACGGTGGTAGTTTGTGTATCCGGTTCCGCGTAATCCGCGGGCGGCTCATCGAGCATAACGGTAGGCAGTTCCATCATGTTGATCGGGGGAGCCAGCCGCCTACCCGAAGGAGGTACGTTCTCGCCGCGCATCTGCGCCGCGGCCCGGAGGACGGCCGCAACTGGCTTGACATAACCCGTGCAGCGACACAGCACGCCAGAAAGCGCCTCGCGCACTTCGGCTTCGCTGGGATTGAGAGTCTGTTCGAGAAGCTGCTGCGCTGCCAACAGTTGGGCCGGTGTGCAATAGCCACACTGGATCGCGCCGGTCTCGATGAAAGCCTGTTGCAACGGGTGCAACCCATCGGTATGCTTCCAACCCTGTTCGGGGTGCTCGCCCAGCGCCTCAGCCGTTCCCACGCGATGACCGTCGGCCTGAGCGGCCAGTAACGTGCATGAGGTCACGGGCAGACCGTCCAAGCGGACGGTACACGCGCCGCACTCGCCCGTTTCGCAGCCGTGCTTGACGCTGAACACGCCACAGCGTCGCAGGGTATCCAGCAGCGTCTCGTTGGCGGGGGCCTCAAGTGCTACCTGCTCACCGTTCAAAATGATGTTGATTTCCATGATGATGCTCCGCTTATGCCGTCAGGGCCGCGGCCTGTCGCAGAACGCGTGTGGACAGGACTTCCGCCATCGCACGCCGATATTCGGATGATCCGCGGTAGTCGCCGGGAGGAGTAAGATCGCGCGCCGCCAGGGAAGCCGCTTCGGCAATCGCCGTACGCGTCAATGGGTGATCGGATAACCGCGCCATCGCCCCGCTCGCTATCAGCGGCAGGTCAGCCACGCCGCCCAACGCCAACCGGGCGCGGACGCAACGCCCCTCCGCAGCCTCCACCACCGCATACGCCGCGACGATTGGTGCATCGGACGCGGTGCGCGCGACGTAGGCCAGCGCACCGCGTTGCGCCGGTGCGCCGAGCGGAACTCGTAGCTCGACCACGAGGGCAGGCGTTGCCAAGATGCGCGACCGTTGTGACAGGAAATCGGCCAGACCGAGCATTAGATAACCTGCCTGCGTGTAGAGTCTGACCGTTGTGTCACAGGCCAATAGCGCAAGCAGCAGCGGGTCATTGGACTGCGCGACCACCACCGCGCCGCCAACCGTCGCCCGGTTGCGCTGCACGTTGCCGCCCCAATGTCCTGCGCCCTCAGACAGGACGCCGGAACTCAGCCCGCATGCCGTCTCATCCTGCGCCAACGCAGCGCGCGTGACCATTGCGCCAATCCGCAGCGCACCTTCCGCAGCATCCTGCGCCAGATGATTCAAGTCGAGAGATTGCAAATCCACGACCGCTCTGATCGAATCGTCCGCTGAAGCCAGCAAGGTATCGCCGCCCGCCAGCACGACAGTGCGAACTTCGGGGCGCGCCAATAAGGTCAGCACGCGATCGAAGGATCGTTCCGGAATGGGATCCGATGCGGGACGATGATATTCTTTCAGATTAAGCAACATGGCGGTCTCCTTACCCCGTACAAACCGAATCCGTGCATCTGTGACCAATAATCCATGGCCGCCTCTTGATTATAGCACAACAAAAAAACGCAGCAGCGTTGCCGGGGCGCGTAAACCATGTTATAACGGGGGGCGGAAAACAAAAGCAACGGACATGAGGAATATGCGAACACGATGGATTGGCGGGCTGGCCGGAGCGGGGACGGCAGCGCTGCTTTACGCTCACTACGTCGAACGCGTGCAGGTCGAGCTTTCACGTTACACGGTCACGACCGACGCCCAAGGGTTACCCCCCGGCGGCGTGACCATTTTGCATCTCTCGGATTTCCACTTCCGCGCGGATGACGCCGTGCAGGAACGCAAGATCGTGCGCTTGCTGGAACTGCTCGAGCCGGAACAATACGACATCCTCGCACTGACCGGTGACCTGGTACATGACGTGGGCGGGTTCCCCACCGCCCTGCGGCTCATCCGCCAATTACAGCCACGCTGGGGTGCGTTCAGCGTCCCCGGCAACCATGATTACGCCGAATATTCGGTGTGGGGCGTCTTCGATCAGACCTGGCAGGAGGCGGGCGGGGCCACGCTTTCCATCGCGCAGTTGGGCGAATCGGCGCGCCGGATCGCGGACTTCATCGGCAAAGTGCTGCGCAACGATCTGGTGCGCCTGCCGGTCGCCGCCAACGACGTTCCCGCGATGCACCGCCAGTTATACGAGGTCGGGGCCAACCCGCTGGTGAACTGCGCCACGCCCGTGCAGATCCCCGGCGGGGAATTGTGGATCGCAGGCGTGGATGACATCAACGAAGGCGCGCCCGACCTGGCTCAGGCTCTGGCCGATGTGCCTATCAGCGCGCCGCTCATCGTGCTGGCGCACAACCCGGACATTTTCCTCGACCCCGCCATTGAACGCGCCGATCTGGTGTTATGCGGTCACACCCATGGCGGCCAAATTAAGGTCCCACTGGTTGGTGTGGCCCACACCCAGGGGACGCACCTGACGCGTCAGGAACCGGCGGGGTGGTTCCGGCGCGGCCGGGCGCGCATGTTCGTCAGCCGGGGGCTGGGCGAGAGCATCCCGCTGCGGTTTGGGGTGCGCCCGCAGGCGGCGCTGATTACCCTGCGGAGCGGTAAGGACCTCACCGGCGGGTAGTGATGACCAATATTTATGTCCCCGGGCTGTTTTCGCCCCGGCAACCCGACGAATTGATCTACGTGGTCCGGGAGGCCGGGCCTGGCGGCGACCGGCGCAAGCTGGCAAAGTTGCCGTGGCGCATCTATCGCGGCGACCGTTACTGGTCGCCGCCGTCGCGCCGCCACGCAACGCGCATCCTCTCACCCGGGCACAACCCATCTCTGCAACAAACGCCCGTCGAATTGTTTGTGGCTGAGGCGCGCAACGGCGTCGTCGGTGATGAGATCATTGGCGGCATTGCGGTGTGGCGCAGCAGGGACGCCGAAGGCGAAGCAGTCGCCCACTTCGGGATGTTCGAGGTTGCCAACAATCCGGAGGTGGGCGAGGCGTTGATCGAGGCTGCGGAATTCGGGCTGATGGAACGCGACCCGGTCGAGGCCATCCGTGGGCCATTCAGCCTCGATACCCGCCGCGCGGCGGGCCTATTGGTGGACGGATTTAACGTTTCCTCCGGCCCATTTCTACCCTACAACGCGCCCTACTATCCCGAAATGATCGAGCACGCGGGCTATGAACCTGTTTCAGAGACATATGCTTTCATTCTGTCGGCAGATGCTTCAGCAGTCTCCCATGATCCGGTCAACGTCGTCAGCCCGAAAGAAGAACCTGAAGCCTGGGCGCAGTTTGTGGCGGGCGCGCCGGCATTTCAGCGCGCCGTAGTTGCAGCGAATCCGGGCGCGTTTGGCCTCACGATGATGGATGTCAGCGGCAACGTAGCGGCAGGGTTGATCCTGATTCCGAACGCCGGTGGGGCCACGCGTGTCCGGGGTCTGTCGGGGCGTTTGTTCAAGAGCCGTGGAGGACGGTTGCTGGCCCTGTCCGTGGGCGCGCCTGAGGCGCCGGACGCGGAGTCCGGGCTGCGCGATCTCTATGCCGCGGCCGCTCTTCGCGCCCATCGGATCGGCGCGCCGGAAGTCCTCTGCGCGCCGATCCCCGCGGAAGACGCGCCCACCCTGCGCGCGCTTAAGTCGCTGGGCGCACATAAAGTGCAAACTTATCGCATTTACGAAAAGCGCTTTTGAGGGGATGGTCGAAGAACCCGGAAACACAGTCTTACATAGGGGGCTGCGATTCCTGAGCATCCCCGCGCGTCTTGCGGATGGCTTCTGCTGCCGCTTCCACATCGGCCAGCGTGATGCGAAGTCGCCGCGCTGCCAGCATGTGGTTCACCGCCGCGAGCGCGTGTTGTTGCAAACGGTGCGGTCGCCCGTCGGCCAGGTTTATCAGGTAGTCCAGCGCCTCCGGGTCCCATTCATAAATGCCCTGCACCGGTTCGATGAGTAGCCGTCGGGCTTCTGCATCGGAGAACGGCTCCAGCGCGATCTCGTAGAACAGATTGTACCAGGGGCTTTCTTCCCGCATCCAAGCCTTGCTGATGTATGCGCCTGCGACCACCGCGCCCACATTCTCGGATAATTCGCTGACGAGGATGCGCCGCAACTGCTGCTGGATCAGGGTATCGTAGCCGTTGATCACATCCACTTCGTCGAGCATCAGCACCAGCCGCGGGAGATGTGGGGCCGTCACGGGTTTGAGCGCATCGAGTAAGGCGCGCAGGTCGGCGGTGAAATCGCGGTCCGAGTACTGCGCCGCCGGAACTGTGTGGAAGTAAAGCGTCGGCCTCTCGTCCGGCAGATAGCCGCGTGCAGCGTCGAGGGTTGCATCCATCATTAGATGGAAGAAATACTCCTGCGGCGTCCCCTCCAGGTCTATCATCACGGGAATAAACGCCCATTCGGGATCGTCCGTAGTACGCAGCAGGTCGGCCAGTTGATAGAGCAGGCTGGTCTTGCCGATGCGGCGCTCACCCTGAATCATCACGCTGTTCTGGTGCAGCCCGCCGGCGATCCGATTCAGCAGATCGCGGCGCGCGAAGAACATCTCGGGGCGGCGCACCGGTTCCCCGGAGATGTAGGGGTTGAAATGGCGCTCGAACGCCAGTTCCTCGCGCACGCTCCGGTCGGCCACGCCGTTGCGTGCGCCCTTGCGATTCGACCACGCCCACATGCTCGCTGCGCCCAACGCTGCGCCGAGCAACAATGCGAGCGCAATCGCGCCCCAGGGGATGGCTGCCGGATCGAACGTGGCGACGGCCCCGGTTGACGCCTCCACGGGAACTTCGTGCATTTGCGAGTAGTTGAAATCGGCGTCACGCGTCTGCGCGCGCAGGACGTAGCGTCCCGGCGGCAACGGCTCGTTGCGGTACGCGGTGATGAGGGGCGCGCCGATGCTGGCGACGGGGTCGCGCAGGATCGCGCCGGGCGCGTCCACGGGCACGAGCTGGAGCAGGTAGACGAGTTGGTCGGGCGGGGTGAGGTCATCGCCGCCGACGAGCTCGACCGACTCAAGCGCGCTGACGACCACCGGGTCACCAAGTGGCAGTTCGGCGAGGCTTTCGCCATTCACGGCGGCGATGCGCACCCAGGGGATGCCCGATTGAGCGGAAACCGCATCGCCCCGCGCCAGGAGCAGCAGTGGAGAAAACAAGCACAGGACAAGTTTCCGTAAGCTCATGGCATGATTGGGGCAGGCATGGGACTTTCAAAGTCTGTGACCCCGGTCATCTTTCGGGTCGGTGGTATAATAGCATAGCACGACACCCCACGCAACTGACCCAAATTGCACTCCGGAGGCATGATGTCTGACCCAACCGAAATCCTCGATCTGCTCGACCGACATTTGCGTAGCATCTGGGCCGGCGATCTGGAGACCTATCGCGCGACCACCGGCAAAGACGTGACTTTCTACGAATGGTACATCAGCACGCAGCGCATTGACGGGCTGGACTTCCACCTGCGCGAGACGGCGGCCAACGCCCGCGCCGCCGAGACCCGCCGCGCCGCCGGTGAGCTTTACGAGGTGGAACACGAGGTGCTCTCGCCGCAGGTGCAGTTCTACGGCGACATCGTCATCGTCACCTACACCCTGCTGATGCGCTACACGACTGCCGCCGGGGTGCATCATACGCAGCACAATGAGACGCGGGTGTTTCACCATCGCGAGGGCGGCTGGCAGCTCGTGCATTGCCACAAATCGCCCATGTGGCAGGCCCCGCACGCGCCGCGATGACGGACGTTTGGAACACGAAGTCACGAAGTTACGCGAAGAACGCGAAGCACGAAGGACGCGAAGAACCCGAGACGACACGCATCTACCCTTCGCGATCTTCGCGCTTCGCGGCCTTCCAGTCCCTTCGCGCCTTCGTGGTCCAACCATCTTCCGCGCTGATCACCGGCGCGTCCAGCGGGTTGGGTGCGGCGTTTGCGCGCGAGCTGGCGCAGCGCAGCGTTGATCTCATCCTGGTCGCGCGGCGCGAGAAGCGGCTACGCGCCCTGGCGAGCGAGTTGACCGACCGTTGGGGCGTGGGTATTGAGGTGTGGCCCGCCGACCTGACCGACGCGGCGATCCTGGAAGATATTGCAGGACGCATCGAGGCGTTGCCGGAGCTGGGGTTGCTGGTGAACAACGCGGGGGTCGGTGGCGCGGGCTTCTTCATCGAGGAGCCGCCGGAGGCGCAGCAGGCGATGATTGCGCTGCACGTCACGGCGACCACGCGCCTCTGTCGCGCCGCGCTGCCCGGCATGACCCAACGCCGCGCAGGTGGGATCATCAACGTCGCGTCGCTGGCTGCCTTCATCACCCTGCCCGGCAGCGCGCTCTACTGCGCCACCAAGGCATACATCGTTTCACTCAGCCGCACCCTGGCCCTCGA
>JBBQRS010000114.1:0-15209 GCA_038214535.1 Anaerolineae bacterium
AGTGCAACGCAGCCATGAATCCGCCCTGACAGCGCCCTTTTCTGACGCCTTGGCCACAGTTCTGCGCCTTGTATTCCCGCCATGCGCGGCCCACACGCTGAGTTACGATTGCTAAACAGCCCCTTCTTTCAGGGGACTCACGTATGGAATGATCGCATCCGGCAAGGCATCGAGCGGATACCATGCGAGATCGTCGCACTTATGTGGCTCTCGGTTGGTGACGACGCCTGACCACCGGTTAACTCGGAGAAAGAAGTCCACCCGTTCATCGTCGGATTTGCGGTGCATCACATGAACCACTTCCAGCGCGTCCGGCGTCAGGCGGATGCCAAGCTCCTCACCGGCTTCGCGGATGGCCGCCGCTGACACGGATTCGCCGGCCTCGACGTGACCCGCCGGGACGCTGTATTTCCCGTCTGCCCAGCCGGTGTTGAATCGTCGCAGCAATAGCACGCGGTCGTCCTGGTAGAAGAACAGGTGCACGGCGACGGGATAGCGGTTGCGAGCCGGTTTATTGTCCATGTGACTCCGATTATATGCTCTCGGCGGGATGCGCGCCAACCAGTAGGGGCAAGGCGTTCCTGCATCTGTTCCAACTAATTATTGGCGAGCCTCGCCACGGCCGCATTTGCGTTGCGGATGGCGCGGCGTGCGGACGAGACCCACCTCGAGCGGTAGCGGTATGATGTGGTCAGGTGGCACGCAAGGCACCTGGCGCTTGATACGCCGGGAAGGCCGGATGAAAAAGGCGGCGCGGCCATGCTCGACAAAGGCGGCCACGGGGTCGCGGCCATCTTGGGCAAAGATCGGCAAGTAGCGCACGAGAAGGGCCAGGGAGACCTCATCGGGATCGGCCCCGGCGCGATGGGCGATTTCCAGGTGCAGGGCATGCACGATCCGGGAGGTGATCAAGACGGCCCAGACCTGCTGCAGGATGACGCTGGTCTTGCCGGACCACAAGAGGTGCAGGTTGAGGTGGGTTTTGACCAGGTTGAAGGCCATTTCGATATCCCAACGCCGGCCATACAGGCGGGCAATGTCAACGGCAGACAATTGGTGCGGGTCGAGCACGTTGGTGATATAGGTATAGGCCCGGTCACCCAGTTGGATCCGGATCAGGCGGACGGCATGCAGCCCGCGATCAGCCCGGTAAGCGCCCAGCCAGACCACCGCATCCAGGACGCCGGCCTCCTGATAGAAGGTATGGATGATCGTGTAGCTGGTCTTGGCCCGCAAGCGTGAGACCCACCAGTAGCCGGCAGCGGTCAGAGCATCAAACCAGGCAAAGGCGAAGTAGCCCAGATCGGCCAGGATCATGCTGCCCTGGGGTAGATCAGCGACCAGACCGGGTGCCGCCACCTTGTCGTTTTCATGGGGCTCGCGAATGTACTGGATGCGGCGCCACAGTTGGCGGCGGATATCGAACAAACCGGCGACTTTGCCCGGGAGCAGGCGGTCATCGCCGGCGGGCAACCCGCGCAGCGCCGGCAACTTGATCCAGGGTCGTGGCGTCGAGCGCAAAGACTTCCTGCGCCCAGGGTACCAAGTCTTGCCGCCCATAGGGCGTCAGCCTCACGTGTAGCAACGCCGTGATTTGGCTGAACAAGCGCTCCAGCGCACTGGTGCCCGCGGCCGCCATGCGTTTATAGATGGCTTCATCGCTCACGCCGAAGAGCGGATAAGACCACAGGCCGTGCACATTGAGCAAGCGCCACACTTCGAGTTGGCTACTGAAACCTTTGAGCACGCAGACCAGCAGTCCCGACCACAAGCACAGGGCCGGCAAGATGCGCGGCCGCCCGGCATGTGGCGGCCGGACGCCAGGCTCGGGTTCCAACTGGCTGATGGCAGCGCACAGAAACTTTTCAACATCGCCGATCAGCTCTGGAGCCGCCACACCTGCATTGTTCACAACGGGGGCAAGGCTATCGGTTGGTGTATTCATGCCCCAAGTATAAGCCCGCTGGCGCGGCAGTAACCAATTAGTTGGAACAGATGGGGAACGCTTTGCCCCTACATTCCGCACGCGATTTGCGGCGTCTCCCCTGAATTGTGATAAGATCGCATAGAAGCTCTTCTTATGTTGTCACGATTATGTAAACACGCTCAACTGGAGTGAAGCTATGATCCGCACCGTACCTGAAACCACCAGCGAAGGCATCGAACTCTATATCCGCACGTATTACTCGTTGCTGCGCAGTTCCGGCGACGTGCGCATCCGCTCGCTGGAGGAGACGCACGAGGGGATGAAGTCGAGCCTGCACATGAAGGCGGAGGCGACGGAGTTCGACGCGGGGGCGTTCATCTATGCGGCGCTGCGACTGCCGGGGGTGATGGATCGGGTGAAGCGCGTAGTGATGGGGCAGGGCGAAGATGTGTTCATGCGGGCGGGGATGACAGAGACGGAGACGTGGCAGCGCGCAGACGCGGCGGCGCGGCGGCGACGGATGCTGTTCGACGGGAAGGACACGCTGGCGGCGTTCGTCACCAGCGTGTCGGACATTGATGACCTGATCCCGATGCTGACGGCCTATCAGATCGAGTGGAACAAGCTGCACCGGGCGCTGGACAGCATCCAGCTTGGCGCAGACCTGGCGGCGGGACGGGTGAAGGCGAGCGAGCACGCGACGGAACTTCAAACGGCGCTGGGCATCAATGACGAGGATATGGAGCGCTTGCGGCAGGCGTGGGCGAAGGACTGGGACGCGCGCTGGCAGGCGGTGGCCGCGCACGAGATGGACCTGCGTATCAACCTGCTGGCGAGTGGGTTCAACGACTACCGGCGAGCGGTGGAGAGTTGGTGGGAGGATCTGGTGGAGGCGGTGGGCGAGACCGATCTGACCACGAGGCCGGTCTACTTCGTGTCGAGCAACCCGCACAGCCTGCCGAACCTGCTTTCGGGCGGGGCCGTGGCGCGGCGCGAGCCGTTGGAGCAGTACGTGCTGGCGCGCGACCCGGAGGGGCTGGCGGCGGAGTGGACCCGGCTGGCCGATCTGGCGGACGATGGCTCGCGCGCCAACCTGCTCTACTACGTGGGGCGCAGCTATCTGGCGGCGCACCCGGAGGCGCAAGAGGCGTGGACGGCGATGGAGCAGGAGGCGGGCATCCGGCGCTTCGTCGAGCCTTTTGCGCTGGACATCAGCGCGCAGGTGATTGACCTGAGCCGCTGCAACCCGGCGATTTTCGACTCGCGCATCCTGATGCCGGGGGTCGAGCGGCTGCGCGAGAGCAAGGCGCTGATCGTCAACGTGGACTACCCGCTGGGGTTTGCGGCATATCACCTGTTGTCGCAGATCGCCACCAGCACGGCGGACCTGATGGGCGCGTACATCATGGGGAAGGCGGCGACGCTCAACGGGCGGGTAGGCGACGTGATGATCCCGAACGTGGTGTATGACGAGCACTCGCGCAACACGTTCCTGTTCAAGAACTGCTTCACATCGCAAGACGTGGCGGAGTATCTGCATTTCGGCACGGTGTTCGATAACCAGAAGGCAGTGACGGTGCGGGGGACGTTCCTGCAAAACCGCGATTTCCTGGGGGTGTTCTACCGCGAGGGCTACACCGACCTGGAGATGGAGGCGGGGCCGTATCTGAGCGCGGTGTATGAGGATATCTACCCGCAGCGCTTCCCGGTGAACGAGATCGTCAACCTGTTCATCAACGCGCCGTATGACATTGGGCTGCTGCACTACGCGTCGGATACGCCGTATAGCCGGCGGCAGACGCTGCTGAGCAAGAGCCTGAGCTACTTCGGGGTGGACGCGACGTACGCGTGCAGCGTGGCGATCCTACGGCGCATCATCGAAACGGAACTCGCGCGGCTGGGGTAGAGATTGACCACCAAAACACCAAGCACACCAAGAGAAGAAGAATTCTTCACCACGAAGGAACGAAGGAGCGAAGTTTTTAAATCTTTTCTTTCTTCGTTTCTTCGTTCCTTCGTGGTGGAACCTCATTGACTTAGTTCAGGACTTAGTTTATCATTCAGGCAAGAGGTGAATGATGACTACGGTGAATATTCATGAGGCGAAGACGCAATTGTCAAAGCTGCTGCAGCGGGTGATGAACGGGGAAGAGATCATCATTGCGAAGGCGGGGAAGCCGATTGCGTTGCTTAAGCCGATCACGGAAGCGCCCGATAAACGCGTGCCGGGGATTGACGCCGGCAAAGTGATCATCGCGGCGGACTTCGCTGCGCCCCTGCCGGAGTTCGATCTGTGAGGGCGCTGCTGGATACGTATACGTTCCTGTGGTGGAACATGGATGATCCGCAGCTCTCTGCGATGGCGCGCGGCATTCTTGCGGACGGGGCGAACGAGATCTTCCTGAGCGCGGCCAGCGCGTGGGAGATCGCCATTAAGTATGCGCGCGGGCGGATCGAGCTGCCGGAGCCGCCGGAGCGTTACGTCGCCGCGCGCATGGCGCACTACGGTTTCCAGGCGCTGCCGATCCAGATCAGCCATGCGCTGCACGTCGCCGAACTGCCCCCCATCCACCAGGACCCGTTTGACCGGTTGCTGGTGGCGCAGAGCCGGCTGGAAGACCTACCGATCCTCACCGGCGACCGCGAGATCGCGCGCTACCCGACTGCGGTGATCTGGTGAGTTTTTACCACCAAGACACCAAGCACACCAAGGACACCAAGAGAAGAATTTTTTACCACGAAGGAACGAAGAGACGAAGATTTTAAATCCTTTTCTTCGCTCCTTCGTTCCTTCGTGGTGACCCCATAATACAGATGATCTCCCATCCCTTTCGGAACACGCTCGTGATCCTGATTGCCTGCCTGATTGGTTTAGTGATGGCCGGCCTGGTTTGTGCGCGCCAGTTTGTCTTTGGTTCAGAGTCTGGCCATTGGGTCTACGCATATCACCCCACAACATCCGCGCCGCTATGGATTGTGGTTGTGGTCCTGGCATTGCTCGGCGCGTCTGCGCTCATCGGCAGCGGGCGCATTGCCAGCCATGAACGGACTACGGTGTTCGGCTGCTTCCTCGGCGTCCTTCTGATCCAGTTCCTGATCCATGATATCTATCCAGTGCCCCTGGATGCGTTGGTGCGGTAGCGACCAGGCTAACGGCTTCTATTCGGCGGCCCTGCGCGATTCGCCCATCGAAACGCTGGCACGATACAAGGTCCTGGATCCGTCATCGCCAATGCATGTTGAAGGGAACATGCCGGGCAAAACGCTCTTGTTCCAGCTACTCGAACCTTTCACTTCAGATCCCAGAATCATGGGCTATGCAATTATCGCGCTTTCAACCCTGGGCGCGTTGTTGCTTTACGGCATATGCAGGCGGCTATTCGGCGATCCATGGGTCGCCCTGTATGCATTGATCTTGTATGCACTGGTCCCGAGCCGGTTCTTTTTCTTTCCTATCCTCAACACGGTGACTCCCGTGTTGATGCTGCTCTGCCTGTATTTGTTCGTCGTGTACATGGATAGCAAGCGCGGCGTATGGCTCTGGTTATTGGGATGCGCCCTGTACATGTTGATTCTGTTTGAGCCATCCCCGTTGGCGACCGGGCTAATCTTCATGGCAATCCTTCTTGTCGCCACCAAGGAAGGACAGCTTTCCAAAGAAGATGTCGGCCGATTGTTGTTGTATCCTTTCCTGGCTTTTCTTTGCGTCTATGTGGCCTTCTTTGTCTTGTTCGATTTCGATCTGGTAGGGGCATTCAGTGCGGTGCTGACGGAAGCGGGCGCTTTCAATCTGGCTGAAAGTCGGGGCTACTGGCCATGGATAGGCGCGAACATGCGAGAGTTCTTCTACGCGGCCGGGACGCCCCTGGTGATCATTTTCGCATATGGGGTCGCGCGGCTTTTCCATCAATGGTGGGCAGCGAAAGGGGTCGGCCGACGCTGGACCATGGACACGGCTTTTGTCATGGGACTGCTGGCAACGTTTACCGCTGTGCTGTTCCTGGGCATCAATCGCGGCGAGACGTCGCGCTTGTGGATTTATCTGGCGGTGTTGTTCCCCATTCCAGCCGCCCTGTTGATTGCTGCGACCCCCCGGCGTTCTCTGCTGGTCTTCTTCGTCGGCAGCACACTTGTGATTCAATCCGTCGTCGCCTTGCAGAGAGTTGACTTTGTTCTCAGTTACAATTGCCAGTATCAACATTCGCCGGGTTTTGAGGCCGAGAGGGCGACCCTGGCGTCATTCACGACGAGATTGAAGGGGTGCGCAGCAAGTGGATTCACGCTTGATGAACTTCGCCAGTGTATGCGCGCGCAGGAGGTAGTTTTCGAGCCGTACTTGAGGCTCAACAGCGCTCCGATTTCGGGCAGGTTTGTGGGCGATGGTGAGAGCACCTTGCGGGCTGGCGACGCCGTTGGCGTGACAATCTATTGGACGCCGCTGCAAGACGGCCCGCCACTGAAGTTCAGCCGGCGCTTGGTGGATGCCAGCGGGCGTCAATGGGCGTCCACCGACGACTGGCCGCGCGTCAATGGAGTTGTGTGCGATGTCCCTGAGCGCTGGCGGCGCGGCGAGACACGCATAGATCGCCAGGACGTCCGGTTGCCGCCCGATTTGCCGCCGGGTATGTATGAGTACACGCTAGTTGTCTATGATCCGGAAACCGGCGCGATCGTATTGGCCGGTGAGCAGCCAAGCGTCATCCTGGCAAAGATTAACGTGCTGGGCGCTATGCCGCCGCCAGACCCCGCCACTCTTGCTATCCCGGTGCCTCTCGACATCCCGCTCTCAGAAGAACTCGCGTTGGTCGGCTATGGCGTCGAGCCGGATCCCTTGCGGCCAGAATCGGAGGGCGTGCTTCGCCTCTGGTGGACTGCCTTGCGCTCGCCGACTCAGCCCTATCAGGTGCGGATTGAGTTGATTGACGATGCCGGTCGGGCAGTCTTCAGCTCGTTGCAGCCGCTGAGCGTCGCGTCGCCGGACACCTGGCAGGCAGGTCAGATCGTCGGTGAACGCTATCCTATTACGCTTGATCCTGAAGTCGCCGCTAGGGATTATCAGTTGCGCATCGCGCTGGTTTCACCTGACGGCACAACTACCGAGCCAAATGAGCTCGCCACAGTCAGGGTGGAGTCACGACCCCGAACATATGAGTTGCCGGTGATGGATCATCCGTTGGACATCAAGTTGGGGCAGGATATCGCATTGCACGGGTATACCCTGGATCAAGCCGGTGATGGGGCAAATGAATTTCATCTGACGTTATACTGGCAAGCGGTGGAGCGGATAAACGAGCGCTATAAGGTGTTTGTGCATGTGGTTGATGAAGCCGGGCGCATCGTCGCGCAACAAGATACTGAACCGGCTAACGGTGAAGCTACCACGCAGACCTGGCTGGCCGGCGAGGTCGTTGCGGATGAACACGTGCTCGCCGTGCCTCCTGGCGGCCCGTATCAACTATTGGTCGGCCTTTATAGTGCGGAAACCGGTCAACGCCTGGCGGTGCGAGGTGGGATGCAACAACCGGCGCGCGACGACGCCATCCTGCTGGAAAGGGTGCTGGTTCGATAGCGGATTTCACCACAAAGGAAGGTTTTTTGTTTACCACCAGGATACCAAGAACACCAGGATTCACCACGAAGAAACGAAGGAACGAAGAAAAGAAGGAGGCAGATAGACAAGTAAACAAGGTAGATGCAAGGATGTGCCTTGTTTACCTGTCTACTTGTTTACTTGTCTCCTTGCTTCCTTTTCTTCGTTCCTTCGTTTCTTCGTGGTGAAGCTTAATTATTCCGCGGGGACGGGTTCGGCGGTTTCTTTGCCGCGTTTGGGTTTGGGGCGGGCCTGCCGTTCGGCGCGCGAGGTTTGCAGGCGCTCCAGGCCGCCCTCGACGAGGCTGTAGGCGGTGGGCACGACCACCAGCGTGAGCAGGGTGGAGGTGATGAGGCCGCCGATGACGACGAGCGCCATGGGCTGGCGAAAGTCGCTGCCGGAACCGAGGCCGATCGCCACGGGCAACATGCCCAGGATCAGGGCCAGGGTGGTCATGAGAATCGGGCGCAGGCGGATGGGGCCGGCGTGCATCAGGGCCTCATCGCGGCCCATGCCTTCCTCACGTCGCAACCGGTTGGTGAGGTCCACGAGCAGGATCGAGTTTTTGACAACCACGCCCATGAGCAGCATCAGGCCGATCAGCGCGGTCATGTCGAGTGGTTTGTTGAAGACGAGCAGCGCCAGCAGGCCGCCGATGATCGCCAGAGGCAGGGCCAACATGATGATGAACGGCTGGATGAACGAGCCGAACTGCGAGGCCAGCACCATGTAGACGAAGACCACGGAGAGGAGCATCGCGAGGCCCATCGAGCGGAAGGCGTCGCTCTGCATCTCCTGCTGGCCGGTGAGTTGGTAGGACGCGCCGGCGGGGAAGACCGTGGCGTCCATGACGGCGGTGGCATCGGCCACGACATCGGCCTCGGGGCGACCGGCGGTGTTCGCGCCGATCACGACCGAGTGCTGGCGATCCACGCGGGTTAACTGCGTGGGACCGCTGGCGGCCTCGAGGTGGGCGATCTGACGCAGAGGGACGAAGCCGCGCTGCGTCGGCACTTGCAGATCGAGCAGTTGGTCGAGCTGGGCGCGGTCGCCCTCCTGAAGTTGCACGCGGATGTCGGCTTCAGTACCCTCGCCGCGGAAGGTCGCGACGTTGCTGCCCTCGACGAGGGTGCGCAGGGTGCTGCCGACCGTGCCGACATTGATGCCCAGGTCGGCGGCCTTGCGCCGGTCAACGACGATCAGCACTTCGGGTTTGCCGGGCTTGTAGGAAACGTCCACGTCAACCAGACCAGGCACCTTTTCCAACTCGCCGGCCATTTTCACGGCGAAGCGATTCAGCTCGTCCGGGTCGCCGATGGTTTGCAGGGTCATCTGGATGGGGCGGCCCATCATGCCCGACGACGAGCCACCGCTCGCCATGCTGGTGAAGCTGGGCGGGTTGAAGGAGAGGCCGGGGATATCGCCCATGTTGGCGCGCGCAGTATCCACGAAGGCCTGAGAAGAGACGCCGGGCTTGAGCGTGACGAGGAAACTCGCCTGCTCCGGTGTGCCACGCCCGCCGATGCTGGCGAGCACCGAGCTGACCGTGCCGTCGCCCAGGAGGCGCGCTTCCACATTTTGCGCGTACACGTCGGTCTCAGAGATGGCCGTGCCGGGGGGCAGGATCAGGTCAATGCCGGCGGTGCCCTGGTCTACGGTGGGCATGAAAGCCGGTTTGAGGTTGGTCGCCAGGAAGAGGCTGCCCGCCAGGATGACGACGCTGCCAACCAGGGTGACGGTCCGATGGTTCAGCGTCCAGCCCAGCACCTTATGATAGCCGCGGTCGAGCCAGCCCATCGCACCGCTGTATTCCGCCTCGAACTCGTCGCCGTCGGGTTCGTATTTCGGCGCCTGCTGCTTGAACAGGTAGGCGGAGAGCATGGGCGCAAAGGTCATGGCCTCGACCATCGAGATGAGGACGGCGATGCTAACGACCAGGCCAAACGAGTTCATGAACCGCCCGATCAGGCCGCCGGTAAAGGCGATGGGCAGGAAGACGGCGACAATGGTCAACGTCATGGCGATAACGGGCAGCGCGACCTCGGCGGTGCCTACGGAGGACGCCTCTTTCGGGGTCTTGCCCATTTCCATATGGCGGAAGATGTTCTCACGCACGACGATCGCGTCGTCAATAATCAACCCGACGGAGAGCGAGAGCGCCAGGAGCGAGACGATGTTCAGCGTGAGGCCCATGAAGTTCATCGCGGCGAACGTGCCGAGGACGATGATGGGCAGGCCGGCGATGGTGACCAGCGTATTGCGGATGTTGCGGAAGAAGAGCCAGACGACCACTGAGGCCATCAGCGCGCCGATCAACAGCTCGCGCATGGCGTCGTTGAAGCTCTCCTCAACGAATTTTGACTGATCCTGGACGATCACCAGGTTAAGGTCGGGGCGGACTTTTTCGACTTCGTGCAGCCCCTCGCGCACACGCTCGGCCACCTGCACGGTGTTCGTGCCCGATTGCTTGCGGACGGAGACGATGACCGCCTCCTGGCCGTTGAGCCGGCTGAACTTGTCCTGCTTTTTGTAGCCGTCCTGCACGATGGCGAGATCGCCCACGCGCACGGCCCCCATCGCGGTGGGCACTTGCAGGTTGGCGATGTCTTCGACAGTCCGGAAGTTGCCGGGCGTGCGCAGCAGGAGATTGGACCCCTCTTGCTCGACACTGCCGCCGGGGATGCTGAAGCTTTCGGCGACGACGGTGCTGATGACCTGCTGCGGAGCGACGCGGCGCGCCTTGAGCGCATCGGCGTCGAGCAGCACTTGGATTTCGCGCTCACGCCCGCCGGTGACGGTAGCGTCGGCCACGCCCTCGATGCGCTGCAAACGCGGCAGCACCTCGTCGGTGACGGCCTCGCGAATGTTGGCAATCGCGGGTGAGCCTTCCTGGACGGCTACGGAGATATCCATGATCGGCTGCGAGGACGGGTCGAAGGCCGAGATGGTCGGTTCGAGGACATCATCGGGCAGCTCGCTGCGGACGTTGGCGAGTTTCTCGCGGATGTCCTGCAGGGCGATCTTGGTATCTTTGTCCAGATCGAAGCTGACGATGACCACCGAGTACCCCTCGGCGGATTGCGATTGGACGCTTTCTACCCCCGGCGCGGTGACCATCGCCTCCTCGATGGGATGGGTCACCTGCGTTTCAACTTCGCTGGGGCCAGCGCCCGGATAGACGGTGATGACCGCCATCGTCGGAAAAGAGACGTCGGGGAAGAAGTCTACGGGCATCTCGGTATACGCGATGACGCCAACCACGACCAGCGCGAGCATGATCATGGTGATGAAGACGGGATGCTTGATCGAAATATCCCACGGTTTCATAGTTAGCGCTCCGTCGAAGCGCGCAGCTTCGTAAGGTCAACGGTTGCGAACATGCCCGGTCGCAACAGGCCTTCGGCGTCATCGGGCGTCACGATCACTTCGACCGTGCGGGTGGCAGGGTTGACGACGGGGGCGATGCGGACGACTGTGCCGCCGAATGAGCGGCCGGGGTAGGCGTCCACGCTGATTTCCACGGCGTCGCCGACGGCAATTTCCGTCAGCGCGCCTTCTTCGATGCCGAAAGCGACTTCGACTTCGGGCGAGACGAGCGTAAGCAGCGGTTGGGGTGACTGCGGCGACGCCATGCTGCCGACGGACGTGCCGACCTGGGCGACGCTGCCGGCGATCGGCGCTGCAATGGAGGCATAGCTACGCTGGAGGCGCGCCATGTTCAGCCCCGATTCGGCCTGCGCGACCTGGGCGCGAGCGGCGGTGAGGGCGGCCTCGGCCTGTTGCACACCGGCCTGCGCGGCGTCGAGCGATGACTGCGGCGTGCCTTCCTGCGCCTTCTGGTTAGCGGCGCGGGCCTGGGCCAGTTGCGCCTCGGCGGCCTTCACCTGATCGTCTGTCGCGCCCCTGACGGCTTTATCATACATGGCCTTGGCGGCCTGATAGGCCAGCGTGGCCTGTTCAAGCTGGATAGACTGGGGCAACATGCCGATGTAAGGCGCGTCCTTCACCTGATCGTACTGGGCCTGCGCCAGCCGCAACCCGGCCTCGGCCTGCCCGAATTGGGCCACCATCGGGGCCAGGTCTTCTTCGGTCGGCCCGGCCTTGATACGGTCTACGGCAGCCTGGGCGGCTTCCTGCCCCTTGGCGGCGGCCTGACGCTCGCCCGCGGTGGGGCCATCCTGGGCGCGCTTGAAGTTAGCCTGTGCGGCGGCGACCCCGGCCTCGGCCTGACCAACCATCGCTTGCGCGGCGTTGACGGCGGCCTCGGCCTGGGTGACCTGGGCATCCAGGATTTCGTGATCCAGCTCGGCGAGCACGTCGCCGGTGTTCACTTTATCGCCTACGGCCACGTTCAGCGCGACAACCTGCCCGGCGACCTTCGGGATGACGGCGACCTGTGACTTCGCGCGGGCGTCGCCGGTATAGACCAGCACGGAAAGCCCCAGCGAGCCGGCGGCAAGCCCGGAATCGCCTGACGCAATGACGAAAGTGGTCGGTGTGGGGGCCGGTTCGACGACGGCGGGCGTCTGCGTGGGCGCGGCGGCCGGTTGGGCAGCAGGCGCGGCGGCATTACAGCCGGCGAGGGCCAGCGGGATGAGGATGAGCAACCATCCGAAATGACGAGTTTGAAACGACATGGGCAGCCTCCAGTGAGGGACACTCTTTTGATGCGACGACCCCGCCGCATGCGGCAGGACTGATCCGTAAGAAACGAAAGAACTTCACAAAAAAGGGGACGCCGGGCAAGTTGCCCTGGCGCCCGCGACAACGCGTTTACACTGAGAGTCGGCGAGAAAACAGCGACTCGCCGTGACAAAAGTTAATTTTAGCATAAGCGAGCAGGAAGTCAAAGAAGCGGGCTTACATTCGGGGGCGAGGAGGCAAGGAGACAAGGGATGGGGCGCGGCGTGGTAGAATGATGGAACGATTTGAGATGCAAGGCTTCGAGAGAGGAGCTGCGATATGGAGTTGACCAACAGGCAGGTTGAGTTTGTGGAGAAGCTGCTCGACCTGTACGGGGAGATCGAGGAGAGCATCCACTATTCGCAGGTGGCCGAACGGCTGGGGGTGAGCCGCTCGACGGCGTATGAGATGTTGCGGCTGTTGGAACGCAAGGGCTACGCGCGGGCGCATTATTATCTCGATGAGGCGGGTGGGCCGGGGCGCTCGACGGTGCTGTTTTCGCCGACGGCGCGCGCGCACGCCATGCTGAGCCGACTGCGCGAACAGGTGGGGTCGGTGACCTCGTGGCAGAACGCGCGCGAGGCGATTCTTCAGGCAGTGGCGCAGGGGCAAGGCCCAGAGCGAGGCGAATTGTCGGAGGTCCTGACGGCGCTGAGCCGCGATGAGCGGGCGCTGTCGGAATGCACGCGCATCGTCACCACGGCGCTGTTGATATGCGGGGAACACGCCAAGCAGACGCCGGCGTTCTGGGATATGGTAGAAGCGGCGCTGCAAAGCGATAGCGGATTGGTGTTGCTGCCGGGCCTCGCATTGGGAACCATGCAGAAGCCCGCCAAGTGGGAGCAGGCGCTGGGACAGTGGCAGAGTTTTCAGCAGGACCTTATCTCGCTGGCGCCGGAGCAACAGGAGGATCTGTTGCGGCTGGCGCGGGAGCTGGGCGAACGGTTGAAGGTGGCGAAGTGAGCCTGCTGCGCCGTCGGTTGGAAGCGTCCGAAGTGTCATGCTGAGCGGGTCTCCCAACGCGAGATGCTTCGCTGGAGTCTTAACGCAACGAACGCTGTTGGGTAAACCCGCTCAGCATGACAAAGTCTGAGTTTCTTTGGCGGGTATATGCCGCCACGGCGACATGGGCAACTCAGAATGACAATGGTGTGATTACCGGAATAAATTCCTAATCTGCATCATTCGCCGCTTATTCCAAGGCGGCCTTGATCGCGGCGATGTGCGCGGGGGTCGAGCCGCAGCACGCGCCGATGTAGTTGACGCCAAGGGCCTGCATCTTGCGGGCGTAGTCGGCCATCACTTCGGGCGTGCCGTCGTAGTGGATGTGCTTGGTGGCGTTGTCGTATTGGGGCAGGCCCGCGTTGGACTGGGCGATGACATACACGTCATCGGGGCGCGCGGAGATCAGTTCGGTGACGACGCGCTCGATCTCGGCGGGGCCGTTGCCGCAGTTCGCGCCGATGACACGGATCCCCAGGTCGTAGAGCGCCTGCATGGCGTGCGCGGGTTTGATGCCCATCATGGTGCGGAAGTGGGTGTCGAAGGTCATGGTGGCGGCGATGGGCAGGTCGGAGGCGTCGCGGATGCCCTCGATGGCGGCCTGCACCTCTTCCAGCGCGCTCATGGTTTCGATCAGGAAGAAGTCTACTCCGCCCTCGGCCAGCGCGGCGGCCTGCTCGACGTAGGCCGCGCGCACGTCCTCGGGTTGGCGCTCACCCAGCGGGAAGAGGATCTCGCCGGTGGGGCCGATGTCGCCCGCGACGAGAACCGTGTGCGGCACGGCGTCGGCCACTTCGCGCGCCAGCAGGGCCGCGGCCAGGTTGAGCTCGCGCACGCGATCCTGATAGTCATGCAGGACCAGCCGGTAGCGGTTGCCGCCGAAGGTGTTGGTGGTGATGATCTGCGAGCCGGCGTCCACGTAGCCCTGGTAGATATCGCGCAACACGTCGGCGTGCGAGATGTTCCACTCTTCGGGCGAGCCGCCGGTGGTCAGCCCGGCCGCCTGGAGCATGGTGCCCATCGCGCCGTCGCCGACGATGGTGGGGTTGGTGGATAGGAGTTGGGTGAGTTTGTCCATGGGGTTCCCTTTTGGCAGATGGCGGATAGCTAATGGCTGATGGCTGATAGCAGATAATAAGTAGTTGTTAGGTTAGGGCAAATCAGGATGCGTCATCAAAGAGTGATGGCTGATAGATGTCACCTTGAAGGTTGATCTTTCTTGGAATGACCCGTTCTTCATCCAGCCCACCCAATGCGTTGATATTCTCAGCAACTGTCTCAACGCAGTAATCCGCAGCATGTTCCCGAATTTGTAAGCTGCTGAATCGTAGCACTTTCCAACCCGCAGTCTCGATGTCGTTATCGCGCAAGTTATCCTGCGCCGCCTTTTCGGGATTCGCGTGCCAGTAATCGCCGTCCGTTTCCACGTCAATTTTACCTTCTGCGCAGTAAACCGCGAAATCCAGCGCGTAATCATTGCCCCTGGCAAGCACGAATTCTTGTCTCTCTGCGGTTATCTGGCATCGCTTGAATTCGGCCCACAACCGGTCCTCGAGTGAGCTTTCATCATAAAGATCATTGATTTCCGCTGCTAATGTTAGTTTGTCTCATGTTGTCGGAATGAAAATGATCCTTCGACGCCTTCTACTGAATATTGGTTGGGGTAACGGTCGGAGTGGCGTCACAAAGATCTGATAGTAGCGCCGATTGCTCTGCGCATCATGAGGATCATTCGGAAATAGTTGCCAACGATAGACCTCTCGAATTTTGACGACCTCAGCGAGGTAATGAATGGCATGGGCTTGTACACCGAATATTTTCGTGTGATAAAACGCTAACCAGCGCGGAGGCCAGCGATCCTTTAACCATAGGACTTACGCAAGGACCATCTTGATGGTCGGCGATTTGAGTTGTTGCCGCAGATAGTCGGATAAGAGGCCGTGTTTCACCTGATAGATGGTGCGGCCGGTCTCTTGGGCGACCTGTTTGAGCCGGACCCAGACCAAG